>CAZNZA010000180.1:0-9610 GCA_964577325.1 uncultured Polyangiaceae bacterium
TGACCCAGCGGGTGGCGCACTCTAGCTACCCGCCGTTTCGTCGGCGTCATCGTCGGCGTCATCGTCGCGTTGAACGGCGAGGTTAGTCATGACAGGCGAAGGTCCCGAACGCGACTGCACGTCGATAGCAGCTTGGGGTCTGATGAGCCGCGGTAGCCGCGCACGGGCGGTTTTCCCCAACCGCCGAGTTGGAAACGTTTTCAGCGCCGCAAACGTTGTGGTAGTTTCGTTGCCCGCTGGAGGCTGCTCGTACCCATGAAACTGCATCATCAAAGGTCCAACCCGGGTTCCGGATTCAAATATGCTGTGCTAGCGGCGCTGGCGGTTGGCGTTGCTGCCTGCGGTGGTCCGCGGAGCTGGGACGACGCTGATGATGGCGACCCCACTGACGGCGACACGACGTCGGCCGACGCGGAGACGGAAATGACCGCAGACGAATCGAGCTCCGACACCTCGCGCGGTCCGGGACCTGGAGCGGACGCAGGCATGCAGGTGTTCCTGTTGTTTGGTCAGTCCAACATGGAGGGCGTGCCCGATCCCGAGGCGGAGGACCTGGTCGAAAACGAGCGGGTGCAGGTTTTAGGTTACGATTCCGGCTGCCTAGGGCGCCAGTGGAACGAGTGGGCCGTCGCCAAGCCACCCCTTCACCGTTGTTGGACGGGGGTAGGGCCGGGCGATTCGTTTGGTAAAGCGATGGCAGAAGCGTGGCCCGACGCCACCATCGGGTTGGTTCCCGCCGCTATATCTGGGGTCGACATCGACTTCTTCCGTAAAGGGGTCGTTTCCAGCCGGCGCGACGAGTTCGAGATCCCGCCTGACGACGAACGCGATGGAGCCTACGAGATGCTGCTCGAACGCGCTCAGCTGGCGCAGGAAAGCGGCACCATACGCGGGATCTTGTTTCACCAGGGCGAGTCCGATACCGGTCAAAGCGCGTGGGTAGGGAAGGTCGCGGAAATCGTTGCCGACTTGCGCGCCGATCTGGGCTTGGGCGAGGACGTGCCGTTCATTGCCGGCGAGTTGATGTACTCCGGATGCTGTAGCTCCCACAATCGCATCATCAGTCGACTGCCCGACGAAATCCCGAACGCTCACGTCGTGTCCGCCGATGGACTGGGCGCTCACGACGAGTATCACTTCGATTTGGAAGGCATGCGTACGCTCGGCTTACGCTACGCCGACGCGATGCTCGATGCCTTGGATGAGTGACCGCCCCTCATCGAGAACCTGCGCGCACTGGAAGTACGCGGCGTAGGAGCTCGTCCCGTAACCAGAGCCCACCCCACAGCAGAGCCGCCACGTAGATCGGGAACAGCACGTGCGAAAACAGCGGATTGCCGACGCGCACGTGGGTGGCGATAGCTCCACCCAAGTACCCGGTCCACAGCACCGCCCCGAGCACGGAAGTGCGCGGCCATAGGTAAACAAGCAGGCACACGACCTCTACGATACCGAGCGCGACCACGACGTCTGCCGAGTAGCCGAGCTCGACGGTGGTGGTTACTGCCTCGGGAGCCTGAGCGAGTTTCATGACGGTGTCGAACAGCAGAAAGAGGCTGCCCAACCCGGTTAATCCCCATCCTATACCGGTTGCTCGACGTGAAGTACGGGGAAGGTTAGGAGGGGACGAAGGCGTTGCATTCATGTTGCGTCTTTCAGTTTGGATTTGCTGTAAGTGTTAGCTATTCGGTACCGCGCTCATGTCCATCCACAGCACCTCCCAGTGGTGGCCGTCCACGTCGTAGAAGCTGCGGTTGTACATGAAACCGTGATCGACGGCGTCCATCGCTGCTTTGCCCCCCGCAGCGAGGGCGCGTTCGTACATGTCGTCCACGCCTTGACGGCTCGAGCAGGATACGGCGAGCATGGTCTCGGTGTAGGCGGTGGTGTCGCAGGGTTCCCGCCGAGTGAACGTCTTGAAGTAGGAGCGTTGCAGGAGCATCACGTACGCCGTCTCGTTGATGATCATGCACGCGGCCTTGTCGTCCGTGAACTGGGGATTGAACTCGAAGCCCAGGGCTTGAAAGAACGTCATCGCTCGTTTGAGATCGGTGACCGCTAAGTTGATGAACACGCTGCGTGGATTCGATTCGCTCATGGTATCTCCGTATGCCCGCCTGACGGCGGATGGGTGTGGGTGTGGTTGCTAACCGTTGCCTCCATTGGACGAGCGCCGGCCTTCAAAATCATCGCTGACCGCGCACAATTGCTGATCCCAGGCGAGGAAAGGCGCCTGTGGACATACAGTCCAAGGCGGCGAAGTGACTCGTTCTGCACCGTGGTGTGCCCTTGCTGAGCCTTCGCTGATCCAGCTTGGCTGCAGCCCAACACTGCGACCAGAAGCACTGGTGATTGCCTTCGCTCCTTCCGAAATTCATGGGAGGAAAAGCAGATGAAACGTTTTCTGGATATAGCGCTGTTGGTCAGCAGCTGCGCGGTTATCTCGTGTTCACCTTTGGGCTCGGAAAGGCCTGCGCCGTCGACGACAGATGTCCCTTCGTCCGACGACAGCGATGACACGCCAGGGGTGTCTCCCTCGCCCTCGGATGACACCGAGAGCGATGAAAGCTCGGATCAAACCGGACCCGATCAAGTCTCTGACCCTACCGCGGACGAAAGCGACGCCACGATTCCGGATCCTGGTCCCGACGACAGTGATTCGATGTCAGGTCCCGATACCACGGGAGACACGACGGATCCCTCTCCGGTGAGCCCGGGCCCGCCGAGTGACGAGCCCGTTCGCCTCGAAGCCGAAGACGTCGAGGTCGGCGGCGAGTATGCCGACACCGTCACCGACCCCTTCCCGGGCGTGGGGTTGTACGCCAATGATGATTACGTACGCTTCGAGTACACGTACCCGACGATCCCCGGCAGCTATCGGCTGAACATCACCGGTGCTTCGAGCAGTGCGGATACGGCGACCGCTGAGCTGCTCAGAGAATCGGCTCCGCTGGAGATCCTCGAATTCAGCGGCACGACCTCGTCCACCGCCTCCGTCGAACTCGAGGTGGCGCAAGGCGACCCCCCGACCCAGCAGTTCACGATTCGAGTCGTCAACGACGATGGTTCTTGGGACTTGTTCATCGACCACGTGGAGTTCGAGCTGGTAGGCGGTCCCACGACCCCCACGCCAAACCCCGTCACGCCCACGCCGGTCAACCCTAACCCCGTTACGCCTGGCGCACCTGGGCTTTCCGACATACCGGTATGGGAATCGCGGCAGTACCGCAACTTGTTCGTCGAACTCGGGAAGACGGAAGCCGAAGTGGATGCGCGCGTCAACGAAGTGGTCGACGTCTTGTTCCACGGCAGCGAAAACCAACGCATCTACTACGAGCAAGGCAACGACGAGGCGTACATCTATACCGCCGACACCGACGACGTGCGCAGTGAGGGCGTGTCTTACGGCATGATGATCGCGGTGCAACTCGACAAGAAGACGGAGTTCGACCGCTTGTGGAAGTTCGCCAAAACCCACATGCAGCATCAAAGCGGTGGCCTTACCGGCTACTTCGCCTGGCAAGTGCGGACGAACGGTTCACACATCGACCCCAATCCGGCACCTGACGGTGAGGAGTACTTCGCGATGTCGCTGTTCATGGCGGCCAAGCGCTGGGGGAATGGCACGGGGATCTACAACTACGAGGGAGAAGCCAACTACATCCTCGACCACATGCTTAACCAGAGTTCGCTCACCGGAACCCGCTCTTTGATCGACCCCAACCGCAACCAGATCATCTTCTCACCACAGGGCGAGCAGTTCACCGATCCCTCCTATCATCTCCCCCACTTCTATGAGCTCTGGGGCAGGTGGGCGCAGAAAGACAACGAAAGGTGGTTCGATATTGCCTACGAGAGTCGGCAGCTATTCAAGCGGGCGTGTCATCCGGTGACCGGCTTGGCTCCCGACTACTGCACCTTCGACGGCAGCCCGACCGGTGGCGATCACATGGCGTTCCGCTTCGACGCCTGGCGCGTCGCCATGAACATCGCTCTCGACTCGGTGTGGTGGAATACCGACCCGTGGGCACGAGATACTTGGGTGAAGAACTACCTGCGCTTCTTTCACGATCAGGGTGTGTCTACGCATCTCAATCAGTTCAACATCGACGGCTCGGGAGCAATGGGTGATCACTCGCCCGGTTTGGTGGCCATGAACGCGGTGGCGGCTCTCATCTCGGATGAGGACATCGCGTGGGACTTCGTCCAGGAGTTCTGGGACACGCCTCCGAACCTCGGCCAGTACCGTTACTACGACGGGTGCCTCTACCTGTTTGGGCTGCTCGCTGTCACGGGCCGCTACCAGATCATCGGCGAGTAACGACGCGCGACAGGCCGTGGACGACGGCCGCCGAACGACGACTTCCGAACGACGGCTTCGGAACGACGAAGGGCTACCGCACTGCGGTAGCCCTTTGATGTGGCGACGTAAGTCACCACTCCGTCAATTGACGCTTAGCGCACGTAGCGGTTGACGATGTTCTCGTACAGCTCTTGCTGGCCACTGACCAACGGCGGCTCGCCACCCTTGTTCCCGAGCTCGGCGAGCTGCTCCAAAGTGAGCTTGCCGTGCTCGAAGTCGGCGCCCTTGCCGCTGTCGAAGGAGGCGTAGCGCTGCTTGCGCATCTTCTCGAGCGGCGACTTCTGAATCAAATCGTCGGCGATGAGCAGCGCGCGGGCGAACACATCCATGCCCCCGATGTGACCGTGGAAGGTGTCGTTGAGATCGGTCGAGTTGCGGCGCCGTTTGGCGTCGAAGTTGACGCCGCCGCCCTGCAAGCCACCGTTGCGGAGCAACACCAGCATCATTTCCACTGTCTCGTTGATGTTGTTGGGGAACTGATCGGTGTCCCAGGCGTTTTGATAGTCGCCGCGGTTGGCATCGATGCTGCCCAGCATGCCTGCGTCTGCGGCCACCTGCATCTCGTGTTCCATGGTGTGGCCTGCCAGCGTGGCGTGGTTCGTCTCGAGGTTGAGCTTGAAGTCTTTGTCCAGCCCGTGCTGACGCAAGAAACCGATGACGGTGGCTGCGTCGAAGTCGTACTGGTGCTTGCTCGGCTCCATGGGTTTGGGCTCGATGAAGAAGTTGCCCTTGAACCCGTGAGACCGCGCGTAGTCACGAGCCATGGTCAGGAACCGAGCAAAGTGCTCTTGCTCTCGCTTCATGTCCGTGTTCAGCAAGCTCATGTAGCCTTCACGTCCGCCCCAGAACACGTAGTTCTCACCGTTCAAGGCGATCGTTGCGTCGAGGGCGTCTTTGAGTTGGGCGCCGGCAAAGGCAACCACCGAGAAGTCGGGGTTGGTCGACGCGCCGTTCATGAAGCGGGGATTGGAGAAGAGATTGGCGGTTCCCCACAGCAGCTTCACGCCGCTCGCGGACTGCTTCTGCTTGGCGTACTCCACCATACCCATCAAGCGCTTCGACGTCTCCGCCCGCGAGGACCCCTCTTCCACGATGTCGACATCGTGAAAGCAGTAGTAGGGAACACCGAGCTTGGTGATGAACTCGAAGGCAGCGTCCATCTTCTTGTGAGCGCGCGCCATGGCATCGGGCGCTTCGTCCCACGGGAAGTTCAAGGGCCCGGGCCCGAACGGATCGTGTCCCTTGCCGCAGAAGGTGTGCCAGTAGCAGACCGCGAACTTCAGGTGGTCCTTCATCGTCTTGCCGGCAACGACTCGTCCTTCGTCGTACCATTTGAAGGAGAACGGGTTGTCCGACTCGGGACCTTCGTAAGCGATCTTCTTGATTCCGGGGAAGTATTCTTTGTCGCCGATCACAACACTCATAACGTCACCACTTTCGTCTTCTTGTTTGTCTCGCCGGACGGCTCGCGGTCCTTACCGCCTGCTCAGCTCCCGAGTCATCAGCAACGCTGTGCGCCGCGGGTGCCGAGGAGTTCCGGCAGGTGGGGCTTGTGCAGTCTGAGCTCGGGCCGCAAACTCGGCTCATCGAGGAGCACGAGCTTCCGCGCCGGCAAGCTAGCCGTATTGGGCGCTACTGACTAGGTCGTAAAGCGGCAAAAACTGCGCGCAGGACGGCGCGAGGGGCACAGGGCAGCCGGCAGCCGGCGGGCGCTCTGCCCGGAACGCCTAGCACCTGCGCCCAAAACCCATCATTGCAGATAAATGCGATCGATCTGAAGCCAACCTGGATCCGTCTCATCCACCAGCTCTCCGGCGGGATCCACGCCCGGTAACGGGTTGAAAACAACGCCGTTGAGGTGCTGCAGCACCCAATCCTTGGCCTCGTCGTCGTCGGTCGTCCAGCCCTGACCGTCCTCCCAGGCATCCTTCGCCCAAGCCGCATAGGCGAAGGCAGTTAGCGGCAGGCCGAACTCCTTTGGCTCGCTCGTGACACGGATCTCGACCGCGAATTCGGGCCAAGCACCACCGAAGTCGTCGTCGAATACGGGGCTCGCCAGCGCGATGCGCACATAGCGGGGCGGGTCGGCCGCCAAGGACACGACCAGATGGGACTTGTCCCTGACGTCCCCAGCGACACCGTAGTACCCAATGCCGATGAACTCGTTCCAGTAACCTTCGATGCGCGAGAAGTTGAGGTCGACGCGTAAGTCGGCGTTGCCGTCGATGGGGTTGTCGGTGTTCCAGTAGGGATTGGCGGTGCTGCTTTCGTCCGTCCAGTAAGCCACGCCTTCGGGGGCTTCGTCGGTGATGGCGTCGGCGAATTCGAAGCCGTTCAGTTGGAACGGGGAGAAGCCTTCGTTGGTCGTAGCCGCGTCTTCGGGGGGAATGGGCTCGAAAGCAGCTGGGCCTTCGGGTTCGTCGATCAAACCCTGGTCGAGGAAGGCTTCGAAGTCCGAAACCAACATCGGAAGCACGCGGTCTCTCCAGTCTTGGACTTGCCCCTGCCATTGGTCAGCATTCAGCTGTGGGTCCTCAGCGACCAAGGGCTCGAGCATCGGCACCCATTCATCGACTTGGTCTTGTAACGCTGCGACGGTGAACGTGCCGTCCAACAATTCTCGCCCCACCGTTGCGAACTCGTCCCAGTACCCCATTGCCAATAGATCCAGGAGCTTGTCGCAACGAGGAGGCGTTACCCGGACCGGGCCGTTCGGCTCCCACACGGGCCGCATGTCACAGTTGCGCGGCTTCTGATTCCAGTCTGGAACGGGCGCCACGTTGAACTCGGGAGCGGGATCCGCGAACCAGTCCTGGTCCAGCGTATTGTCCAAGTCCCAAGGAATGAGACGGAACAGGTTCGTGTCGCCGCGGTCGTGATACCAGTAGAAATTGTGCGGTTTCTCTGGTTGGTAGAACGCCATGATGCCATCCCAATGATTGATGGCGCGGTCGACGGCGAGGTACCGCAACGTGTGCGGGATGTCGAGGTGAGCACCCAGCGTCGTTTCGACGTCGTCGACGGTTGCCACATCGACAGCCTGGGCGAAGGCGAGCATGTCCGAAACATCGGCCCGTTCTTCGTTCGTCTCTAGGGCACCCAGGTATTCCTGCTCGTCGAAATCGGCGTGGGGCCACGTTTCCTTGTAGAGATTGCCGTCTGCACTGCGCGGGAAGTGGGCTTTTGTGAAACGCCCATCCACGTCTTCGACGGCCATGAACAATCCCAAGACCTCCCCATTGACGGTAACTCGTGCCGGTAACACGCGCGGTGCTTCCACACCGAACGCGCGGAAGGTGCCGTAGGCTACGAGCTCATGCATCTTGATCTGGTCGCTCTGCATGGCGTGCAGGTTGAGGCGCTTCAAGCCGTCGAAGCGACCGTCGGCATCGTACTTGTCGAACTTGACCTTGAGCGATAGCTTCGCGCACTCGCCGACATAGCTGCGCTCGCCTCCGAAGTCGTCCCAGCAGTGATGCAAGGTCCACGAGCCTTTGTGCCGCAAGCCGATGTTAGTGAACGTATGAGCGCCCATCTGTTCCGACTCGAACTGCAGGGCCGCTTCGACGTACTCCTCGGCATTACCGTGTTCCTCGAGCTCTTGCCACTTGCTCTCGTCGAGAGTGAAGTTGAAGTGCAGCACTTCGGTGTGGCCAAACAGAGCATCTCCGGGCAGTTCGGTAGGTGCCGAGCTCGAGCCGCCGCCATCCGCGCCGCCCGCGTCCACACCGCTTGCACCTGAGGGTGTCGCTTCGGAAGTATCTTCCGAGGATCCGTCGCCTCCTTCCACCGGTGTGCCCGGCGTGTCTTCCTCCTCCTGCGGGGGGTTGGTGCCGTTGCACGACCAGGTTAGCAAGAGGACACCCGTCCCGATGAGGGAGTAAGCGCGAGAGCGTTTCATGAACGACCGAGTATGACCCATAATTGTCTCCACTGCAGGAGAGGAAGACGCCCGGGGTATGGGATCCGGTTCAGCCATAATGGGGGTTGGGATCTGTGAGAGGCGCGAAGGCAGGCGCACACTTTTGTCGACTTTGTCCTCCCTGAAGGCGGCCCGGGCCAGTAAATCGCCAGCATGAAGATCACGGGTGCGAAAGTCATCGTCTGCTGTCCGAGCCGCAACTTCGTCACGCTGAAGATCGAGACGGAAGCCGGCATTCACGGCCTCGGGGACGCCACCTTGAACGGCCGCGAGCTGGCTGTCGTCGCGTTCCTGGAGGAGTACTGCATTCCGGCGCTATTGGGCCGCGACGCGCGCCAAATCGAGGACATCTGGCACTACTTTTACCGCGGCGTGTACTGGCGGCGCGGTGCGGTTTCGATGGCGGCCCTTTCGGCAATCGATCTCGCGCTGTGGGATATAAAGGGCAAAGCGCTCGATACCCCTGTGTACAACCTCCTGGGAGGACGGAGCCGGGACGCGGTTCTGGTGTACGCCCACGCCACGGGCGACAGCTTGGCGAGTGCCGTCGAAAGTGCGGCGCGCTGTGCTGAAGCAGGCTACCGCGCCATCCGCATTCAGGCTGCCGTGCCGGGACTGACTGATACCTACGGTGTGGCGAAAGGTAAGGTGCCGTACGAGCCCGCCAAGCGCGGGTTGGCGGTCGAAGAACGCTGGGACACGGCACGCTACCTGAGCTTCTTGCCGACGCTCTTCGCCGAGGCACGCCAGCAACTCGGACCAGAGGTTCACCTGTTACACGATGTTCATCATCGCTGCACACCGATCGAAGCCGCGCGCTTGGCCAAACAGCTCGAACCCTATCACTTGTGGTGGCTCGAAGACCCGGTTGCCGGCGAGTTGCAGGAAGGGCTGCGCCTCATCCGTCAGCACTCGACCACCCCAATCGCCATCGGCGAAGTGTTCAACACCATCTACGACTACACGACGCTGATCACCGAACAGCTCATCGACTTCGTGCGGATGCCGCCCGCTCACGGCGGTGGTATCACTCACCTGATGAAAGTCGCTGCTTTAGCCGGCGTCTACCACGTGCGCACCGGCTTCCACGGTGCCACGGACATTTCTCCGGTCGGCATGGCGGCCTCGTTGCACGTGGACGTGACCATCAACAACTTTGGTATCCAGGAGCACATGCCGCATCAAGAGATAGTTTCCGAGGTGTTTGATGTGGGTTATCGCTTCGAGCACGGCGTGATGGTACTCGACGAGCGACCCGGCTTGGGCGTCGAGATTGACGAGGAGCAAGCGGCGAAGTTTCCTTATCGAGCGGCAGCCTTGCCCGT
>CAZNZA010000181.1:0-9603 GCA_964577325.1 uncultured Polyangiaceae bacterium
AGCACGCACCACAGGTGGGAGATAGGCGACTAGCCGCCCGTGCCACCACTTGCCGTGGCCGGCAGCACTTCTTCCGGGCGCGGTGCTTGTATGCATGACGGCTTTGACGCCGAGTTTCTTGTGGCAGTTGGTGCCGCGCAGCACTAACAGTGCGGGCACGCATCGCGATAGAGTAGAGGAGTATGAGTGCCAGCGTTGGTTGCGATTGAAGTCTCTGCGCCAGAGCCGAAACAGGCGCAGTGGGTGAGTTCGATGTTGGAGGCCTGCACCGCGGCGCTCGAGGCGGGTGCGTGTGTGTATGCGGTCCCGGGCGAGCACGACGGTGGGCAAGTTGCCTCCGTAACGTGGAGCACCCACAAGAGCGCGATGATCGTTTACCGCGACCAGAACGGGGACGCGACCGTGCGCCGCTTGCAGTTCCAGGATTCGGACGAACCCAGAGAGAAGTGGCGCACGGTGGGTTTTACCACGGCCTTGTTGGCGGGCGGCCAAGCACCAGCTGACGAAGCATCGGTCGCCCAGGGCGGCGTACACGAAGCCTTCTATGTTGCGACAACCGCGCGCTTCATGGCGGCCAGTGGCATGAGTGAATTATCGCCCAAGCTAGGTGGTCAGCTGCGCATCGACGGGCGCGCGTGGCAGGCGCCGTGGCTTTTGGGAGTATCCGCGGAGCATACGGCTGTAGCGTGGTCCGCGCCGGGCATCGAGGGGTACGCGACGTGGAGTGAGCTGGGGTTTGGCGCCGTCTTGATGTCAGACCCTGCTCCGGGTTTGCAGCTGTTCACACGCGTCGACCTAGTGGCACAGCGGCTGACGGTGACCGGTAGGAAGAAGGCCGAGCGCAGCCGAGCGCAGTTGTGGCAACCGGGCGTGCGCCTGGCACTGGACCTGATGTGGTCGTTGCAGCCACGTTGGTATGCCGTCCTGGGTGCACAAGCGACGATGGTGACGGCACCGGTCGTCGTGCGGATCGCTGACAAGACCGAAAGTCGGGTGCCGGCAGCGGCTGGAGGGCTCAGCGTGGGGGTGCAGCATCGCTTCTGAAGCGCTCCCGCCATGACGTCCCGCGACGGGGCAGGGCCGGCAAGTTCTCGTAATTCCGAGCGATTAGCTTGGACGTAAGGGCGGAGCAGAGGAGCCCAGGGAAAAAGGGGGACGAAGTTGGCGAGATTGGTGCGGCGCGGGCTACATACTGATCGTTGAGTTTCTTGGTTACAAGCCGGATCCGGCGATGGTGACGCACGCAATGAGCGATGTGGATCCCAGCGCTTGGAGTGACGAGATATTGATGGACGCACTAGTGGCAGGTCACCCCCAGGCCGGGGATGTTCTCTACACGCGACTCATTCGCGTGGTGGAGTGGTCGATCTGTCGCGTTTTGGGTCAGCGCTCGCCGGAACGCGAGGACTTGGTGCAGGCGGCATTCGAGCAGATTGTCACGACCGTGTATCGCAATACGTTCTCGAGAACATGTTCGTTGGTGTCGTGGGCTGCGGCTATCGCGTCGCGTTTGGCCCTCACGGAGCTGCGCACCCAGCGCCGCCAACAGAGGAACTTTGGGCAAGCCGTGGAGTTGTCGGAGTTGCCGTTGCCGGCCGAAGGCCGCGACGTAGAGACTATAACTGCCACGAGACAGGCGCTCGAGCGGGTGCAACGAGCCTTGACGGAAATCCATCCCGACCACGCAGAGATCCTAGTGTTGCGTGAAGTAAACGGCTTGGAGTTACCGGAGATCGCTAAGCTGTTGGATTTGAGCATGACGGCCACCTATTCGCGGCTGTCACGCGGGAAAAAGGAACTCGCCGAGCGTTTGGCGCACTTCACGGCGGAGCCATCATGAGCGAATGCGAGCCTGAAAGTCCGCTCACGGTTTTCAAAGAAACGGTGATAGAGCCGTTATCTGGTGAGGCGGAAGCCGCACGACGGCGTCGCGTCGTGAGTCGTATCGACGCCCTGCGCACCGAACTTTCCGCGGACCAACCTCCGCGCGTGTCCCCAATGGACGCTACACGTGCCGCCGAACACCCGGGCCGTGGTGCCGCTCCGGAGCGTCCAGAGCGCATTGAACTGAAGCGTGTGTCCGCGCCGTGGAAGTGGGCAGCGGCGGCGTTGTCCCTAGCAGCGGCGTTGTTGTTGTACTTGCAGATGAACGATGTGCGACCGCCTTTGCTGCGTGTCACGGGCGGCGAACTCACGGTCGAATCCGCCGCCGGGCCCGTGCGGCTGGGGAACGATGCACAGTGGGAGGCCGCCGGCAACGCCGTGGTTACCACGCACGACGCCGAGGCAAGCATCGTTTTGCCGAGTCAGACGACGGTCGCCTTCGCGCCGGAAAGTAACGCAGCCATCGTGCGCGAGGACGTGCCCCCAGGGACGAATACGCGCGCAGGCGTGGCCGGGGAGAGCATACGGCTGGCGGGAGGTGGGGTGACGTTGAACGTTCCGAAGTTGGGCAAACGACACTCGCTCTCAGTCGTGACTGAGCATGCCACCGTAGTGGTGCATGGCACCGTGTTTACCGTGTTGGTCGAAGATGGAGCTGTTCAAGGTAGACGTACGCGTGTCGCCGTGCAAGAGGGCGAGGTGAGCGTGTGGAGCGCCGGGCGAGAACGGCGACTGACCGCTGGGCAAGCGTGGTCTTCGGACGAGGGTTCACCGGCTCCGGAAAGCGCCGCGCGGATGGAACCGGTGCGCGAAGAAATCGAGCGGCGCGACGCAGGTGCGGCGGATACTTCAAAGCGTGGACCTTCGGTGAGACCCGTGGTGAGTGAGCTGGCTCGGCAGAATCAGCTGTTCGAACGTGCTCAAGCGGCGAGACGAGCCGGACAACATCAATTGGCGCTCCAACGGTTTTCGGAACTGATGCGAGCTCATCCGCGTTCGGAGCAAGCGCACAATGCACGAGTCGAGCACTTTCGCCTGTTGCGCAGCTTAGGTAGACATGCGGAAGCGCGCCGTTCGGCGGAAGTTTACCTGCGCGTCTATCCCCGAGGGTTTGCCGCCGCCGAAGCGCGGAAACTGGTGCAATGAGCACTCGTTACGGAAGACGGGGCGCAGGCCCGTTGTACCTGGCGTTGTGGTGGGGTTTGATGAGCGGGTGTGGCGAACCACGCGAGCTCGAATTGTTTCCGAAAAAAACTGCCGATCCCGCGCCACCCAAGTCGGCAAAGGCATGCGGTGGCGTCGAGTGTCCCCCCGAGCGAGGGGTGTGTGTCGCAGAGCAATGCGTGGAGTGTGACTCCGATCGGGACTGTGGCGCGATGAACCCCGCGTGCGTGCAAAACACGTGCGTTGCCTGTCGTGTTGATGATCAATGTCCGAAAGACAAGGTGTGTCATGCTTTCGCGCAACGATGCACCGAGCCGTGTAAAGAAAACGCCGAGTGCAAGGACAAGAATCGCAAGCTGTGCGACGTCGAGCGCGGGTGGTGTGTGACTTGTTTGTCGTCAGCAGACTGTACCGACAACCAAACCTGCGACCCAACGCTCAACAGTTGCGTCGCATGCGGCGCAGACGACGATTGTGGCGACGCGGGCATCTGCAACGAGCGGCGCGAGTGCGTCTCTGTACTGAAATAGCCCAAACCTCGCAAGACTGAGGGGCGTCCGGCTACTCACGACCTGTCACTACTCGGTGACGATGTTTGTACAAGGAAGTGAGGTATTATGATATTTCGACGATGGCTGATTCTAGTTCCGTTCAGTTTGACTGTTGCGTGTAGCGACGAAACGGCAACCTCGACGAACGGAGCGGACCCCGATAGCGCCCGTGACCGTGCCAACGGTCATGGCGGCAACAGCGGCACCGGCGTGGACATCCAAACTCGAGGGGCGTCCTTGTTCCGGGGCGCAGGGCTCAGCGGCGCCGGTGAACCGCTTGGCCCGGAGATCCCCCCCAGCACGGCGCACGACTGTGTTCCCGTGGGCACAAGCGCCGCAAACCCCGGAGCAGGTCCGGCGGAGATGACCTGCTTCTTCGACGAAGCAGACGAAGACCTACTTTCAGCGACGATCGAACGGCGTTTGGAGATCGTCAACGATGAACGGTGGATCCACCTGCGCCTGACGTTCAATCCTGACTTCGTGGACAACAGCTACGGTGAGACGGCGATCGGGTGGGGCGACGACGCCACCCCGGAGGCAGCCGAGCCTCCTACTCCAGATGGCAAGCGAAAGCCGAAGGCCAAGAAAGGGAAGGGGAGTCATACCTTCAAAGACCTGGTGGGTAGCGACCATGCGGAATTCCAACTGTTCGACACCAACGGCGCTTTGAAAGTGCACTTCAAGCTCGACTACATCGAGCCGTCCAACGACACAGACTCGGGTTACGCTTGCGCTGGAGTAACGGGCGGTGACGGAAAAATGATCGTCGGTGACGCCGACTGGGTCATGGGCGCTACCTCATCTTTGGATCGCAATCTCAACGGCTGCGGATGGGGCGACTATATCGTCGACTCGCCTGCAACGGACGATGCGTACACGCCCAATCCCGAAGCTCCAACCTGGGACTACCGTGTCGTTTATGAGGTGTGGGTCGCGGAAGAGCCGTTCGGAGTCGACGGGTTCGGCGACGCGCGCATCGAATACGTCCATGCGTCACCGAGCAAGGCGGATGGCAACACGTTAATCGTCGTGCCGGGGCCGTGCCCAACTCCAACTGACGTTCCACAGCCTGATGCAGGCTTTCCTCCGGATCCGACGCCGCCGCCGCCAGCTACGTCCACGCCTGCCGAACCCGCGACGCCAGACGCGGGCACTGATGCGGGGCGTGACGACGGCCAGCCGTCATTGGTGCGTTGACCTTTTGCGAACAAGTGAGCGATTGCGTGCGCAGGGATAGCAGCGTGAATCTTACATGCTGCCCATGTTCTCTGTACCGAAGGAAGGGGAGATATATCTCCCCCCTCCGCGTGAGCCATGCAGTTCGTTGACAGCAGTGCTTTCCTACTCGACCATGCACTTTTGTGAAGCGAACGCTTCAAGAGCTGGCATTAGCGAACATGGTCAGCACCAATCACGCAGTTCTCACCGCTTCCGTCGCTAGTCTTGTCGCGTTCTTGCACGGATGCGCTTCCGATTCGAAGGACGGCACGCAATCGGCGCTTGATCCTTCGACGACGATCGCACCGACTGTCAGCCCAGGGGCACCAGCATCGGGAGCCTCGGGAACTCAGCCAACGACGGGCTCGGTGCAACCGATGACGACGGCGCCGACTCAGGTTCAACCGAGTATGGGAGGTACCGGCTCCGGCGGAGCGGACGCCACCAGCCCAGGCGGCACAAACTCGGATGGAACCAACACGTCAACTAGCGCCCCGGGCGCAACTGGGCCGGGTTCGGATACAGGCGACACGTCCGGTAACGGCACGCAAAACGCCGGAGGCGCGGACGCGGGTAGCCGCGGAGGGGACGCCGCAACTGGCGGTCCAGAAGGAAGCACCAGCGACCAGACGGACGACGGGGGTCAAGGCGGCGATCAATCGGACGGCACCGACAGCGGTTCGTTGAGCGGCTGCGTCGGCAACCCGTGGCCGAGCGCCAATCCCACGAGTGCAGGCCCGTTCCAAGTGGCGGCCGACAAGGACGTGGGTCCTTTGGCTGGCGTTGTTCCAGACCCAATATACGGAGAACAACAGCAACGCTACAACGTGTACCGCCCCGCGAACCTCGAGCAGAGCGAGTACTGTCACCCCATCCTCATTTGGGCGAATGGGTATAGAGATAACCCGGAGCAAAAATCTCCCGATTGTATCGTCGACTCGGCCGCCAACCGGTGGTGCGGGCAGTACTTGCCCCTGATGAATCATCTGGCTTCGCATGGTTTCGTCGTGGTGGCTTCGCTCAGCACTGCCACTGCCGAGGGCGACCCACTCCCCACCATCGCTGGTTTGGACTGGATCCTCGAGCAAGCGGAGGATCCAAGCAGCCAATACTATCAGCGCCTGGATACGAACAACATTGGCCAGCTCGGTCACTCGTACGGCGGAATGTCGACCTGCATGTCAGCGTCCGAACCCCGCTACAAGGCACTGGCAACCATTTGCGGCACTAGGGAGTTGAACGGTGTTCACACGCCGATGCTCTTTTTCTGCGGAGGGCAAGACACTACCGTGAATTGTGAAGGCGTCAGGAATACCTTCCTGACGGTCACGGATCAGCCTGCCTTTTTCATCAACGAGTTGAACGCAGACCACGGTAGCTGGGTGTACCAGGGACCCGACGGCGTATCATTGTCCTCGTCTGCCGCATGGTTCCGCGCTCATCTGATGGGCGATACGGAGAGTCGCAAGTACTTCTACGGCGCGAACTGCACGTTTTGCTCCGACAACCGCGTCCAGGCCGAGCAAAATAGCTTGATGGCGCAATAACTTTCATCGGCTCGCGCCTCGCTCGAGGACGGCGGCGGCTGCAACTTCTGCAGTCGTTGCCGCCCTCGCATTCAGTGTCGCCTATGCACACGCAGCGGCGCGCCTCTGATGGGTGCGATGCTTGCCCGCCTGTTTGAGGGCTCGCTCGTAAAGCGGATGCTCTTACTTCAGGCAGAGGTCGGCGCCAGAGAGACAAAGAGAGAACCTTCCCTCGATGGGCAATAGGTCGCTCGCATCGCCTGTAGACACCACCGTTACGCCAGTGCCATCAATAAAGAACTCGCCAAGGATCGGGGAGTGAGCACCTTCATCCGAATTCGCCAGAATCGACTCCGCAACCAAGAACGGCGCGACATCACGAGACGCAGCCTCCACGGAGAAGCTGAGGCCAGCCTCCGTAACGACCTCCAGTCGGTCCTCAGTAGCTGTGACACATTGACCGCTTGCGTCACAGGCCGAGATAGCCGTCTGACGGCAGCTACCGCCGCGATAGAACGACGGCTGTGTGTAGGTCTCGCACTCGCCCCACAGGCTGCGCGGTGGACCGGTGAAGCGCAAGACTTGGTTGGGGAGGTGAAGTTCAATGAAGTAGTCCGCGTCGACGCAGGAACAATACGTGGGTACTGGGGACCCCACGAGGATGCCCGGTTCTTGCTCCGCTTGCGCGGATTCACGAAGTTCAGCTGGTCCGTCAAGGACGGCGGAAGAATCCCCAGCTGGTTCGTCCGCCGTTGAGGAGGAGCTCACGGCGTCTCCGCCGCAGCCGAGTAGCATATAGCTGAGCGCCACAATCGGGTGCGCGCGGACGCGAAGAATACTCACCATACGAGGCTCATAGCGCGTACAGCACCCTCACGCTACCGGAGCTAGAAACGTAAGTGACGGACAACGACGCCCAGTCGAGCATTCGTGCGCCGCGACCACATTCACGACCATCAGCTGTGCGGGACTGGAGCACCGAGCTGAACGGAGAGCCCGGCGCACGAGAGGCTACTATCCAGGTAGACGTCCTTGCTCCTCGCTTCTTCCCTTGGCTGCTGAAGCTCAGTCGTGGCCTTGAGCGGCTGCTAAGAGGCCGTTGCGGGATGTGGCGAGAACACGGCTCATCGGGCTGTGTTTCCAGAAGCATTACGAATTTCCTGCGACTTGGCAGTCCCGATTGTCCATTGTAACATGGCCGGATTGATGTGTTACTTTGCGGGGATCCCGCCGAAAGTCAGTGAGCGATGCCGACATCAATTAGAGAGCGTACGTTGCCGGCAGTTGCACTTGTGCTGGCGGTTGGCTGCGGTCAGACCGACGATCGCAACGTAGCGCCCACCGATCGTCACCCTGACGAAGCAGCGGGTACTACTGAGCTGGAGGTGTCCGCTGTCGAAGAACCCGCTGACGTTAGCCAGGACGAAAAACCGGCTGAAGCTGTTCCGGATGATGAACGGGCGAGTATCCAAACGACCCCAGCGGGTCCGGAAGCTCAGCAGGAGCAGACTGCTTCCGATGAGGCAACGCCTCCAAGTGCGCTTCGTTCGCTGCAACTCACGCGTCGAGCTGGCATTTTTCTCTGCATCGACGATGGGCAGTTTTTGACCGCTCAGATCGCAAGCGGCGCGGACGGAGTGCTGGAGCTATCCGGCCAGGTCCACCGAGGTTGGGACGAGCCCGCGCTGACGGGCTGTGATGGTTCGGCTTGCCAGCGACTCGAAGAAATTGGGCCCCTCCAACTTGGCGCTGCTCAGCTGAACCTCCTGGAGCAGCTTACCGAGCAACTGCCGGAAGGCGGGTGCTCGGATGAGGCGAGTGTTAGTTGCGACCCCTGCTTGGTGTCGAGCTTGACCGTCAACGACGTGAGTTTTGGCGGCGACCCTTGCACCCTCGGCTGTTCGGGTTCCGTCGCCGTCGTGCTGGAGATTGGAGACTTGCTCGACAGCTGGGTCGCGCCTTAGCGTCACGTTGGTGTCATATCGAGTGAGTGTTATCATACTACCTTGGGCGTTCGCCCGTGCCGAAAGATTACTATGCGTTGGCAGTTTTGCATCTTGTCTCTAGCCGCCCCAACAATCATCGGCTGCGATCCGGCGAGCGTCGTGGAGGGTACAGTGACGGACGGAGCGGAGAATCCGATTGCCGGTGCGCACGTCTCAGTGAACTGCAAGAAGGCTACGAGAGCGTTCAAGGGCGATGTGTCCAGCGACAGTGATGGGCGATTCACCCTCGACTTGGGCATTGGATGTCTGCCGGACGACTGTCACGTGGTCGTTTCAGTGGACAGCGAGTCAAAGGAGTTCAACGTCGGCGAGCACTGCGAGACGGCAGTATGGCAGTGCGATGATGCATGCAACCTCGTTCAAATCGATGCTCAGTTTTAGCCTGTCCTAATCCGAAGGTAACGGTTTGGTACGCCGTTACCACCCCGTCAGCGACGAGTCATCGCCTCGCGGACGAGGACCGTAAACTCGCTGCGTTGGTTAGTCCGGAACTTCGAGACTGGACGGAATCCGACGCTACGCCATGCACGAAGCGCCCGTTCGTTCCACGACGCGATTGTGGCGCGAAGCTGCACCGCGTTCAGCTCTCGTGTCGCGTACTCCACAACCGCGCCCAGGAACACGCGACCGTGACCGTTTCCAATGAGGTTCGGAGCCATACCGGCACCCACGTCGAGCGCGTCGTCGTCATAAGTGCCGCCAGAAACTCGTCCAACCGCTCGAGGTCACACTCGCGGAACCCACGTCATGCTCTCGACATGGCAACGAGGCGCGTTACCGTATTGATGTTGCGTGCCGTACCGTTCTTCGCCGCCGGTATCTTGAACTTCGAGCGTCCCATGGCTTCCCCATAGTGAACGTATATTTCTCGCCTACCTAAGTGCACGTCCTCACCCGCAGGAGCAACGACGTGTTCTAGGGCGTCCGCTGGCGGCGGCTCGTCGAGAAAGATGACCACGGTCCGGTTAGGCGCCTTGTCCGGGAAGGGGTTGGCTGCGAGCAAGGAGGCCATCTCGTGTCCCGTTCGCACCATCACGTCGACGTGCTTACCGGCGTAGGACGCGAGCGCCGTCTCCAAGGCGGCTTTGACCTCGAATTCACCGTACTCACTCTCGAACACGAGATTGCCGCTCGCGATGTACGTTCGCACCCGATGAAGTCCTATGGACTGCGCCATGGCAACAAGCTCCGCCATCGGCAGCTTTCCGGTCCCACCGACGTTCACGGCCCGCAGCAGTGCAACGAATACTG
>CAZNZA010000182.1:0-6690 GCA_964577325.1 uncultured Polyangiaceae bacterium
TTCGGCGCGGCATTCATCATCCAGTTGCTATCGGTACATGCGGTAGCCACTGCCGCAGAATGCTTTGTAGCGCCTCGGCATGGGTGCTGACGGCGCCAGGTATAGCGAAGCTGACGCAGGCGCGATCAGGACCGAGCCACGCGAGCATCTTCGTCGGGTCCTCGATCGCACCCGGTGGGAACGTACGCTTCTTCGTCCCCAGATGCAGGATCAGTTGCAGCGGCACCTTGCCGTTGAGCCGCATCGTCGCGAAGTGCTCACTCGTATAGAAACTCGGAGCGTTCCACTTGATCCCTTCGGCGATCCCGTCGGCAGTCGAGAGAATCACCCGTCTCAGCGCTTCGACGTCCGCCTTGAGTGGTTGGCTCAACTCAGCTACGAACTGATCCACCGACTGAGCCACGGAGCGTGCCGAGGTTACTTTGCGAGCAGCCATGTGAACGCCTCGAATCCTACTCCGTCTTCGTCGATATCCACCAGGTCGTTCCAGCTGGGTCCTTGACCCCACCGCGTTTGTCTTCGTCTTGCTTCTTGACAGGTTCTTGGACGGATACAGCACCGGCGTCGAGAGCTTTGCGATACGTGGCATCGACGTCCTTGACGTAAACATGAACGTGGGCCCCAACCGAAGGCCAATCCGGTGGCCCCGAATCGGCAAGCATGACGACGGTGTCGTCCAGCCGCACCTCGGCGTGCAAGACTTTACCGGCGTCTCCGGGGTAGCGCCGCAACTCCTGGGCGCCAAAGACTTGCTTCAGAAACTCAATGGTCGCGTTGGCGCCATCGACGACGAGATATGGCGAAACGCTGTTGTACGTGTCTGGCTTGTACGGCGACATACGATAGTCCTCGTGGTACTTCTTGAACAAACGGACAGACTCGCCCTCCGCCGGAGCTGCAGGCGTTGAACAGCCGCGAGGCTAATCAGGCCGTTTTGTTAGCGGGCTAATCGGGCGGAGTCAAGGCGCGAATGACCCAAGCCGAAGCGCCTTGGCTTGGCTCAAGATAACAGCGGGAGGTCCCGGTTGCGTTGCTTCAACGGATCTCCGATTTTCGACGTTATAGCCACCAATTCTGGGACCCGAGTCAAGATGTGGTGGGCGCCGGCACCCTCGAGCTCGCTGAGGCTGCCGTATCCCCAGAGCACGCCGATGGCCCGCACGCTGTTTTGTCGCGCCCCCCATACGTCCAGGGCGCGGTCACCGATCATGGTGGCGTGGCCGGGCGCCATTGACTCGGAACTGAGGAGGTGAGCAATCAGCGCTCCCTTGTCGGACCGCTCTCCTGAGAGTTCGGAGCCGTAGACCTTCTCGAAGAAGTCGAAAAGCTCGAAATGTCGCAGAATCGTGCTGGCGAAAACAGTGGGCTTCGAGGTGGCAACGTATAGTCTCCAACCGACGTCCCGAAGCGTGACCAGTGCCTCGCGGATCCCAGGATACACCGCGTTCTCGTACATACCGAGGCTCGCAAACCGCTCGCGATAGGCAGCGATGGCTGAAGGCACTAAGTGAGCGGCTTCTTCACCCAGGTGGTCGCTAAACGATCGCTGCAGGGGCGGACCGATCCATTGCAGGAGCACGTCATCGCTGGGACAAGGTTCTGCTACCGCCGCAAACGCATGACGAATGCAACGCGTGATCCCTTCACGAGGATCCGTGAGAGTGCCGTCGAGGTCGAACAGTAGTGCTGCTGTCATCGGACTCGGGCACGATGCTTCGCGAGGAAACCTGGCCCCGATCCCAGCTCCAGAAAGCGACGGTGGTCGATGGGCGCCGAAGCAACGATTGAGACGAAGTGTTCGAAGAGCGTCGCGCGCCAGGGGCGCCTATGACCCGCGGCATCAGCCCACGCTGTGGCAGTAGCCGCGTCGTGAAAGTCTTCGCCCGGAGGCACGTCTACATCGTCCTCGTTCATGAAGCTTCAGTGGGGATGACGAAAGCTCTGAGTTGCGCCATCTTTTCGCCGCGGAAACGCCACACGTCGCAGTACGAGTGGAGAAGCGGCTGTCCGTCTTTGCCTTTGAGGGTTATCTCACCGAGCACCGTAAGGAAGTCGCCCTCGGCGATCGAATCAGTGACCGTATACTGCGGAGGCTCCCCGTACGTCGTGGCCAGCCATTGCCGAACAGCCTCTTTTCCCTTGATAGTTTGCTCACCTACGGCCGTCCACTCTATGTCGTCGGTACAGAACGACAAGAAGCCTTCGACGTCACCCTCAGAGATAGCTGCGTTGGCCTTTTGCAAAGTAGTTTTGTTCTTTTCGGACATCGGAACTCCCATTGCTGTAAGCGTCTAGACGCGGGAGGAGTGTACGCCGCATTGTGCCATTTGGAATCAGCTCTTTCACCTCTTTGGAGGGCTAGAACTCGGGTGGACAGGCCAGAAGACCCGCACGTTCAGCGCGCGAGGCGCAATCGTCCAAGCTTGGGCAGGCGCAAGTCGTCGCCTGGATCAGTAGATCCCGCATGAGCTGAGCCTGCGCGACGGCCTCCTCTACTTTCGGAAGCTTCTCCGCTGCGAGCTGTTTGAAGCGCTTCGTGGACCGATCCCCCTTCGTCAGCCCGTCGAGCACAACCTTCACCTCGGTGAGCTCGAAACCTAGTTGCTTGCACATTGCCGATCAGATTCTGTACCCGTGGGGGCTCGGCGCCATCAGGCCGCAGTTCAGCGTGCACCGGTGGCGGTTGCTCCGGCGGTTGAGATCCGTCGACCGTGAGGGGTAAACTTGGATCGAGCAGGTGCATCCCGATGTCCGCCACGTCGAAGGTGGAGTTCGCTAGGACCACGATGCCCAGCGGAGGAGTGTGCCGAAGACCTATGAAGGCGCGATAGCCGCCGGTCCCGCCGTCATGCATGAGCAGCTCACCGTGGCCGAGCTTCACGATGTGCCATCCAAGGCCGACGCTGATCTTGCCTGGTACCGCTTCAGCGTGGGGCTGGCGGGTGAGCGCCATCGCCGCGTCGAGTGGTGTATCCAGTAGTCCCAAGTTCGCGCCAAGGAAGCGCGTCAGGTCCTTCACCGTGGAGCGCAGCCCACCAGCTCCGCTGAGCGTTGGTGTGTCCCAAGCCGGGGCTTCCGCACCGTCGGAGGTGCCCTTGGCGAGTCGGGCTGTCAGCGAGGGCGTGAGCACGACGCGCGTCGAATCGAGGCCGAGAACGTTGGCAATGCGCTCCACGAACATTTGCTCGAATGTTTGTCCTCTGCTGCTCGCCAGGAAGTAACCCAGTAGGCCCACCCCCAGGTTTGAGTATTCGTACGTGGCTCCCGGCGGTCGTGGTAGTTCGTAGCGGGACAGAAACTCGAGCAACAGGTCCAAGCTGTAGTCGGCATAGGGGTTGCGCGGGTCTTTCCGGTGCATGTTGTCCGGCATCCGGGGCAAGCCGGACGTGTGCGTCGATAACTGTACAAGCGTTATCCTGTGGCCGCGGTATCGTGGCGCCTGAGCGCCCGTGGGCAAGTAACGGTCGATCGGAGCCTCCAGGGAAGCCTCTCCCCGTTGCACGGCATCGGCAAGGAGTAGGCCTGTAAAGACCTTGTTGATGGAGCCAATTTCGTAAACCGTGTTCTCGTCAGGTAAACGTGGGTCGCGGAGGTCCCTCCTGCCGAAGCTGTAGTAGCGCGGGCCATTTGCATCAATGACACCTACCGTCACTCCGGGATAGTGACCGGCTTGAATCCTCGCCTCGATTACCGCCGCTACGCTAGGTGGCAAAGGTGCGTCGTGTGCTGGACTCGACGATGACGGTTGCGCGTTAGGTGACGCCACGCCAGCGCCGCCCGGAACGACTACAGGTAGACAGCCGACCGCTGCCACGGAAGCCAGCAGAGCGGTAGCGATCGCCAAAGCCTTCGACCCACCTACCATGGGTGGACTTCAGCACAAATCCTCATTGGTCACTAGCCCGCCCACCTCAGTTTGCGTCATCTTTCATTCCTAAGGGGCCGGCGAGACTGGGAGCTGCCCTACATCTAGGACCGCTCCCTCCAGTGCGAAGTGCGTTCGCGGTAGTGAGGGCACCTATGCCGGCACTTGATCCGACCGCTCGCGTTCCCAGAACCGATGCTGCGCGAGCGCCTCGAGGAAGCGATGCGTAAACCCACTCATGCCATGGTCGGTATCCACGCCAACGGCGCCCTTCGCGCGATCGACGAGGGATTCGGCGCCCGCGACCGTCACGACACCGAGACTGTCGACGACCTGTGCGGAATCGGCGAGCGCGACGCCGGGCAAGGCCGCTGCACGTAGCAGCTCGACCGCCTCGCCCGTTGCTCCAATCGGCTTGCCGTGTTTGAAGGCCTCGCTCACGAAGTGCACCGCGTCGCCCTGAGTCACGAGTGTGGCTACGTGCCGACCCCCCGGCACGACCACGGCATCGAAGAGCACCGACGCCGTGGTCACGAAGCTCTTGTCGACCTGGACCTCGCCGCCGTCGCCGGCGAGCGTGCCCAAGAACTTCGCGACCACCATGGTGCGCGCCCCTGCTTGTTCCAGCGCCTGTTTCGTCTCCGTCAGCGCGCTGTGGTCGAAGCCCTCGGCGGCGAGAATGGCCACCTTGAGGGTCTTTACCCCGGGCTTCTTCTGGTGCTCGACGCTTACTTCGGGCGCGCGCTGGGTGACCGGCTTTGCTTCGTTCGTCGTGGGCGGCGGCACACCAATGCCTTGTGCGGCGCGTTGTGCAAGCTCGAGGTCGACCTTGTTGAAGATCTCGTAGATCACCCGGTGGCGAACCTCGTAGCTTTCCACTTTGCCGAGCTCGAAGTGCAGCGCACTCACCACCCGGTCCTGCTCCGGCTTGGTCAGGCTGTGCCAGAACATCGTTGCCTGGCTGAAGTGATCCTTGAAGCTCTCGCTGCGTTCGCGAACCTTGTGACCGTCGACTTTCTCCATGTAGTGCACGAAGCCACCAGCGTTCTGCGGTGCAGTCATCGGGCACCCGCCGCCCAACGAATTGGGGAAGTAGTTCGCCTTCCCCTGACCGACCGTCATGCGCATGAAGCCCGCGCCTTGGTTGTTGACCACCGGCGCCAGCGGTCGATTGATCGGCACTTCGTGAAAGTTGGCGCTGTTGAAGCGATTCAGCTGCGTGTCGAGGTACGAGAAGAGTCGGCCCTGAAGCAGCGGGTCGTTGGTGAAGTCGATGCCCGGCACGACGTGGCCGGGATGGAACGCCACTTGTTCGGTCTCAGAGAAGAAGTTGTCGGGGTTGCGGTTCAGGGTCATCTTGCCGACCCGCATCAGGGGCACGTCTGTTTCGGGCCAGATTTTGGTGGCGTCGAGCACATCGAAACTGAAGCGATGTTCGTCCTTCTCCTCGAGCACCTGCACACACAGCTCAAACTCCGGGTAGTCGCCCATCTCGATGGCTTCCCAGAGGTCTCGCCGGTTGAAGTCGGGGTCCTTGCCGCCGATCTTCTGCGCCTCGTCGAAAACCAGCGATGCGGTGCCCAACATCGGTCGCCAGTGCCACTTGATGAATCGGCCCTCACCACGTTCGTTAACCCATCGGAACGTGTGCACACCGAAGCCTTCCATCATGCGGTAGCTGCGCGGTAGCGCGCGGTCAGAGAGGATCCACATCAACATGTGGGTGCTCTCGGGCATCAGCGACGCGAAGTCCCAGAATCGATCGTGGGCAGCTGCTGCCTGGGGCATCTCGTGATCGGGTGACGGCTTGATCGCGTGCACGAGGTCGGGAAACTTGTTGCCGTCTTGGATGAAGAACACGGGCATGTTGTTTCCCACCAAGTCGAAGACACCTTCCTCGGTGTAGAACTTGGTGGCGAACCCGCGTGCATCCCGCACCGTATCGGCTGAGCCGCGCGAGCCAACGACGGTCGAGAAGCGCACGAACACCGGCGTTTGCACCGCCGGGTCGGCGAGAAACTTGGCGCGGGTGAACTGCGCCATCGACTCGTACACTTGAAAGTACCCGTGGGCGGCTGAGCCGCGCGCATGCACGACGCGTTCAGGGATCGACTCGTGGTCGAAGTGCATCATCTTCTCACGGAAGATGAAGTCCTCCATCAGCGTGGGTCCGCGCGGGCCAGCCTTCAGCGAGTCGTCGTCGTGATTGACGCGCACTCCCTGGTTGGTGGTCATGTATTGCCCGGCAGCGTCGATGCGGAACGCTGCCATCTGCTGATCCTTAGCGGACTTGTCGACCTGAGGGCGCTCCGAACTCTTGCTTGGCGTCTTACTCGGCGTCTTTTTCTTCATCTCTAGGTTCCATTCCAATCGCGCCGTGGTCACCTGCGGGGCAGGGGATATCCGCATGCGGCGAGCGCAGCGTCGCACGCGAGCCGCCGTCGCGTGGACGGTGCTTCTCCACGTAGCGTCGGAGCGCGCGACGTCAACCCGGCAACTACCGACTGGACAGCGGCGCGGGTAACCGGTCCGCCACGAGGCTTTCTGGTAGGTCCAAGGAAACAGTGCTGCGAGTTAATACGCGCAGTCGACGGACGAAAGCCGTGGCATGTTCAACGCTACAGAGCCGCAGCTGCTCGAGGCGCGCCTTCACTTGAAGGTGTGCGAGCTGTTCGTCTGCATATTGGGCAAGTCGTCGCGCTCACTAACCCACCAGCCAAGAGACGGTAGGGCAACGCGGTGGATTCCACATCCACGTCGACAAGCGTACACGGACCTCCCCGCCGCCCAAGCATGTCGCTCGAAGACGGGGGGAGCGGACGAAT
>CAZNZA010000182.1:6790-9430 GCA_964577325.1 uncultured Polyangiaceae bacterium
ACGGACCTCCCCGCCGCCCAAGCATGTCGCTCGAAGACGGGGGGAGCGGACGAATTGTCTCACCAAGAAGTGGTGAGACCCTAGCGTCAGAGGGGGCGAACCTCCTCGGCGCACGGACCCTTTTGGCCCTGCCCTTCGGTGAAAGACACGCGCTGTCCCACACGAAGATCGTCAAAGCTCGTGCCTTGAACGGCGGACATGTGGAAAAACAAATCTTTACCAGCGCCCGTGTCGATGAAACCGAAACCGCGATCGGTTAGTCTTTTTACTGTGCCTTCGGACATTTTTGATACTCACTGTTCACGTCATGGATCGGAGCCCAACGTGGGCTAGCCATCTCCGCGACGCATTGCACCCATACAGCCTTACCGCTCGATCACCACCCTGTAGCGACATTTGGGCGTCGTTTGTCAGGGTCAGGGCGGAGACAAACTGGGTCTGTCGGCCGAGAAATCGGAGGATCCGCGACCATTACGCTCTGAGCCGAGCTTCCGGTAGTGCAGGTTCGCCCCGGTGTCCGCAGGATCCGAAATCCTCAAAGCGCGTCGGGCTCACCCGGAGGAGTCGCTGCAACCCCGCCCCCTCTGCGCTGAGCTCCCCCGCTGTGGACCCGCTCGAAGAACGGTTTCGCGTTCGGTAACGCGCCGCGAGCGCGCTTGCACAAGGTCGCCTTGCGAAGCTGCCTCAGGCGGTGGCCCTGCTTCGTGCGCTCGGTGCGGAGCGGGTATGGCTCTTCGGCTCTCTCTCTACGGGGGCTGTGCATGAGGGGAGCGACGTGGATTTTCATGGCGAGCGGGCTCCCTGCGAGCGAGCGCACGAGCGCCGGGCTGGATTTGGAGGCTCTCTTCGGGACACCGGTAGATCTGGTGCCAGAAGAGGCGGCGAGCAGCGAGTTTCGCCAGGCGGTGCACCACAACGGGCGAGACATCGCGTCTCTCGGAACTGAGCATGTCGCCGAGTGAGCTCGCCAGCGCGTCCGGTTGCATGGCTACGACGTTGAGCCCGAGCCGGCGCGCATGATCGAGCACGGTGATCGGGTCGCCCGCGTTCACGCTGCGGTCCAAACATCGACGAGCGAACTCGTGATTCGATGGCGCGTCGCGCACTGAGTCACGGCTACGGCTCGAGATCGCGCTGCGGTGGTAATGTTCACGGTGGTGAGACACCTGTCGCAACATGGCAATACGACGTTGTCCCTGGTAGCGTTCGCCGCCATGCCCTCTCAGTTGCACGAGATGCTGCTCTTGCTATTTCGGAATCGGCCAGCACTGGTACCCGATTTGTTGCGCGATGCGCTGCACGTAGAGCTACCTGTCTACTCTGAGGTGCGGCTGGAGTCAGCTGAGCTTACCGACGTCGTCCCTGCAGAGTACCGTGCCGACCTCGTCGTGCTGCTTGTCGATGGTAAACCTGTGCTCGGCATCGTTGTGGAGGTGCAGCTCGAGCCGGATGCTCGCAAGCGCTTTAGCTGGCCCGTATATGTGGTGGGCCTCAGAGCGCGCCTTCAGTGTCCGTGTTGCCTTCTGATTATCACTGCCTCGGATCGCACCGCCAACTGGGCACGACAGCCCATCGCCCTGGGTCCGCGCGCCGAACTCAGCCCCCTCGTCTTGGGCCCGGCAGGCGTGCCCGTACTTGTTGACGCCGAGCGAGCCATCCGGGACCCGGAGCTCGCGGTGCTCTCGGTCATGGCCCATGGCCGAGGAGACGTCGAAACCGCCGTAACCATAGCGCTCAATGCCATTCAGGCCTCAGCTGTTCTTGATGAGGACAAACGCGTGCTATACTTCGACCTCATTGAAGCTGCTCTGGGCGACGCAGCACGAAAGGCCTTTGAAATGCTTCCACAAAACTACGAGTTCCAGGGACCAACTTTCAAAAAGGGAAGGCTCGAAGGTCAGCTCGAAGGTCAGATTGCCATGGCTGCCACCAACGTCCTCGAAATCCTCGAAGCTCGTGCGTTCACCGTCTCCGACACGCTCCGGGAGCGCGTCCACGGTTCCACGGACCTGGAACAACTGCGGCACTGGGTCCGGCGCGCCGCGGTGGTCAAAGGCCCCGACGAGCTGTTCGACGAGTGATCGACCGCCCAGAGGTGTGGCGGGGCTGTTCCCACAGGGAACTCGCGAGACCAGGGCAGGGCCGCCTCAGTTGCGTTCCGGGAGGGTAAACGACTGGAAAATGCCTCGTTTCGCGTAGCCAGGCATTCGTATTTAGGTTCCTCAAGCGGGAAAAAGTTCGAGTACGACGTAGGAAAGCCGCGCACCACCGACGACACCGCCTGGCAGGAGCGCGGCAAACACGGTAGGGCTGTCGGATGCGTACCCGACTGCTTTGTGGATCCCTGGTTGTTACCCTAGCTTCGCTGCTTCCCGGCTGCGGCGAAGACTCAGGCAACGAAAACCCCGGGCCCGTGGGATCGATGCCATCGAGCACTGGGCCAACGACTGGCACCGTGGCTCCCACTAGTCCAGGCACTTCCCCTGGCGGAACGGTCACGCCCGCAGCGGTTAACCCAACTGTGACACCGGCTGTTAACCCGACCGTCAACCCGACTACCGGCATGACCGGCCCGGGCGGAGCAACCGGTGGAGCTACGGGCGCTACGGGCGGAGCAACCGGAGCGACGGGCAGCAGCGG
>CAZNZA010000183.1:0-9406 GCA_964577325.1 uncultured Polyangiaceae bacterium
ATCGGTACGGGTTGCCGAAGTGGAGACACTCCTGTTTTACTCTTCGCACGCTATCGGCGGTAAGCTCCCAGGGCGGAGTACAGTTTACTTTTCGGTCTACAAGGGGTGTGGGTGCTCTTTTGGCAGCGCTCCACGGCGAGACCACGACCGTTAGTTCGCCTGCTCGTATGTCGGCGTAGCTATGGTGTCGGCCATGCTCCGGATGAACGAAAAGTAACCTGTGAAGGCCCACCGGCAGAACCATTTTTTCGGTGGGGATCTGCCCGCGCGGATGTCCACCTATCAAGAGTGCTGCTGTGCTGTCAGACATCACTGTGAGCATTCCGCTGGGCACGCTTTTGGGTGCACTAGAGGGAGGGGGTTGCGTCTTGCTCGGGCTGATTATGGTGACTTCTTCTACGTGGTGCAGCGAGGCGGGGTTTTCCAGTCGAGACGTCGTAGGCGCCGGCTGCCTCGACCCGGCGTCGTGAGAAGCCAATAGATGGGGTACTGGCGTGAGCTGCACGTCACGCGCCGCTTGCGACAATTGGTCCGGGATCGGTGAACCGGAATACATGACGCTCTCGATAGGGCCAGTGGGTACTTGGATGGTCCCGCTATCTGAAGCTATTGACAACGGTGTACGTCCCACGAAAAAAATGATCGCTCCAGCCATCAACAGCACGCCGACTGTCGCTAGGACACTTGGGCTGGGTCCGCTCATGGGGATCTGTCCGACTGGCGGCAGCTCATCGGGCCGTTGAGGCTGTCCGACAACGCTGTCGACGCGGCTAGGCGGCGCTTCTCCAATGGGCTTGATTCGGTCAGTTTCGACGACCTTCGGGGGTTCGACGGCCTGAGGGCGAAACGCGGCCAGCAGCTCTTGGGCAAAGTCATCGACTCGCTCGTAACGATCGGAGACACGTCGAGCCAATGCCTTGTGCACAACATCACCGACTTGTTCTGTCACTGCAGCATAGCGCTCGATGCGAGGAACGTGAGCGTTTAGTACCTGGTACAGGATCGCATTGTAGCTGTTTCCAGTAAACAGATGCTGGCCCCGAAAAAGTTCGTAGGCGATCACCCCTAACGAATATATGTCTGTCCGCTGATCGATCTCAGCTTCACCTCGAGCTTGCTCTGGGGACATGTACCCGGGAGTGCCCATGACTCGACCGGTTTTGGTGGCCTGGCCAGTTCGCGAGTCGAGCAGCTTTGCGATGCCAAAGTCGAGAATCTTGACCGTGACTCCACCGGCATCGCGTTGGCATAGGAAAAGGTTCTCTGGCTTGATGTCGCGGTGCACGATGTTTTCAGCATGGGCAGCGTGCAAGCCGTGACAGGCCTGCACGAGAATGTCGACGGACTCGGCGACGCTCAGCAACGGCGTCCGAGCTTGGCGTTCCGCGAGCGTTTCACCCCGCAGCAGCTCCATGACGATGAACGGCGAGCTATCCGGAGTCGTTCCAAAGTCGAGCACTGCTCCGATATGGTCGTTCACCAGTTTGCCCGCCGCACTTGCCTCGCGGCGGAACCGCCCAGACCACTCAGAGTCGGTTGCAAGCCACGCATGAATGAATTTCAACGCGAAAGGCCGCTGGATGCGGAGGTGCCAACCCTCGTAAACAGCGCCCATTCCGCCTTCACCTAGGCGGCGAACCAGACGGTATTTGTCCGCGATCACTTGTCCGACGCGGCTACCCACCGGTTCGCCAGCGCAGGCCGTGGCCGGACTGTGTTCGTCGCCGCATAGAGGACACATCGCCTGCTATTAGTACACGAGAGCGCGCCAGGATTGAAGAGCCGGAGTCGCTTATGACGCTGACGTGCGAGGGACCGGATGCAGGAGATAGGCTGAACCCTGGCAGCCTACGGATCCTGACGCCTCGCATCGAGAACAGGTACTCTTACAATTCTTCAAAACAGAGCCGTTCCGATAGGTCTACGAAGCAAACCCGGATGATCACAAGGCGCCTTTGTGTCCGGTCCTGTCTCATCACATACCCTACGCGCCGTGCGGACCTCAATTAACGTGGTGCACGCGGTGGGCGTCCAGAAGTTGTGAACGCCTACAGTTGAGGTGAGGCACGCCGTGAAGCGCCGCGAAGTTAGCAGCTGATGCGCTGCAGCTGACGCCACCGTGGGTCGCAATTGCGGCACTCAGAGGCAGGTGGGAGTCGTTCCTTTCGCCTTTGGAGTCTTCCTAAGTGCTGTCTCACTAGGCTGTGCAGCAGCGGGAAGCAGTAGTGGGCTTGAGCTGAATACTCCGATCTGTTACGTAGCCGAGCGAATGGGAGAGTTGAGGTGCACGCTGAAGCAGGCGCAAGACGGTGTGAGCGTTCCACTCGACGCATCGACGACCATTATCGTCGTTCCGGCCGTCGCTCAATTAACGCTCAAAGGCCGCGCCTTCGAGGCCGGGCGCACGTTTCTATTGCCGCGAGGGATAAACGCGCTCAACGAGGTGTGGGCGTTCGCGACCCGGATGCAGGCCAAGCATGCCGTCGTGGTCGCCCATGTGGAGGCCGTAGATGCCGAAGCGGATGCGTTGTCGAAGGCGCGCGCCACGATTGCGCAGAGTTGGCTCGCTGGCGACACCGCTCCATGGCTGAAGCAATTCGAATCGAGCATCGCCGAAGCTCGACGCTGGGGATCGCGGGAAGACAAACACCTGTTGTCGGTCGCCCTGGGCGGCGCAGCTGTTCCAACACCAGGTATCGGTGAAACAGGCGACCCGCGAGTACGTGCATTTCAAGCGCTGGCGGGCGTCAAGGTTGACGGTATTGCCGGACCCGTGACGCGCGGCAAGTTGGTGGAGAAGTACTTTGCCATCTCTCGTGCAGCGCTGCTCAACGCTGCAAAACCGCCGGCAAACGGCATCACGCTGCTAGAAACAAAGGTCGCAGCTCTCGGCGCGGGCTCAAATTTCACGCTGCAACAAGTCAGAGACGTTAAAAAAGCCGCCGAAGAGCAGTCCGCTTCCACGCCCCAAGCAACGGGTGATGCGAATTCCCAGGGCAAGACTGAAACCGGCGACTCTACGGAGATCAACCCGGCTACCCCTCCAGAGCCTGAAGCCCGCGTCGACTTCATGTTCTTTTTTTCGGACACGGGTCCAGAGCCTGCGCCGGGCCCCCCGGATGGCCCAGAGTTTTTGGAGTGGGTGAAACAGACGGAATTGCAACGTGTCGCGACCGTAGGTTCGCCCGCTGGCGTCAACACTCTCTTGGTGGAGTTGTGGGACAAGGCGCGTGTCACGCGTCACAAGGGCGCGAAGTACACGCTGGCGGGTCCCGAAAGCTTTTCGGGTACCACGGACAGTCAGGGCCGCATCGAACACGACGACGTGCTTCCGGGTGACTACGCCTTGACCTTGACGCTGGAGTTCTTTGAAGGCGCCGACAAGATAACTGACGAGTACAAGGCAAGTCTCGTTGTTCAGGACAGCAGTGCAGCGCCACAAGTCCGCGCGTTGGGAGCTGTGCCGTGCTGTGAACTGGCACAACTCAAGGGCTTGTTGTTCGATACGAGTAAGGCATTTTTGGTGCCGGAAGCGGTGACGGCGTTGAAGGAAATCAGGCAAGTTTACGAGCGCCACAATGGTGGCGAACTGCTCGTGGTGGGGCACACGGATACGATGGGGAACTCGAGCTTCAACGATCCATTGAGTTTCGAGCGCGCGAAAGCGACGTTGGCGTATTTGCAAGATGACGTGGACACGTGGTTGAGCTTTTACGAAACCGGCATTCCAGAGGCGCGACGGTGGGGTGAGGCCGAGGACGCACGCATGCAAGAGCTCGTCAACGACCCGTCTCTCACGCGTAGGGACTTGATAGCCGCCTACATGGACCTTGATGGAGCTACACTCGAAGCCAGCGAGTTCACTATCCACGGCACGGCGCACGGATGCGGCGAAAGCTTCCCGCTCGACGATACGGGCAAAGAGCTCGATACGGCGTCGAGCAACGAAAAAGAAGACCCGCTTGATCGGCGTGTCGAGTTGTTCTTCTTCGACCCGGAGTTCGGCATCGTGCCTAAACCCGCTGGCGAAATCTCAAAGCCGGGCAGTACGCAGTATCTCGAGTGGCGCAAGTCGGCGAAGGTGGTGAGTGAGGGGGTGGTGACGATTCCGCTGCCGCCTCCAAGCCCTGCAGAGACGTTACCGGCAGGCTGCTTCGGTTTCGACCTTTCCTTTCCAACGCCTGGGATCATGCCGGCCCTTAAGCGCTTTGCAGAGAGAGCCAAAGCTGCCGAGCGCACGATCGGCATTTTCGCTCATACCGACAAGGTGGGTAGCGAAGCGTACAACAAGTCGCTTTCGGATCGCCGCGGCAAGGCAACGTTCGCTGTCATGACGGGAAACCTTGAGCTGTTCGAGAGCGTGGCGAGCGAAGAGAGCTGGGGAGACGATGTTTACCAGTCGATGCTGCGTGGTCTGGGCTGCAACCCGGGACCAATGGACGGGAAGATTGGACCGCTGAGCGAGCGCGCTGTTGCCGACTTTCAGCGCGACTACAACGCTAATCTCTTCCACACCAAGGAACGACAACGTACGGCTTCTAACCTCGAAGTGAACGGAAAATTAGACGACCTTACCCGCACTGCATTGCGCGACGCCTACGTGGCGCACTTCAGCACGGGTCTGAGCGACGCCGACTTCCAGGGGCCGAAGTTCTCGGGCTGCGGAGAATTTGTGCCAATCAGCGATGATGCGGATCACAACCGTCGAGTCACGCTGACCGTATACCCAGAGCGTTCTTCCCCGAGCGCCTTTCCCTGCGTGCAGGGCGATGCAAGCGCTTGCGACCTCGACGACCAAAAACCGCGTCGCTGCCGCTTCTATCGTAAAGTGGTTCTGGAAGACGAGCAGCTGCCGCTTCCCACACTGGCCGACTTCGAATGGTTGAAGCTTGGCGATGGCCGCATCCACTTGAGCGCCGTGACCAGTGCCCCGGACGACCAAGAGGCAAGATTCACCGTTCACAAGACGACCACAGAGCCGGCCAATCCGCTGCCCAACTCTGAGCTACAGCCAGGGCGGCGCATGGATCTGGGGTACCAAGTCGGGCAATCGGTAGCTGGTGTGGCAGCACTTGGAGTCATCGAATGCAAGTGGTCAGCTCCGGACGGCTTTGATCCGTTCGACGTCGACCAATGGCTCGTCAACCTCGGCATGCCTAGCACCGGGGACGACGACGAGCCCGACGAAGAGCCGGGTGCCACTCCAGAAGCGGCCGGGAGTGACGACTACTTCCATCCGCCTTTGTTCAGCGTCGAATTCGAGAATGCGTGGGCATACTCACCGCCGCCGGGCGAGCGTCTCGCCCGGTTTCTCCTGCGCAACGATGCCGGTGGACCCGTGTCCGGGCTTGCTCTGCACAGCGACGGCTTCGCCGAAGCGTTCGACACCGATGGTACGCGCATCGCCAAAGGTCGCGACGAATTGGTGATCCGTCTCGCCCTCAATCCCGACTCGGACATCGACGAGGAACAAGCTTGAATGTCTAAGGACCGTACCTCTGGGATCAAATTCGGTCCCGTGATCGCCAAACGCCCCTACATGCGAGTCAACATTCGATTGTTTCATGGTGGCAACATCTCGATCGCGACCTTGGCCCACCTCACGATGCTCACACCCGATCAAGTGCTCGCAGCATTGTGCGCCGCACCGGGGACGAAGCTCGGGATCGAGAACGAAAAGGTGGTTCGTGCCGCCGCAACAGCGGAGTTTGGGGAGGAGTTTACGAGTGCTGCCAAGGCGCGCCTACGCATCCTGAACGTGGCGTACAATCGCCGCGCCAGCATCGCCATTCCGCAGCTCGAAGAAGTATACCTGTCGTTCAACATTCCGTTCGAGCAAACGATCACGTTGCCGCTCTCCGACGCCTTCAAGAAAGCCTTCGACCGGGAAAAGACGCTGAAGGTGGTGAAGCCGAAGTTCGACGTCATTGCGAAGAAGACGAAGGACCTTAGGCGCCTTGGTGACCGACTCGAGCTGGCCATCAAATTTGTGCATGACGCCACGCCCCTGAACGTCAAGGAACTGTCACTGCTCGAAGCGGTGAGCGCCGTGACCCACGAGATGGTCGAGGAGAAGCGCAACGATCCGAGCTCGCTTCAGCAGACCGCCAACGCGCGCATGGACACGTTTCGCAACCAGATCGAGGCGTTCAAGGCACCCGCCTATCACAACCTGGTCTTTCGACCCAGAGCGTTTCTGCGAGATCCAAAACTCTTGGACGATCGGGACACGTTCCCCGCGGAAGTGCTGAAGCTCTTCGACGACCCCGAGCTCAAGGATGCGGTCAAGGCAGCAACTAAACACCCGCAGCTCATTGAGCCGAAGGTGTGGAACGAGTTCATGCTCGCGCTCACCCAAGTCGCGCAGGTCATGTGCACGACGCCCCCAGACGCAAGCGGTAGGGACTTTGCCACCGAGTTTATCGACAAACACGTCATCCCGATGCTTCACGAGTTCACTAGGCACGACGTGCCTGGACTCGACAAGATCCTCGCGAAGTGCACCGATGCCGAGCTGAAGAAGGTCATCGAGAGCGACTGGGTGAAGCTCCTTCCGAAGGGCTCAGGCGACAGCATCCTAGCGATCATCGCGACGGCCGCGTCGGTCTTCCTCGCCGCTGGGACCAACCTGGAGGGACCCCATTCCTTGGCGATTGCGTGTTATTCGGCAGCGATACCAACACTGCTCGAACGCTCAGCCGCGAAGATTGGGAGCGGCAAACATGTCTCGGGAGCGATTTGGCGTTTCCTTGCCAGGTTGGGGAACTTCAAGCAGCAGGAGCGGATCGCGCTGATGGTAGCGCTGCAGAATCGAGACCTGGAGTTCTTGAGACGAGAGATTCGCAAGCCACTCGTATCATCCATGCTCAAAGGCACCGCGGTTCGTGCCTGCGCTGCACTTGCTGCGGTAGCAGTCCTGGCGATGGTTGTCTCCGCGGACGCGGAGTTGTCGCTCAAGCGCGTTTCCGATCTGATCGCTGCGGGAGGGATAACGGTGCTCGGCCTCGCGCAATCCGTCAAGGCGCTAGACAAGGTGGTGAAACGCGCTGCAGTGAAGATCACCCTACAATTCGTTGCGCTCGTCGTGGTCGTCGCCAGTGCCGTGAGCGGTTACCAGCAGATGCAAGACTCGGAGCTGAAGGGCGACGAGTTTGGGTACTATTCGGGTATCGTTCTCATGGGAAGCGCGGGCTTGACCTTGGTGGGATGGCTGCTCTCAGTGGGCGCAAGCACGTCATGGGCCGGTCTGGGAGGGGTGCTACTCGCCGCTGGGGCGGTCCTCGGAATTGGGCTTGCGGTCATCGGCTTGATTGATGGTTTGACCATGGACGGGACAGAACGTTTCATCAAAGGTACGATGCACCACCTGGCACGCGGGTTGCCAGGTGAGTCGAACACCCTCAAAGGACCGATCGCCGAAGCTGCACAACTGAACCCCCCGCTCGGCACAACCTGGCAACAGTTGGTCGCGGAAGCCGACAGCCTGGTGTATTGGGCACTGCCGTTGTCAGCGGCAAACAACCTCCGCGATCGCGGCTTCTCTGACGAAGCCGTTGCCGCAATCCTCGACGTCGAGGTCCACGAGTTACCGGCGAGATGATCGAGCGAGTAAACCACGACCCGTTCGCCTCGATACCCACGCACTGGTGGGTGATCGGGTCGATGGTGTACACCATCTTCTTCTGTTGGATGATGCTTCTGCTTTGGCGCGAGTGCATCGAAGAGTATCGAAAGTTCGTCTGTCCAGACCCATCAGACGGCGTCAACGCACGCCGCATTTTCTATGGAGTGGTCAAGGGCGAGGCGTGGCTGAGCGCCCCGTTGAGCGGAACGCCGTGCCTTGCCTGGCAAGTTCAGTATCGGACTCAAGGAAAGCTGGGGTGGAGCAGGACGCAGTTTCTTGACACGGGGCAGTCTTTGCCCCTGCGAATCGGAGGCGTTGACCTTCGCTTGCACTGTTCCCCGATCTTCAGCGAGCACTTCCGCGCTCGCAAGAAGCGTAAAGGCGATATAGGGAATGCGCAGCGAGACAAGGCTCCCGCGGCTCTTGAAGCCCTAGCGTCCCAGGAAAGGATGCGTCGTCAGCTTGAGCCAGGCGGTTACGAAGTCCGGGAGTACCGAATGCATCCAGCCGAGCAGTGGGTAGTGACCGGGGTAGTGGTCGCTCGGAAGGAAGGGGTCCTGCTGCTCGAGGACGTGCGGCTCGCTCCGGGTTCGCCGGAGCAAGTCAAGCGCGGGATGCGGAAGGGCATTGCCCTGATGCTGTTGGACGGCGTAGCGCGCTTGGTCGCTGTACCAGCGGGCTTTTGGGTACTAAGGTGGCTGCTGACTCGCTGACGATAGTGTGGGTTCTGGGTTGGACATGGACCAAGTAAACCGCTACCCGTTCGCACCAATACCCTTGCATTGGTGGATGATCGCGTGGACTGTGTACGGAGTCTTCTTCTGCTGGATGATGACTCTGCTTTGGCGCGAATGCATCGAAGAGTACCGCAAGGTCGTCACGCCAGAGTTATCAAACAGCGGCAGAGTACGCAGCGCGTTTCACGGAGTGGTCGAGGGCGAGGAGTGGCTGAGCGCCCCGCTGAGCGGTGCGCCGTGCCTGGCTTGGCAGATTCAGTATAGGACTCAAGGAAAGCTGGGGTGGCAAAGGACGCGGTTTCTCGACACGGGGCAGGCGTTACCCCTGCGAATCGAAGGCGTCGATCTTCGCTTGCACTGCCTACCGGTCTTCAGCGAGCACTTCCGAGCTCGACGCAGGCGTAAAGGCGAGATTGGCAACGCTCAGCGAGATAAGGCTCCCCAGGCGCTCGAGGTCCTAACGTCCCACCAAGACATGCGTCGTTCGCTCAATTTTGGTGGGTACGAAGTCCGAGAGTACCGGATGCATCCCGGCGAGCAGTGGGTAGTGTCCGGGATAGTGGTGGCTCAGAAAAATGGAGTCCTGCTGCTCGAGGACGTTCGGTTCGCGCCGGGGACGCCAGAGCAAGTCAAGCGCGGGATGCGGAAGGGCCTTGCCCTGACGCTATTGGACGGCGTCGCGCGCTTGGTCGCGGTACCAGCGGGCTTCTGGGTGCTCTGGTGGCTGCTGACTCGCTAACGACGGTGTGGGCTCTGGGTTGGACATGGATCGAGTAAACTACGACCCGTTCGCATCAATACCCTCGCATTGGTGGATGATCGCGTGGACTGCGTACGGCGTCTTCTTCTGCTGGATGATGGTTCTGCGTTGGCGCGAGTGTATTGAGGAGTATCGCAGCGTTTACGGGATCTGAGCCGGGCGGCATCCGATGAGGGTGAGCCACCCTGCGGCGAGTACTGGCAACCAGGGACTCGACGGGTGCGAGACGCGAGCCGCTTTGCGTCGCTCGAGGGCTGGGCCCCAACCCAAAACTTCATGAACGGG
>CAZNZA010000184.1:0-5694 GCA_964577325.1 uncultured Polyangiaceae bacterium
GGCAGCCCCAGCAACCGCAAATGATTCACGCACTCCAGCACCGCTCCCACGTCAGTTCCAATCGCCTGCGCGAGTTCGACTGCCGTCCAGCAACGCTGTCGCGCAAAAGCCCCCACCGCTCGACTTTCGAGCTTACCCATCGAACGCTTCCCCATGCACCTCACCTGCCTGAGTAGCGCCCTCAACGTCAACCCATTTTCAAGACTATGACGGATGCATCAACGTTCTGTTGGTTACAGCAGTAGTCTCTGCGGCACGCTAACCCACAACGGACACCGAATAAATATTACGCCATGAGAGTAACGCAGCCGCAAGCCCATGAAAAGACACGAACGTAGACCGCAACCGCCTCAGGCGACAAGTGCGGGGATCGCACCCAAGGCAGCCCCGGGCAGGTCCTCCCAGGCAGCTTTGGTGCCTGGCGCGGCCGCTCGACGCGTGCTTTCGGCGGCGAACCCGCCCACGAGTGCCCGCGACCTCACTTTCTAGTTGCCAAAAGACAAACTGGCGGTAATGAGGCCGTGCGGCGGCCTGGACCGAAAACGCTGGACGTGAGAGATTGTCATGACTGTGAAAAACGTTGGAATTGTCGGGTGGCGTGGAATGGTGGGTTCGGTGCTCATGGAGCGCATGCGGACGGAAGGCGATTTCGCCCACGTCAACGCTGTCTTCTTCTCCACGTCGCAAGTCGGTCAAGATGGGCCCGACGTCGGAGGCAAGCGCGCACCGCTGCGCGATGCCAATGATCCATCGGCCTTCGCGGACCTCGACTGCGTCATCACCTGCCAGGGCGGCGACTATACGAAGCAGATTCACCCGAAACTGCGTCAGGCCGGCTTCAACGGCTATTGGATCGACGCCGCCTCGGCCCTACGCATGGCGGACAACAGCGCCATCATCCTGGATCCGGTCAATCGGGGCGAAATTGACCGGGCCCTCGAGCGCGGGGTGCGTGACTTCATCGGAGGCAACTGCACGGTCAGCTTGATGCTCATGGCGATTGGTAGCCTATTTCAGCAGGGCTGGGTGGAGTGGGTCAACTCGTCGACCTATCAAGCGGCGTCCGGAGCGGGCGCGAAGAACATGCGCGAGCTCATCTCGCAGATGCGCGCGCTCAGCAGTGCCTGTGGCAGTACGCTCGACGACGCCAACTGCAACATCCTGCACATCGATCGCTCGGTGAGGAGCGCTTTGGTTGAGGCTTCCTTTCCCAAGCTGGAATTCGGTGCGGCGTTGGCGGGAAGTCTCATCCCTTGGATCGACAGCGCCGTCGAAGACGGTCAAACCCGTGAAGAGTGGAAGGGCATGACCGAGACGAACAAGATCCTCGGCACATCCAAGCCCATTGCTGTCGACGGCACGTGTGTGCGGGTGGGTGCCATGCGCAGCCATTCCCAGGCCTTGACCGTCAAGCTCACCCGGGACGTGCCTTTGAACGACATCGAAGCCGTCATTCGCGAAGCCAACGCATGGGTAAAGGTCGTGCCTAACGACAAGAGCTCGACGCTCGCCGCGCTGACTCCGGCTGCCGTATCAGGCACCTTGGACATCCCGGTAGGCCGCTTGCGCAAGATGAAAATGGGTCCTGAGTTTCTCCAGGCCTTCACCGTCGGCGACCAGCTGCTCTGGGGCGCGGCCGAACCGTTGCGCCGCATGCTTCGCATCCTGCTCGAGCAATGAGCGGCGCGGTGCCGGTCTTCTCGCGCCACCTGGCTTTGCTGGGTACGGCGTCGGATGTCGGCAAGAGCGTCTTGGCGTGCGCCTTTTGTCGCCTGCTGTCGGATGCTGGGCATGTCGTAGCGCCGTACAAGGCGCAGAACATGTCCAACAACGCCGCCGTAGCTCACGACGGCGGCGAGATGGGGCGTGCGCAGTACGTGCAGGCGTTCGCCGCGCGCGTACCTGCTTCCGTTCACCACAATCCGGTTCTACTCAAACCCATGAGTGATACGGGATCCCAGGTGGTGGTGCGCGGTCGCGTACCATTCATGAGTGAGGCACGCACCTACTACGAGCACGCGGCAGCGTTGCGCGAGGTGGCTCACGAAAGCCTTGTCGAGCTGTGTCGAACGCACGAAGTCGTGGTCATCGAGGGCGCAGGCTCGTGCGCCGAAGTCAACCTGCGTGGCCGAGATTTCGTCAACTTTGCAGCGGCCGAAGCGGCCAATGCTCGCGTGGTGTTGGTAGCGGACATCGAACGCGGAGGCGTTTTTGCTCAGATCGTCGGCAGCTTGGAAGTGATGCTCCCCGAGGAACGGGCGCGGGTGTGCGGGGTCATCGTCAACAAGTTTCGCGGCGACGCGAGCTTGTTCGATGACGGCGTGCGCTACCTCGAGCAACGAACACGCCTGCCCGTTCTCGGCGTCGTGCCGCACGTGCGAGGACTCGATATCGACGAAGAGGATTCCGTGGCGTTGACACGCCGCACGAGCGTCTCACGCGCTACTGCGGCCGACGGTGTTCGCATCGCCGTCATCGCCTATCCACACATCGCCAATTACACGGACTTCGACGCCCTCGGGCTCGAAGCCGTCACCGTAGAGTACGTAACCCAAGCCGCCGACTTGGCTGGCTTCGACGCCGTTATCCTGCCGGGCAGCAAAGCGGTGGCCAAGGACTTGGGCTGGCTGCGCACGACGGGACTTTTCGGCGCGGTGCAACATTATCACGCGACCGGTGGCAAGCTGCTTGGGGTGTGCGGCGGCTTACAAATGCTGGGAACCACGCTCGAGGATCCCGAGGGCGTGGAGTCTTCCCCGGCACATGCGCGAGCGGCAACGCCGGGCTTGGGCTTGCTCGAGCTGATCACCCGCTTGGGGATCAGCAAGATCGTTCGCAGGTGCCACGGAACGAGCGTCGACGAGGGTGCCGCCGTCAGTGGTTACGAACTGCATCACGGGCTATCGACCCACGCGTACGCGCCGCTGTTCGTGCTGAAGCGGGAAGTGCCCTCTGCATCTGCAGAAAGCTCAAACGCTGCGACGCCTGCCTTCGAAGACGGTGTGCGCACCGAACGCATTTGGGGAACGTACCTGCACGGCTTGTTCGACGAACCCGGGTTTCGGCACACCTTCCTGCGCTGGGTGCGGCCCGAATATCAGGCTCCACTCGACCCGAGGCGTCGCGTCGACGCGCTCGATGAAGTCATCGATCGCTTTGCTAGCCATGTGCGCCGTCACATCGACTGGCCGCAGATCGTGCAATGGACGAGGTGAAGGCCATGGGTGAGACGGCATTCGTACGCGAGCTGGAACGCTTGGCAGAGCAAGGACTCAACTGGATAGCGTATGTTCCAGCGTGCCACGGCCCCCCTACTCCGCAGCTACAGCCCACTCAGGGGCTGCTTTTGATGCTGGCGCTGGGTTCACGATTCGGCTCGCGCACTCGGTACCGGGAGGCTGAGTCCGCGGACGCTTTCGACAGCCGCGCCCGCGGCTTGGCGTCGGAACTCGTCGAACGCCACCTGCGACTCCAAGATCCCGAAACTCAAATCCTTTATCCCGGTGCGACGAACGGGCTCGACCTGCGTGCTTGGTTGCGTGCGGCAAAGGTACAGTACCCGTCGCGCCTGGGGATTGGTATCCGTCCAGACGTCGGCACCTGGTTTGCCGTGCGTGCTGCGGTAGCCACCACGTTGCTCGATGCGCAACGAACGAGCATCGGCCGGATGTACCCCGAGCTGCCGGAGGGCCCGTCGCCCTGCGACGTCTGCACCGAAGCCCCATGCGTGCAGGCGTGTCCCGCTTCAGCTATCGACGCCGCCGATCCACTCATCCGCTGCGTGAACCACCGCCTCGACGAAGCCCGCAACACCGAGGGCGACTCGTCGAGCTGCGCGAGCCGCTGCCATTCACGCTCGAGCTGCCCGGTCGGGCTGCAACACCGCTATCCCGACGCCCTCATGCGCTATCACTACCAAGCGTCGTTGGTGATGCTGCGCCGCTGGAAGGCGAAGGCGTGAGCCCAAGAAACTCGTAGAACGCCGTCTCGTCCAACAAGCGCTTGCCCAAGCGCTGACGATGCTTTTGCCGGCGGTTGAAGCGACTCACGGCTTCAACGTAAGCCTGCAGTTCGCCCCGTTCCGCTCGCTTGCCTTGCGCCAGCGTGGCAGCTGAGTGAAGACCGTCACGAGTGCTCAGACAGTGCTCTTGTCCAACTAGCTGCAGCCTTCTCACGTTGCCCGCGCCGTCGAGGGTGACGTCGAACGGATAGTTGCGGCAACTGCGCGGACGCTGCGAGTAGATGGTACAACGGTTTTCCCGCAAGAAGCAGCAGCCGTCCTGGTCACGCTTGAGCACGAGCAACCGTCGCCCCTGGGGCAGCACCACGAACGTCTCAGGCTCCCCCGTCATATCCACCTGTTGCCCATCCAGCCACTGGACGACCCCAGGCAGCGGCACGGGCAGCAACCGCAAATCCGCGTCGGTCACCGGCACCCAGTAGTCCCTGCAGCAGTTGCCACACTCGGTACACGAGAAGCGGATCGCGTCGTGCGTCATACAAGGATTAGGTCAACGCCTCGACGGCACGCACGACCCCGCGCAGCTCTGCCAGGGCCTTCATGCGGCCCAGCCACGAGTATCCCGGTTGTCCGGTGACGTCGCCGTCGAGCGTCTTGCCGTGATCGGGTCGAAAAGGGATGTGCGGCTGCGGGTGTTGCGACTCCCGCCGACGGCGCTCTTCACTAACGAGCGTGCGGACGATGTCGACCAGATCCGCGTCGCCTTCGAGGTGATCGGCCTCGACGAACGAGCCGTCGATTTCCAGACGCACGGCCCGCAAGTGCGCAAACATGATTCGTTCACGGAGCGTGCGCGCGATGGTGGCCGGCGAGTTATGTTTACCAGCTCCCAGCGACCCCACACACAACGTCACGCCATTGTTCTTGCTGGGCACGGCTTCGAACAGGGCGTCGAAGTCGCCCTCGCAGCTAGCGATACGCGGCAGACCCAATAGCGGCCGCGGCGGGTCGTCCGGATGCAGGGCGAGCGTCACTCCAAGCTGTTCACACGCTTCCATGACCTGTTGCAGAAACTGGATCAAGTGCAAACGCAGCGTGCTGGCCGAGACGCCGTCCCAGCGCGCGAGTTCAGCGCGCAGGCTCTGCAAGTCGTGCCCCTCCTCGTTCGCTCCGGGCAGACCAGCGGCCACCGTGCGAATGAGTCGCGCCCGATCAGCCTCGGACATACGCGCGTAGTGCGCTTCTGCATGAGCCAATAAAGCGGCATCGTAGTCATCCGCGGCGCCGGGCCGGGCAAGGAGGAACAGGTCGAAGGCGGCCCACTCGACGGCATCGAAGCGCAGGCTCAGCGAGCCGTCAGCATCGCGCCAATTCAGGTTGGTGCGGGTCCAATCGATGACGGGCATGAAGTTGTAACAGACGGTGCGGACCCCGCACTGCGCGAGGTGACGCAAGCTTTGACGGTAGTTGTCGAGATAACGCCCGGAGCTCGGCAGTCCCAAGCGAACATCGGCGTGCACGGGAAGGCTTTCCACGACCGTCCACGGCAACCCCTCCGCCGCGAGCAACGCTTGGCGCTCTTGAATGGCAGATAGCGTCCACACCTCGCCCACCGGCACTTCGTGCAAGGCCGTGACCACACCGCGAGCGCCGGCTTGCCGGATCTTCCTCAAAGAGATGGGGTCGTGGGGCCCAAACCAACGCCAAGTTTGAATCATCGCTGCGTCGTCTCC
>CAZNZA010000184.1:5794-8851 GCA_964577325.1 uncultured Polyangiaceae bacterium
AACTGCGCTCCAGCTCGGCATAGCGCCGAAGCTCCGACACCAATACCTCACCGGTGCGGGTGCCGTCGGCAGCAATGGCAACCAAGGCAGCAGCGAGCTCATCGCCCGTCAGCGACGCATACTTTTGCTTGAGCTCGCGCAAGGGACGCGCCCCCGACAACGCCCCTATGCCGAGCAGACCGTTCAGGCCGAGAGCTGCCGCTCGCTCCGCCAATCGGAACTCCTTTCTATCGGCGCCGGAAATGAGCCCCGGCCGAACCACGACGTGGCGCAGCTCCAAACGCAGCAGAGCCTGCTCGACGTGATAGCGCGCTTGGAGATACGCGTTGCGCGTGGTGGCGGAGACGCCAAGCGCCGACAAGTACACGACCAAAGCGTCGGGAGCCGCGTGCTTGACGGCCTCTGCTGCCATGATCGTCAGGCGTTCATCCACCGCACGGTACGGGTTACTCACCTGGTCGGGAGGAAGCTCCCGTTTGGCTCGGGCCCGCGTCGTGCCGAGCAGACAGAACACGACGTCTGGACGCACGGCGGCGATGCCGGCCCGCAATGGCTCGGGTTCCCACTCGAGCCTCTGCACCTGTGCGCCAAGCGCTTCGAATTCCCGTTGGCAAGCGGTCCCGGCGGGCGAGCCTGGCCGGATATGTGCCACCGAAAGTCCCCGCGCCGCCCAGCGCCGCACGACCGCCCGCCCCGTATACCCGGTCGCTCCAAAGATGAGCGCCGTCTGCCTCGTCTTTGCTGCCTCGCCCACGTCCACCACGCTTTCTATGCGGCATACCCGCTAGCTTCTTCGTTGCAAACCCCTACCTCTTTGGCGCCTGAGCCTCGGATCGATAGCGGCCAAAAGATCCCACAGCTACCTTTACCGGCCACCCTGCACCCTTCGCCAACAATTCCCCCCATACTCCCAAGACCGGCCGATGAGCCACGAGATCGGCCTCGGCACGACATCTCAGCATCATGCGTGGGCCTTCATCTTTGCGCCAGGACGAGCCAATGCTAGGCCCACGTCGCCGTGAGGTGCTCCGAGTGCCCGGGCCCAAAAAAGGAAACCAATGATGAACTTCAAGCACATTTACCGAGCGACGGGGCTCTTGGCCATCACGGCTCTGCTGAGCGTATCCGGGTGCAAAAAACAGAACGACGCCGAGGATACTGGCGCCGCCGCCGCCCCCACGACCGCTACAACCACGAGCGATAACAAACTGACGGGGCCCTGTGGCGACTTCTCCCAGAAGCTCTGCGCAGAAGCCGGCGAGGAATCCGCCACGTGCAAGACCGGCCAAGAGATGGCCGCCTTACTCAGCGACGGCGCCTGTCGTGCGGCCGTCAAAGACTTCTCCGTGACCACCGGGAAGCTCAAGGCACTACGCGCCAAGTGCGACGAGCTCGTCAAGGCTCTTTGCGACGGCGTCGGTAAAGATACCGAGACGTGCAAGATGGTGACCGAGAAGACGGCGACCTTCCCCCCCGAGCAGTGCGAGAAGATGCTCGAGCAGAAGGACAAGATCGTCGAGGATCTCAAGAAGCAAGAGGCACGCAATCAGCCGCTCACCCCCGAGCAGCAAGCGGCCATTGCCGCCGACGACGCGCCCTCGTTCGGACCCAAGGACGCGAAGGTTACCGTTGTCGAGTTCAGCGACTTCGAGTGCCCCTACTGTGCCAAGGCCGCCAAGGTCACCGAGCAGCTGCGTAAAGAGTACGGCGACAAGATCCGCTTTGTCTTCCGTCAGTTCCCGCTCTCGTTCCACAAGAACGCCAAGCCTGCGGCAGAGGCTTCCCTAGCCGCTCACGCCGAAGGCAAGTTCTGGGAGTATCACGACGTCTTGTTCGAGAACATGCGCAAGCTGGATGAAGCCTCGCTGGCAGAGTACGCGACGAAGACCGGAGTGGATGCCAGCAAGATAAAAACGGCTTTGGAGAGCGACACCTACGCGGCTGCCGTGGAGCGCGACTTGAAGCTTGGTGAGCAAGTGGCCGTTTCGGGCACGCCCACCATGTTCGTCAATGGCGCGCGCATCTCCAACCCCACCGACTTCAAGTCAGTGAGCGAGGCGATCGACAAAGCCCTCGCCATGTAAAGCACTCATTGAGTACGGACGCGTTTCACCGGCACCACGCCTGCACCACCCGTGCACGCGATGGAAAGAGTGAGGCAAACTGGGCGTGACGAAACAACACGCGCCAAAGTCGGGGCTGCTCGCGAGAGCGGCCCCGTCTCCGTTTGTAGCCAGTGCCTCGTTCGAATCGTTTGGGCATCGAAGCGCGCAGCCGCCAGCGCTAGCTCAGTGATCGAGCCACAAAAAGGCCCTTAGAAGGCCTGGGCGCCGATGTCTGGAGATGTGGGCAACGCGCCAAGTGTACGCCGCTGATACTGCGGCTGCGCCGACCCAGGCGAACGCAATATCATCCCAAGCGCAGACAGCGTCCGTAGATGGATATGAATGCTCGCATCCATCTCTCGCATTTGCAGAAGCGCCCTGTAGGAGATTTTCTTCCGCTGCCCCGTGGAACACGGTTCGAGTAGCGATGTAATCGGTGAAGCTCGCAGCCATCGATGAGCTCTCGACGTTCTTCGGCTAGACGCACCTTGACCGGCGCTCCATGAACCAGGCAACATAGCCGACCTGCGCTGGAGCAAGCTCATGCCGAGTCCCCTCTCCAGTGCGCATCGAACCGACCCCGATGGTCGGCAAGTGCTTAACGCTAGGGAGAGAAGAACTGTGAAGAAAATTCTTACGATGAGTCTGCTGCTCACGACCTCTGTGGTCGGGTGCGGTGATGATGACAGTCCGATCGACATCTTCGTCGATGCTGGCGACGCTGGTGGGGACGCTGATGTGACGTCCGACAGTGACTATACGGACGGTTCGGATACCGACACGGCCGACACCACGGACACGACCGACACCACCAACGACGACACGGACACCACCGATACGGATGCAACCGATACCACGGATGCGACCGTCACGACGGACGTCCCCGATGCGTCCGCTGGTGGCGACGCCACCGACGCTCCGGATGAGACGGACACGACCGACACCACGGACG
>CAZNZA010000185.1:0-8820 GCA_964577325.1 uncultured Polyangiaceae bacterium
TGGAACTGGAACGGTACGCTCGGTCGGTGAGCAAGGTGGTGAACACTTGCCCCCGTTTGTCTTGCATCATGCGTCCGAGCACTTCGGCTTGCTCACGCTCGCGGGCGGTGGCTTCTAACGTGCACAGCTCCTGTAACACCGGAGCCAAGGTCAAGGCTTGGGAACAAATCGCTTCCGCGGCGAGCTCCCTTCCGCGCACGTCAGTGAGAATCCTTTGCGCTTCCTCGACCAGCCGAATGCGATGGGCCATGGCGTATTGTGAGGCTTTCCGCAACTGGTGGCGAATAAAGCGCTGCGCCATGGCCGTAGAACAGCAAACATGGCTTGGCACGTCCCGCACAGGGTGCGACGGGCGTTGACGCCGGCAGCGAGACCGACCACCTTACGGCTTCCCCTCTACGGACGCCGCTGTGCCAAAATCCGGTCAAGCTTGGGTGCCCCATTTCAATGAGCGGAGCCCGTTTTTCGAACCCTTCTCAGCCTTGGGCCGCGACCTGGCGGCGCGACCGGATTGGCCCTCGCTCGACGACTACACCGCCCTGGTTCGCGATGCCTACCGTCGCCATCGGCTCGACCTGCCGCCGCTGAAGTTTGCTGCGTCGGCGCCGAGGCCCAGGCGCCGTCGGCCGACGGTGGTGACGTTGAGCGACGTCTACGACGGCAGCATCGTGCTCAACGGGCGCGTTCCGTGCGTGCCTCAAAGCTACCACGACTTGTTCAACGCCCTCATCTTTGCGGCATTTCCGCGTTCCAAGTACGCGCTGCACCGGCGACAGTTCGAGGCGCTTCAAGCTCGCGTCCCAGCCCCGCGATTCCGTATGCCGCCCACGCGGTCGCGCGAACAAGATGCACTGACGGTGTTCGACGAAGGGGGCAGCGTGTTGGTCGTGAGTAAGAGCTTCCTCGATAGCTGGAGCGCCGAGGACGAGGCGGTGCTTCTCGACCCCGTCGACGATCAGTCCCAGCTCATCGTGTTTGGTCACGCGCTGCTCGAACACATTTTCTACGGCCGATGTCGCATCCGGTCGTGCGCCGTCATTCTCGTGCGCGACGCGGATTTTGCCACCACCGACCTCCTGACTTGGACTGACGAGCGGGTGAGTCGGTTGCTTGTCGACCGATCACGTTTTCAAGCACCGGGCGCGGATGGAGTGGTGCGCGTGGAGGAGGATGGGCGAGCTTGGCTCGAAGCCATGTAGGAGCGGCCGTACCTGCCCGCGACGGTTTCGGGCTTTACGCTTTACTGCAACCCGGTCGCTTCGTCGACGCCGAGCATCAAGTTGAGACACTGAATGGCGGCGCCGGATGCACCCTTGCCCAAATTGTCGAGACGCACCGACACGACGATGCGTTCTTGATCACCAAACACGAACACCTGGGCACGGTTCGTTTCGTTCAGGGCCGTGGCATCTAGATAACCTTCGTCCACCGTGGGTTGGGCTTCGTAGGGCATGACTTCGACGAAGCGCGAGCCCGCATAGTGCTCCGTCAATTCCTCGCGCACGGCTGCGGCCGTTGCAGGCCGCTTCAACAGCCGGCTCAGCAACGGAACGGAGACTATCATTCCGTTGAAAAAATTAAAGACCACCGGTTGGAACAAGGGTGGTGCGCTCAACCCGCATACACTCTGCATCTCTGCCAGGTGCTTGTGCCACAGGCTGAGCGCGTACGGGCGAGCACCACGGGTGCGGGCGCTGGACTGTGGATCTTCCCAGGTTGAAATCATTGCCTTGCCGCCCCCGGAATAACCCGTCAACGACTGGCAGGTAAGCGGGTAATCTTCAGGAACGAGTCCCCTCACCACCAAAGGATAAATGGCCAACGAGAAACCCGACGCATGGCATCCAGGAACCGCCACGCGCTTTGCGTCCTTGATGGCGGCGCGGTGCGCTGGTGATAGCTCCGGGATGCCGTAAGCCCAGCCTGCTGCCGTACGGTGCGCGGTTGAGGCGTCCAGTACGCGGGTGCGCAAGTTCTCGGAAGCGATCAGAGAGACACTCTCTTTGGCGGCGTCGTCCGGCAAACACAAGAAGACGTAATCGGCTTGGTTCAGCAAACGCGCACGAGCCGCTCGGTCCTTGCGTTCCTCCTCCGCAATGCTGAGCAAGGACAAGTCCGGGCGCGCCGCGAGGCGCTCGAGAATCTTCAGGCCGGTCGTGCCAGCCTGACCATCAACGAAAACGGTGGCAGTCATGAGCTGCTCGGTCGGTTATCACACGCGCGGCTGCCGATGCAATGGCAGCGCCAACGTCGCCCGTTTTCGTGGCCGTATCCTAAGGCGACTCCACGACTGGTCCACAATGGGCCGTACGAGGCCTGGAAGTTGCGGCCAGCGGGCGAGCAGCGTTCCCGACACGACCGACTTGGCGTGGCTCGCCCACCCGGGTAACGGCGTCGCCTTAACTGAGGCTTGGGTATGGTCGTTCGACGCGAGGTGGATACCCTGCTGCGCACACCGGTCATTGGATTTTTTGTCGACGACCTGCTCTCGAGCTATCAAGTGCGGCTCCTGATGGGGCTGCATCGCGCGTGCCAGCGGCGCGGTGCGCGTCTGCTTACGTTTTCAGGCGGCTATCTTTCGCCGGGCAACGCCAGCATGCGTTTCGACGGCTCTTTTTTGTTCGAGCTCGCGCGCCCGCCCGCCGTGGATGGCATCATCGTCGAAACCAGCATTTTGGCGAACATCGTCGGTGAAGAAGCGGTCATCAACATGTGTCGGCGCCTGGGACTGCCGGTGGTGAGCGTGTCACAGGTCAAGGACCTGCCTTGGGTCGAAGCCACCCCCGAGGTAGGACTGCGTCAGGCGATTGAGCACCTGATCCACGCTCATGGTCGCCGTCGTCTATGCTTCATCAAGGGCCCGGTCGGCAACTCCAACGCCAGCGGTCGCGAGGCCGTGTTTCGTGCCACTTTGCAGGCCAACCAAATCCCGATCGACGAGCAACTGTTCCTGCCGGGCGATTTTCTCGAACGCTCGAGCGCTCAGGCGATTCGGGTGCTGACGGAAGAACGGGGTATCCCTCTGTCCGCTATCGACGGCATCGTGGCCGCCAACGATCTCATGGCCCTTGGTGCCATCACGGCTCTCGGAGAACTTGGCGTGGACGTGCCGCGCGATATTGCCGTCATTGGCTTCGACGACGATGACCTCGCGCGCCATGCCGCACCGGCGTTGACGACGGTAGCACAACCCATAGAGCGCATGGGTGAACGGGCGGTCGAACTGCTATTGGACATTCTGAGCGGGACGAGCGTTCCACGAGAAAACTGCGTCGACGTCGAACTCGTGATCCGCCGCTCCTGCGGTTGCGGCCATCAGGAGTTTACTAGCGACACACCTCAGGAGCCGACCCCCGACCTCCACGCCCTCGTGCGTGCCCAACGTGGACCATGTCAGGAGCGGCTCGAGCGCTATGTCGGGCAGCGCATCGGCAGCGAAGGTATCAGCGCGGTTTTGGCAGACCTCGTATCGCCAGAAGGCACCTCCGGTGACTGTCGGGAAATCCTCGAGCAGGCTATTCGAACAACTGCCGACTTGGGTTTGGATGCGTTGCGTTGGCACGACATCTTCGAACCGGTGTTCGCCCTGATTCGGCAACATGAGTGGTGTCCCGCCAGTAAACCGATGCTTGCCCGCTTCAACGAGACGCGCATTCAAATCAGCGACATCGCCGCGGGGCTGCAAGCGTTCGAAGCCAGTCGCAACATTCAGCGGGCCAACGCGCTGCGCGTTCTGGGCAGTGCGGTTAGCTCGCTCAAGAGCACGGCAGCCATCGAGCGCGTGCTGGATGCTGCCCTGCCGGGCCTCGGCGTATCCCTGTGCACGGTGTTCCTCTTTGACGGCAATCCGCGTGAAACACTTCAAGCGCGACCGGTCGCTCGCTACTCCGCCAAGCCCCTGAAGGATGCGTTCATTCAACGCACCGCTGAGCTTTGGCGCGAGTTGCCGGCAAGTATGCCGCCCAGTCGTCCGGGCAACACGAGCCACCCGGTGCCTTACACCAAGGAGGGGTGGGTCTCGGAAATCCCCACCGCTGGTCGTGCGCGAAGTTTGGTCTTGTACCCCCTCGTCTTCGCCGACGAACCGCTGGGCTATGTGGTGTTTTCCATTCCCCGGCACATTCAGGAGGCGTGGATGCTGGAAGGTATTGCGGGCCACTTGAGCAGCGCCATCACCACCATACGTAACGCTGAGCGGCTGCGTCGGGCGCGGGCGCGCGCCGAAGCAGCGAATGCGACCAAAGGCGAGTTCGTGGCCATGATGTCGCACGAGATCCGTACTCCGCTCACGGCCATCATGGGGCACCTAGATTTGGCCCAACGTGAATCTACCCCTCCTAACTTGCGACACCGCTTGGAGCTCGCCCAATCTTCGGCACGCTCCTTGCTGCGCATCATCAACGACGTCTTGGACTTTTCCAAACTGGAAGCCGAACGCTTGGAAGCCGAACAAGTACCGTTTCATGTGGAGGACGTTTTTCAGCAGGTCATCCACGCCTGCGCGGTCTCAGCAGCGAACAAGGGATTGGACTTGGTGCTCGACGTGGATCCCGATGCGCGCATGAGCCTGGTCGGCGACTCGCTGCGACTTGGTCAAATTCTGATCAACCTGGTCGGCAACGCAGTCAAGTTCTCGAGTCGGGGTAACATCATCGTTGGCTATGAGCAAGTGGGCCAGTTGCCGGACGATACCATATTGGTGCGGTTTTCCGTTACTGACCAAGGGATTGGTATGTCGGAAGAGCAGCTTGCCAAGGTTTTCGAACCGTTCACGCAAGGTGACAGTTCCACGACTCGTCGCTATGGCGGCACGGGTTTAGGCTTGGCCATTTGCCAGCGCTTGGCTCATCTCATGGGCTTCGAAGTGGAAGCGACGAGCACCAAGGGTAGTGGCAGTTGCTTCTACTTCGTTGCGCCGTTGTTGGCTCCGCGCGAGCTCGCAGAGGTCAACAAACCCACCGCTGACGGTGCGGTTTTGATGGTGGAACCGGACGCAGTACACGCCCAGGCCATGGCCAGGATGCTCCATGCTCAAGGCTACGAAGTCGTCGTCGCCACAGATGCAGAAATGGCCTTCCAACGCCTCACGTCGCAGGCGAAGTTCGACCTCTTTCTGCTGGACTCGAGCCTACCCGACAAGCAAGCCGAGCACCTGGCACAGCAACTCCTTCAGCAGCATCTCACGGTTCCGGGCGCCGTCGTATTGTTGGCGAACGCTAACACGGACGCACCGCAACTATCTTCTGTCCAAGGCAGTGTGCAGGTGGTAACGAAACCGTTGCTCCCCTCGCGACTGCTCAATCTGGCACATGTCGCCCGAAGAGCAACCAGAGGCGCGAGTGGTTCGCTATCGCCAGTTTCGGTGCAACCGCTGCTGCAGGACCGTCGTGTTTTGTTGGTCCAGGACAATGAAACCACCCGAGAGGTGCTTTCGGGCATGCTGGCGTTCTACGGGGCAACGGTCGTGGACGCTGAGGACGGCGAAGCCGCCGTCCTGCTCGCGGCTGCCGAATCGTACGATGTCATCCTCATGGACCTGGACCTGCCCCTCATGGACGGCTTCATCGCAACGCAGCACATCCGGAACGGCGATGGCGGAAGCAAGGTGCCGATCTTGGCGCTCACCGCCGGAGGCACGCCAGCGACGCGCCAACGCTGCCTCGACGCCGGCATGAACGATTGCATCGTCACACCAGTCTCACCGGAGCGCCTGTGCGCGACGGTTTTTGCATGGCTTTCCCCCGATTCAGATCATTCGGAGGCCGGTCCACGCAGTGCCGAAGGTACCTGGACGCAGAGCCCGCGCCACATGCCGGTGCTCGATGTTCAACGAGGCCTCCGTCAAGTAAGCGGCAACCGAGCCACCTACCAACGGCTCTTGGAACGTTTCATCGAGACATACCACGACGCGGGCAAGCAGGTCGTCGACCTCGTGGCGCAGCAGGAACATGCGCGTGCCGTCCGCATCCTTCACGGCATCGTCTCCGCGTCGGGCAACCTGGGAGCGACTCAGCTATGTCACTGGTCCCAGGAGCTGGAAGTGGCTCTCGGACGCTCCCCTAATGCCGTTCCGAGCATTCTGGACGAACTCGTAGAGTGTTTGGCGGCCGCTCTCGATCTCGCCAACGAAGTGCTGGCGCAATGGACTGCCTCAATGGCTCCGGATGGCCGTGCAGTAGCCCCCGATAGCCAGCTCGACGCGCAAGTGGATCAGATGCTCAGCCTCCTCGAGCGCCACGACACCAACGCCATCGATGCTCTACAGGCATTGGTGGACATGCTGCGCCCCCTCGTCGGGCGCGGGGAGCTTCTCCGTTTCGAGGAGCGGGTGCGCGCATACGATTTCTCGGCCGCCGCTGTGTGGCTCAGAGACCTAGGGACCACGCGAGGGTTGGAGCGGACGTCGGAAACGCCGATTCGAGCCTCACTCGGTGTCGGCTAACAGCCGGCGGGGCGTTCGCCGTCAGGGCGCCCTAGGCGCCGGACGGGAGAGCTTCAGTCGAGGTACGTTTCGCGGATCTCGAGCAGCTGGGGCAGTACCTCGAGCATAGCGTCCACCATCCCCGCTTCGAAGTGCTGTTGTTTCTGGTCGGTGATGTACGCCACGGCGTCGGACACGGCCCAGGCGCGCTTGTAGGGACGCTCACTGAGCAACGCGTCGAGCACGTCCGCCGTTGCCACGACGCGCGCAATGACGGGGATCTCGCGACCGCTCAGACCCCGGGGATAGCCGGTTCCGTCCCATTTTTCGTGGTGACACAAGGCCACTTCGCGCGCCGCTCGCAAAAGCTCGTTGGGATGCTCGCCGATGATCTCCGCGCCATGCAACGTGTGTTGCTGCATGATCTCCCACTCTTCCGGAGTGAGCTTGCCGGGCTTCAGCAGAATACTGTCGGAAATGCCGATCTTGCCGATGTCATGCATGGGGGCCGCGTGGAGCACCAATTGAGCGTGGTCTTCACTGAGGCCATAGGCGCGGCCGATGAGATGGGAGTAGTGGCTCATGCGCATCACGTGCATCCCCGTCTCGTTGTCTCGGTACTCGGCGGCGCGACCCAATCGACGGATGATTTCCAGCCTGGTCGTCAACAATTCCTTGGTCCGCTCCCGAACTTGGCGCTCCAGAGCAATATTCTGATGATGTAGCGCTATGTGCGTGCGTACCCGGGCCCGCACGAGCTCAGTCACGTACGGTTTGGTGATGTAGTCGACCGCCCCCAGGGCGAGCCCGCCGGCTTCGTCCGAGACGCCCGATCGCGTCGTGCAGAAGATGACCGGAATGTTGCGCGTTCGGATGTCGGCTTTGAGCGCTCGACACACGTCATGCCCGTCCATGTCCGGCATCATGACGTCGAGCAGGATGAGGTCCGGCATGACCTCGGCGGCCAGGGCCAGTCCTGACCGGCCGTGGATGCACGCTCTGACCTGGTACTCGTCACTCAAAAGCCCTCTCAGAACGTCGATGCTTTCCGGGGCGTCGTCAATCACGAGGATGCAAGGTTTTTCGGGGCGCATGTACACGCTGCCTGAACGACCGCTGGCGCTCGGCCTTGAGCGCTGGGAAAGCAACGGGCGCCGGAAGCCCTCCGTGGAGTGCGATCAAGGGCTACTCAGCGGTTCGCTCAGACTAGTACCTCGGCAACCAAGTTTGACCGGAGAGCTTCCGTTCGCCTCGGCTTTTCCTGTTTTTCTAGTGCTGTCATTTCCACCGAACTTCGCCTAGAAGGCCGGTGCCGTGAATCAGCCAGCAGAAAAGCCAGTCCGTCACCCCACCCTGTGGGTGATCACCAACTACATCGCGATGGGGATCCCATTCTCCATGGTGATCTGGGTGTCCGGAACGATGTTCAAGGACTTGGGTCACAGTGATTCCGAGATCACCGTGCCCATTGCAGCCATCGGCATCATGTGGTCGCTGAAGCCTTTTTGGGCGGGCTTTCTCGACATCTTCAAGACCAAGAAGTTCTTCGTCCTGAGCACCGAGTTCATCATCGGCGCTCTGTTCGCTTTGATGGGCCTTGCTCTGAACCTCGACGGTTACTTTGCCGCCATCATTGCTATCATGTGGTTGGTGGCGTTCATGTCTGCCACCCAAGATATCTGCTCCGACGGGATTTACATCTCGAGTTTAGATAGGTCGCGTCAAGCAGCCTACATCGGTGTGCAGGGCATGGCGTGGAACTTGGGCCGTGTCATCGCCGTTTCCGCGGTGGTGTGGTTCGCGGGCTACCTGCAGGGGGCTGCCGGATTCGACGCGAAAACGGCGTGGATGTACGCGCTGGTCGCCTCTGGCGTATTGATGGCGCTGTTCGGTTTGTACCACATGGTCGTTCTCCCAACCGGCAGTGTCCCGGAGGGTGAGCGGCAGAGCGCGAAAGAGATCTTCGACGACTTCAAAACCAGCGCCGCAGACTTCTGCAACAAGCGCGCACTGTGGGGGATGCTGGCGTTCGTCTTCTTTTATCGGAGTAGCGAAGGGCTACTGCTGATCGAAGCGCCCTTGTTCATGCAGGGCTGCATCGAGGATGGTGCCCTACAACTGTCGCTGCAGGACAAGGGTGCGATCGACGGCACGGTCAGCACCATCGTCAGCATCTTGGGCGGTCTACTGGGCGGGGCCTTCATCGCTCGCTTCAATCTGCGTCGCACGCTGTTCATTCTGGCGCTTTGCGTGAACGTCCCGAACCTGTGCTACGTGTACCTCAGCCACACAGTCTCACCAGAGAATCCGTTATCCTTCGGGCACATTGCTTTCATCGTCAGCTTGGAGAAGTTCTGGTACGGCTTCGGGTTCGTCGGAAACATGCTGTACATGATGCA
>CAZNZA010000186.1:0-8697 GCA_964577325.1 uncultured Polyangiaceae bacterium
AGCACACGCAAAGGGTCAACCGTCTCATCGCTCGCTCCCCGGCCTGCCGCGAGCTAGCCATGCTCCCCGTCGTCTTAGACACCATCAGGCGAGCATTCGAAGGCGCGTGCTATTACCCACAGTTGGCACTCACCCAAGCGATCCGCATCCATCCTGGCGAGTCAGCCCAAGGGCTGCACCGCGACGACAACGCTTTCTTCTTCAAGCACCCGCGCCCAGCAGTAGTCATCAACACGATGTGGGCGTTGGACGATTTCACCCCGGATAATGGGGCAACGCGCTTGGTCCCCCGCAGCCACCTGTGGGACGACGAATGCCAGGTAGATCCAGCTTCAGCCTTGCCTGCTGTCATGCCTCGCGGCTCTCTGCTAATTTGGGATGGGGCGCTTTATCACGGCGGGGGGAGCAACGACAGTCGTCGACCGCGCACAGGAATCATCATGGCATACAACCTCGGTTGGCTGCGCCAGTACGAGAACATGTACCTGAGCGTGCCGCCAGATGTTGCGCGCACCCTCTCGCCCGAGCTGCAGCAGTTGATAGGCTATCGCAACCACGGCTATCTAGGAACCTACGAGGGCAACGATCCACGGCTGTGGTTAATGGCACCGGATGCCTCCCCCTTACCCGCGGCCGACTTGTTCACTCCCGAACTGGAAGCCATCGCGCGGCAGCGAGTCTAAGAATCGCACCGTTTCGCTAGAGTCCCACACGGTCGTATCGTATGCGCCGAGCTCGCCGTGTGTGCCCACTCGTGCGGCACACCTCAACAGCGTGCTCGGCGTGGGCTGGCGACGCGTTCACATCCGGGGTATTCTGGGTTCGCGTCGGCGATCTGGTTTCGTGCGACCGCACTCGAGGGTTTGCCAATGCTACGTGTGACGACGATGACCCATGCTCGCTGCGCCTCGGCGTTGCTATTGCTATCCCTCAGCTGCACTTCGAACGCACCATCGGACAGCGGCAACGAGCGCGACCCGTCACCCGCCGACGGAGGCGGTGACGGGGACAGCTCGCCTTTCAGTGGCGGCAGCGCGCCGGATGCATCGCTTGACGACACCGGAAGCGCTCCAGACGCATCGTCAGATGGTGGCAGTTTGGCAGACGCAACCGGTATGGCAGATGCTTCGTTTGACGCTGGCGGCCCTTCGCTGGACTCTGCAGCGGACGGCGACGGAGGTAAACAGGCCTGTCCCGTCCCCTCCTCCGGTCCGACGTTGCATCGGGGAGACGTGGAGGGTGACGAAGTCTGGAGCGCTGACGCTGGACCACACATCGTGGAGCAGGACGTGAACGTGCGGGACGGTGCGACGCTAACGATTGAGCCATGCGCTGAGGTTCGGATTAGGGCCGGCAAGAATCTCCATGTGGCCTATCCCAGTACGCCCAACACCGGGACCCTCATCGCCCAAGGCACTGCCGACAAACCGATCCACATCTCTGGCGAGGACGGCGCACGCTGGGGTGCGCTCATCGTACACGGACCCGGTACCGCGCGACTGGCTCACGTGACGCTCGAGAATGGCGGAAGCAACCCCTTCGGTCTCAACGCGACGATAGAGGGGCGTGGCGACAACGAGAACGGTGCCGACCCACTGCTGTTCGTGGACAACGTGAACGTTCGTGATTCGTTGGGTCCCGGTGTCTATTTGCGGAACGGGGCCTCGTTCATGGAGGACTCGCAGTCACTCGTGGTCACTGAGTCCGGCGACGACGCCACGCCGTACCCCTTGGTTGTCGAGGAACACGCGATACATTCGCTGCCGAGCGGTACGTATACCGGCAACCGTAAGGACGAGGTCCTGATCGACCCGGTTGGCGGCAGTAGCTCGAGTGAAGGGCTTGTGGAAGACGCCACGATGCGTGATCTGGGCGTACCCTACCACATTGGCAATTCCGACGTGGACGTCTTCCTCATCGGCGGCCGTGCCGACAAGCAGCTCGTCACGCTGACGATCGAAGCGGGTGTGGTCCTCAAGTTCGAACCTGAGACACGTCTTGCCGTTCAGCGGACCACGTCGGACGAACCTTCGACTGCCGCGCTCCGTGTGTTGGGGACCGCCGATGCGCCTGTCGTGTTCACCTCAGCAGCGCCGGACCCCGAGCCAGGCGACTGGGTAGGTTTGTGGTTCGGTGGGGTGCCTTCCGAACATAACGTCATCGATCACGCACGCATCGAGTTCGCAGGCTTCGACTGCAGCTGCGGTCTCGTTACTTGCAGCGAGTCAGTAATAGATAGCGGCCAGCACGAGGGCGCCGTCATCTTCACCGAACCTCCCGCCAGCGCTTTCATCACAAACACGACGTTCACGGACATCGCTGGCAACGGGATTACACACGGCTTCGACGGACCGCTCGTAAACTTCCGTCCGACCAACACCTTTGAGTCGGTAAGTGGCTGCGTGCAAACCCACCCGCGCAACGCCGACACCAGTTGTCCCGATCCGGAGCCTGTGTGCGATGGGTTGTAGTGGCTAAGCGTACAGGCTTGGAGCTTTCGGAAGAGGGCGGAGGCCGAGCTGTCAAGCAACGGTTTTTAGCGACCTTGTTGGTCGCAGTGGACGCGTGCTAGAAGGCCACCGTGGCCCACGCGTATCATCAAAATAGGAAGACGTACTTCGAGCATCAGGCTCGGGTTACGACAGACTTCGTCATTCCGTTCATTGAACGCAGTGGCCCAATACCCGCCGGTGCGCGAGTACTAGAGATTGGCTGCGGGGAAGCCGGCGTATTGAAGGCATTCATCGACCGCGGCGCGATAGCCGTAGGTGTCGATTTAAACGGGAAGCGCTTAGCCCGTGGCAGAGAGCTCTTGAAGCGGGAAATTGAAGACGGCAAGCTCACTCTGTTGGAGCAGAACGCTCATACGCTGGGCGAACACCCGGACTTGGCGGGTTCCTTCGACCTCATCGTTCTGAAGGACGTGATTGAGCACGTCGATGACAAGCCATCGTTGTTCGACCTCATGGCGAAGCTGCTACGGCCGCAAGGTCGAGTGTTTCTAGCATTTCCGCCGTGGACGATGCCGTTCGGCGGTCACCAGCAGATGTGCAAGAGTTGGCTACTGTCGCGCACCCCGTACATTCACCTGCTACCCACGGAAGCTTACGCGAGGGTACTTTCTTTGTTCAGTGAGCCGTCCCACCGCCTCGAGAGCTTGCTCGCCAACAAACGCACGGGCATTGGTACCGCTGAATTCGAGCGGATGGTAAGCGACGTAGAGTACGCCATCTTGGACCAACGGCTGTATCTCCTCAATCCCATGTACTCCTACCGGTTCGGCTTGCGTCCGGTCACTCAGGCGGCGCGCGTTGCGGAGCAAGCATCGCTCCGCGATTTCGTCACCACCTGCGCCTACTACACGGTTCGGCCTGCGCGCTCTGAGGGGGCGTGAGCGCTCGTAGCCTTCGGCAGGCGATGTACACGTCGCTTGCATGAGCTGTATACTGCTGACGTGACGACTTTGACCTCCGCAGATAGGGATCGTGTGCTGGGCGGGCTTTACGGACTTTTGGTGGGTGACGCCCTCGGCGTGCCCTTCGAATTTTCTTCCGCAGAGCAACTCGCTTCGATTGCTCCCGTCGACATCTATGCCCCACCGGGTTTTCGGCGGGCTCATCCAGAAGCGCCACCCGGAGCCTGGTCCGATGATGGGGCTCACGCGCTATGTCTCCTTGCCTCACTTTTGCACAGAGATGCTCTCGACCTCGACGACTTGTCTCGCCGCCTACTCAATTGGCACGACGAGGGATACTTAGCCGTAAACGGCTTGGTCTTCGACGTCGGTGGACAAACCGCTCGGGCATTGGATGCACTTCGCGGCGGCGGCGAACCCGAAACGGCGGGACCAGCGGACGAACGTTCGAACGGGAACGGCTCGCTGATGCGCGTCTTACCGCTCGCGTTGTGGCATGGCGGCACTGATCGAGCATTGATCATCGATGCCGACCGGCAATCGCTAGTTACCCATGGTCATCTGCGTGCGCGCATCTGCTGCGCCCTCTACTGCATGTGGGCCCGCAACGTTCTCATCCGGCGGCCGCATCCCTGGCAGCACGCGGCACGCTGCATCCGGGAGTTCGCCCAAAGCGAGCCTGCGTGGCAACGCGAGCTCGACGAACACATCCGTCCGGAAGCGCAACCTCAGGGCAGAGGGACGGGCTACGTCGTGGATTGTCTTCACTCGGCGCGGCTTGCGCTGGAGGAGGACTCTTTTGCGGCAGTCGTTCAACGAGCCATTGCCTTCGGCAACGATACCGATACGACGGCGGCCGTTGCCGGCGGGATAGCGGGGCTGCGTTTCGGCTTATCCGCCATTCCCCCTCGCTGGCTCAACCATCTCGCCGAGAAGACAACGGTCGAGCCGCTCGCCTCGGCTCTGCTCGACCGGTTAGGCATTGGCTGACGTAATCCCTGCGTCTTGTCCCCGTGCCTTTAGAATCTCCCCGGCGGCGCGCTGTCCCGCTTCGATGGCGCCCTCCATATAGCCTGGCCACTCGCTTGCGGTTTCGGTACCCGCCCAGTGCAATACGCCATGGCTGCCCTGCAACGCGCTCAGCCCAGCGTTGAACCGACCGGGTGGTACGTGAGCAGCGTAACCTCCACCGATCCATGGCTCGTCAGCCCAGATTTTGTCCGCGTAGTCCAAACAGTCTTTGGCTCGTTCTCCAAAGTGTCTCACGAGAGCATCCAGCACCGCAGCGCGCCTGGCCTCTGCGGACAACGAGCGCAAATGGTCGGCCCTGCTCGCCGTGGCGAGCACGCTCAAACATCCGCGGGATGCGCCCGAGGGCGACGTGTCGTAGGCAAGGTCGATGGGTCCGTTTGCGCTCCACATTGCGCCAGACAGCGCTGCATCTCGCCAAAAGGGACGCGAATACTGAACGACGCATTTGACGACGGCTCCCATTGCCATATGCTCGAACAAGCCCCGCGTCGGTGCTTCTAAGTCAGGTTCGAACTTTACTTTAGCGACCAGGGGCCCTGGAACGGCTATCACCACATGCTTCGTCCGTACCTCGAAGGACGCTCCGCTGACCGTTGCTCCGTCCAAACGGTGGTGAATGTGAGTCACGGGATGATCGAGATGGATGCACCCCTTGACCTCGTCCGCGACTCCCGCCACAAGACTATACGCGCCGTCAGTAAACTGTCGCTCTTGAGCACCGCCCTGCACCGCAAACATGTGTTCGAGAGATCCGCTGGCAGCAACGCTGTGCAAGAGAACGAGCCACGAGACGTTTTCGAGCTCCGCGCACAGGATCCCTTCTAGGGACAAGCGCACGAAGCGGCGTGCGTCTACCGTCCAAACATGAGTTTGGATCCAGTGGGCGACACTCTGCTGGTCTAGCCTGGCTGCCTCGGGCGTGCCCCAGGGAGGACGCTTTTTGAAGCGATTGACCGCAAGCGACAGGCGCCAGAAGCCGATCGCGACGCTGAGCAGCACGATGGGATTCAATCGCGGGGCGCTGCCGGAGTAACGCCCCCGTTTGTCATTGAATTCGTACGCAGTTTTGCCCCGCGTAGCTGTGAGATGGGCAGGCAGGGCGAGTTCCGCCGCGAGCGCAAGCAGCCGGTTTTGTCCGGGACCGAACCATTGTCCACCGAGGTCTGCCTGGCTCCCGTCGGGAAACTCGTGAGACATTAGACGACCTCCGAGCCGTGAGCTCGCCTCGAGCACGACTACGGAGCAACCACCACGTCTTAGCGTGCGCGCAGCAACGAGTCCACTCAGCCCCCCACCCACGACGACCGCATCAGCTTCCAACTGTTCTTTTGCCACGGTGCGTGCTATGGCAGGGTGCATCACTCGAGTCGAGCGCTAAACGCACAACTCCTGAGAAGCTATTGAATCGTTAACGCTGCGGACAGCAAACTGACGTCACCTCGCCAGAACTCCGCCTCGAAAACGGAGCCGGGAGCGACTGCGCCGTTTGCGAGAGATGCGGCCACGGTAGTCGCGTCGGTGGGAGAAACCACCACCTGCCGTTCCAATACCACATCCCCGTCGAGTCGCAGAACGACATTTACCGTCTGGTCGGGAATGGTCAAGCTCGCGGCAGCGCTGAGCATGACCTCCGCTCCCGCTTCGAAAGTGGACAGGTAGACAGCGCCATGATCACTCGCAGCAGTGATGTCTTCCAGCCCCAGAGTGGGAAAGTACGTTTCGCGCCACTGCCGAACCTCGCTCGGATCCATCGTCGTCCGCTGCCAGAACTCCGGCGTTACCCCATGCCACATCTCGATCGTGGGACGGAGCCACTGAGTGCTGTCGTTGAGGTCGACATCGAGGCTCTCTCTCCCGAATGTCCACAGCTTCAGCCCAGGCGTTTCCGCGTTGGGGGATACGCGCAAGATGCCGGTATCGTTGTCGGCATTGAGCAAGCCCGACCAATTGGCGCTGTACTGCGGATTGGCAAAGGCCGTTCCTTGGTCAACCCAATTCTGGAAGTGAGCTAGGTTGTTCCACGCAAAGACGTCGTCGGCCACCCTCTCTTCGGCGTCACCAAACCAACTCCAGGAGCTCTCGAGTAAGCGCACGCGATCCATGTCCGTCATGATGCGTGTGTTTAACGGGATGGCCGTCTGTCCCACAGTCGAGCCCGGCGCCAGCGTCGTCACCGTCCAAAACTCAAACTCCGGCACCACGCTGTCACGAGTATTGGTGAGTGTCGTCTGAAGCTCGAGGCGCGTGCTCCCCGCTCGCAGCGTCACATCCACTTCCACCAGCACGTCGGTGCGGCCGACGACGTACACCTCAGGGACTCCGTCCGGCACGTCCACGTCGTCGTGCCTCGACATCCGAATGGTTATAGCCTCCTCACTCTCACTGATGACTTCGAAGGTATAGGGTTGATTCCAGTACCTGCCGTGCTCGGGTTCGGGGAAACTCGGAAAGATCCCCCCCATGATCACCAGGTAATCGTAGTAGAAAATGTCCTCGTACATCAAGTACGGCGTCCCGACTGGGTTCTGGTACAGCAGCTCGCGGTTGGTAGGCTTGTGAACGATACTCAACACGCGGCCCCCGTAGTCCGGTAGCAGGGTAACGCGCAGGTAGGCGTTTTCTAGGATGACGGTATCGAAGGTCGTGCTGGTGGCTTCTAAACCAGCGTTCGCAGCCCCACTCCAAACACCGTTACTGCCGGCCTCGACCGGAAAGTGCCGAAACGTGAACGTGGAGGACGTGCGCGTGACAGCGTCCGTGTCGGTGGCCGCAGCCGTGTCGCCTGGCGTGGCCTCAACACCAGCGTCGGGCAAACCTGTGTCGGATGTTCTCCCATCATCACTGCTGCCATCAACACTGCTGTCTGACTCGGCGCCCCCTGCACCTTGGTCAGTGTCGTCATCAGTCACATCTGCGCTGGGCGCTCCCGGCGTGGTTCCGTCACCCGTAGTCGACGCACCGTGTGTCTCAGCGCCGTTCGTCACTGCGCTACCCGCGTTCGTTCCCTCCGGAGCGCTGGGTTTGGAGGTGGTCGGCGAGACATCTGACGTCGGTATGCTGCTCGTCGTACCAAGGGCTGTGCCGCTACCCGCAGCGAGATCCCCGCTGTTCCCCTCCTCGGAGGTGCTACAGGCACTGCATAGCGCCAGAACGAGCGCCCACCACGACGTGCAATATCCGATGCTTTTGCTCGTCCGCATGAAGCCATTCTCTGGCACAAGCCCATTCATGTCAGTCAACCCTTTACTGCGCTGCCCCAAGTCAACGCGATGCCCGCCCGCTGGTCATTAACGTTCAAATCCGCAAGCGATGTCAAGCAGGCGTGAAGCGTTACGTTTAGATTGGACGACGGATGAAGCCAAACACCCGCTCCTTTTACGTGCTTGCCGTGGGTAAGGCGCTTGCTTCGATCGCATCCGATCTCGACGGGGCGCTCGACCTTCAAAAGCTCGCAGCTAGCGCCGGCCTTTCCCCCTTCCACTTCCACCGCGTTTTTCGGGGGATGGTGTGGGAGACACCGGTAGAACTGATGCGACGCCTGCGCATGGAAAGAGCCGCATTTCACCTGCTCACGACCCAGCAATCGGTCACACAGATTGCTTTCACGGCGGGATACGAGACGCATGAGGCTTTCACACGAGCATTCCGGAGCCAATACGGCGCTTCACCGTCCATCTTTCGCCGGCGTCGAGGCGCAAGTATCGCGCTAGCTACTCCTTCGGGGATTCACTTTTCCACGCAAGGTGTCGACGTTGACTTTCACCCGCAAGACACTGGAGGCATCGACATGAACGTAGAAATCGCACACCACTCCGCACTTCGCCTGGCGACAGTCCGCCACATCGGCCCTTATAATCGGATCTCCGAAGCGTTCGAGCGTCTTGGAGCCATTGCTGGACCATCAGGCTTGCTCGCTCACGAGTGCGCAAAGATGATCGCGCTGTATCATGATGATCCGGACAGCGTGCCGGTGGGTCAGCTGCGTTCCGACGCAGGCATCGTCGTACCCGCCCACGTCGCTTTGCCTGACGGACTCGGGGAGCAAATCCTTCCCGCAGGGCGGTATGCTCGAACGACACACGTTGGCGCCTACGAAAAACTCGGGGACACCTGGGCGCGCTTCATGGGTCAATGGCTCCCCAGCAGCGGGGAAAGGATGAATCCCGCGGGCGCTGCCTACGAACACTATGTGAACAATCCGACCCAGGTGTCGGAATCCGATTTACGCACAGACCTATACTTGCCGCTCG
>CAZNZA010000187.1:0-5859 GCA_964577325.1 uncultured Polyangiaceae bacterium
GTGATTCTGGCGGCTTGAGTAACATCAGTGTCACAGATGGGGGCGCGCCTGCAGGAGGTGCCCTGACCGTGTCAGTGTCACGACTTCCAGAGGCTGATGCCGGCTCCTTAAAGAAGCGTGGCGCTCGCCGTTCAAACGGTGGAACCGGACTCTGCGAAGTTCCATTCACTTTTCGCCTCAACGAACGGACGCTCATGTTCCTCTACACCGCTGGCAGCATTCTAGGTCGATACGAGCTGCTCCTTCCGCTCGCTCAGGGGGGCATGGCGGAGGTATGGGCCGCGAGACTTCACGGCACGCGCGGTTTCACCAAGCTCGTGGCGATCAAGATGATCCGCAAGGGCGCGATGGACGACACGCAGCTCGAGCAGATGTTTCTGGACGAAGCCCAGATCGCTTCCCAGATCCAGCACCCCAACGTGATTTCCACGCTCGAGTTGGGGGAGCAAGATGGAACGCTGTTTCTCGTCATGGAGTGGGCGGACGCCGAGCCGTTGAGCTACCTGCTGAAGGAGACGGCGGAAAGCGGCGGGATCCCCGTTCCCATCGGCGTTAACATCATCGCGCAAGCCTGTCGCGGATTGCACCGAGCCCACGAGCTCAGTGATCACGACGGGAATCTGCTCGGGGTAGTGCACCGCGATATTTCACCGCAGAATGTGCTCGTCACGTACCTGGGAACGGCAAAGCTCGTGGACTTTGGTATCGCCAAAGCCACCCAACGTTCGTCGTCGATGACGGAGGATGGCCAGGTGCGGGGTAAGTTGGCGTACATGTCGCCGGAGCAAGCGAGGGGTGAGCCTCTCGATCGACGCACCGACATCTTTGCCATGGGTACTCTGCTGTACGTCTTGACGACTGGGCAGCACCCATTCAAGGGCAGCCATCCCGGTGAGACGTTGGCAAACCTGATTTCGCCGACTCCGGTGTTGCCGCCGTGGCGCCACAATCCGTCGTATCCGCAAGCACTGGTGCCTGTCGTGGTCAAGGCGCTGCACAAGAACAAGGATCTGCGCTTTGGTACCGCCGAGGAGATGCTCGATGCGCTCGAACAGGCGATGCCAGAGACGAAGGGCAGTGACGGAGAAGTGGCGAGATTCCTGGCGCGCACGTGTGCTGCGCGAGGCGACGCCCGGCGTCGACACATTCGCACGGCCGGTGAAGTGCTGGACCGAAACGCCGAAGAGCTGGGTGCTGCCAGCCAGAACCCAAGTTCCCTATCGGCCGTTTACTTAGGGCGCAGCGCTACGCACACCAACACGCTGCCGAGCTCCCAACAAAATCCGACGCAACACGCAGTGCCAGTGATCGAGTTCAGCCCCAAGCGCTCGAAGCGCGGGATGTTCGCCGGCGCAGCGCTTCTGGCCGGTGGTGCGCTGTTGGGCATACTCATCACGCAAGGGTCCGACATTCCAGCGGGTGGCGCGGCTGCGGCCTCGCCCCGCCCTTTCGACGCTTCGCTCGACGAAAGCGGTCGAGCCGACCCTTCGCCGCCGTCTTCTGCTGCTGTTAAGTCGAGCGCTGCTCTTGCTGCGGACGCTGGAAGTTCCAGCGACGAAGCAGCGCTTGCGGAACGCACGGACAAAGGCCTTGCGGGGGAGTCAACGCCTGCTCGCGCCGGCAAGCGGCCCGTCAAGCCGACCGTGCGACAAGTGGTGACGCCTGGGTCGAGGGGTGCGAGTCAAGCTTCCCCTAAGACCGCGGTATCCGCCAAGACGGAAAAGCCAGCTGCTCCACCACCTCCCGCCCAGGCTCCGAAAGTGGACTCGTGGGATCCGGATGTGTTCGGCGGACGACTCTAGACCTTATCGCGACCGGCGCGGCTGCCGTTGCTTACCAAGCCGGGGGTTCGCTCGATCAACCCGCGGCTCGCACCACCCACTTGTACCCGGGGGTGCTTGTTCAGCTTTCGCCTCGTGTGCCCGGTAGCCCATCATGTTGCAAAACATCTCTTCGTTAAGATCCGCTTGGTTCATTCTCGCAGTACTGCCTGTAACGGCTTGTCTCACGGAGCGACGGGGAGGCATCGAGCTCGAGCCGGATATCACATCGGACGAACCTAGCACCGGCGGTAGCTTGGCTGACGCTCCTGCTGCTGAGCCGCTCAATCCAGACGCATCGTTCGGCACAGACACTGACGCCGGCACATGGCCTTCTACCGACGCTTCCATACCCGGAGCTACCAATGATGAGGACGACCAGGAAGAGAACGAGACTACAGCCGATGAGTCGTCGAACGGGTCGACGAACGATCCAACGCAGGGCACACCCACCGAGCCGAGTAGCGGGCAGCCGCCCGACGCGGGGGTTGGATCACCTGATGGCATCACTGAATGGGCGCCTTCAGAAACGTGCGTCTATCATACCCCTGCCATCCCTTTCTCCGAGCAAGCCCTTGGTGACGCAGGCACTGACGCGGGTCCTCCGCCGGGTCCTCATGTTACGCTATACAAGAGCGAGTACTTGGGCGCCTATCTCGCGGATCACCTTGGCTACACTCTATACATTTACACGGCGGATCTGCCGGGCAATTGCAACACCCCTCCGGTGTCTACGTGCTTTGACGACTGCTTGATCGCCTGGCCCATCTTCGAAGCTTACGACCGCGTCCTCGCCGAAGGGCTCGACGATGGTGCTTTTGGAACTTTCATTCGCGAAGACGGTCTGCCGCAAACGACTTACTACGGTTGGCCGCTGTACTACTACAAGAAGGACCTCGCGCCTGAGGACATCGTTGGACAGGGCAAAGGCAAGGTATGGTACGTCGCGGAACAGATCCTCCCCAATCTCGTGATCATGCGAGCCTCGGAGGAACGCGAGGGCGTGAAGTATTTGGGGGACGGTGAAGGCTTCACCCTGTACACGCATGTCAACGATACCTTGGGTACGGAAACGCAAATGCCTCGCTCCGCGTGCGTCGGAGCCTGCGCCAACGACTTTCCCCCGTTCAGCGTACGCTCACTGCGCGCAGTTACCGATCTTGAGCCTGATGAGCTGAGTGTTTTCGTTCGCCAAGACGGGGTAGGGCAACAAGTGAGCTACCGCGGTCAGCCGCTGTATCGCCACCGCGGCGACACAAAGAGCGGGGACATGAACGGTCTGCTGGTGGAAGGCTTTGAGCTGGCTCTACCCTGAACCGCTCACCCGAAACACCGATTCAGGATCTGTTGTAAACGAGGAAAGCATGAAGCAAGCTGTAACTCCCACCAAGCCTTCCTGGGCTCGTCGAGGTTGGGCCGCGCGAGGCGCATGGACCGCTGTCTTGGCCGGGATGTCTCTGTCCGCGCCGGTGAGCGCCCAGGTACAATTCTCCGAGAAGGCCGCCGCCGAAGTTGCGTTCCAAGAGGCAGCCACCCTCTTGCAATCCGGGGAGACAGCAGCTGCGTGCGACAAGTTCGAGGCGAGCCATCAGCTCGACCCCGCCGTGGGCACGGTCCTCCGCCTGGCGGATTGCTACGATCGTTTGGGCAAAACGGCGAGCGCATGGGCGACGTTTCAAGAGGCCGCCGCCATGGCTCAAGCCCAGGGCCAAGCCGAACGGGTGCAAATAGCGCGCGAACGCGCGGCTGATCTGCAAGCGCGACTATCGTACGTCACCATCGCCCTGTCCGACGCGACGCGAGCGATAAGCGGTGTACAGGTCATGCTCAACGGCTCCGCCATTCCCGCTGGTATTTGGGGAACAGCTATTCCTGTCAACCCTGGTGAGCAGCAGGTAGAAGTAGTGGCTTCTGGTTACGAGCCCTGGGCCCACACGGTTCAGGTCGAGGCTAAGGGCTCGGGCACCGTAAACGTGCCGGAGCTCGAGCGCGGCATCGTCACCGAGATGCCGGTTGGAAGCCCTGCGGCGAGCGGCGTGGCACGCCTAGCGCCCGCTGTCCCGGCTATCGGCACGGCCTCCACACCGTCAGCAGGGAGCCCTGAATACGGGGCGGCGAGCTTCGATGCGGCGGCAGTTCACGACGTGGACCCGGGCCGCACCCAAAGGATATTCGGCTACGTGGGCGGTCTCGCTGGGATCGGAGCCTTGGCTGTCGGAGGTTACTTTGGCTACCGCGCTTACGACTTGAACGACCAGTCGCTTGCGCATTGCCTGAGCAGCGAACCCAACGCCTGTACGCAGCGGGGCAAGGAGCTGCGTGACGAAGCGCGCACCAATGGCGAGACGGCAAGCATCATTGCCGGGGCAGGTCTTGCGGTGGTGGGAGCTTCCTTCGTGCTCTTGCTGACTGCCCCATCCAGCAATGAATCGGCAATGACGATGCAGCTATCGCCTCGCGTGGGCGCTGCAGGCGGCGGGTTACAGTTAGAGGGCGTATGGTAAAGTCAACGGTTTGGGTGCACACTCTGTCGAGCCTTTGGCTGCTGAGTGCCTGTAACCTCATGCTCGGCATCGAAAAGGCCGAAGTGGATTCGCGCCTGACGACGGGCGGCCAGGACGCCGCCGGCGGTGGCGGCGACGAGGCGTCCGACGCGGCTACCAGCGCGTCGCCTGGCGATGATCACGGCGGTGCGTATGACGCTGCTGCTCCCGATGGTGCGGTCTCGGCGCAAGAAGCGGATGCGGAAGCTGCTTTCAGCACAGACACGGAAGCTTCAGGCGACGATACGGCGACACCCGGCGCGACAGGGGTCGACGAGACGGACGATTCGGATACGAGTGCTCAGGACAACACGGCCGACACGGCAGAGAGCACTGAGCCGAGCGAGCCGGAGCTGTGTGACAAGTATTGTTCCGAAATCATGGAGCTATGCACGGGAGATCTCGAGCAGTACCGTGACATGCGGCAATGCTTGACGGTGTGTGAGATGTTTCCGCGCGGTGAGTTGACTGCGGAGACCAACGACAACACCGTTGCCTGCCGTCTGCGTTACGCGTCCAAGTCGCGCTACGCCAGCGGCACCGAGCACGCGGCCTACTGTCGACAGGCAGGTCCCGGTGGGGACGGCCGCTGCGGCAGCAACTGTGAGGGTTACTGCACGCTGATGGAAGGCGTGTGCACCCCTGAGGAAGCGGGGATCTACCGCTTCGAAGACAACGCATCGTGCATGGCGGCTTGCGCGGCATTGCCCGTTTCATCGGTGCCTTACTCGACGGCGAACGTCGAGCTGTCGGACGGGGATCACGTGCAGTGTCGCATCTTCCATGTGACGTCAGCAGCCATGCTCGACGCCGAAGAGCACTGCGAACACGCCGTCGGTCTGACCCTGTGCGAGGGCAGCTGACGGCGCATCGCCGCTTCGGAGTATCGGGCCGTGAGCGGCGGTTCATCTGCGGCCCGGCACGAGCCTCGCTCGAGGCGCGAACGTCTCACCAGCGACTTAGCCGTACGTCGACCAGACTAGACCACCGAGTGCGGCAAGTACCAGTACGAGCAGGATGAAAACGGCGCGCAAGCGGCGCCACTGAGCGCGCTTGAGCTCTGCGCTGATATCTGCATCGTCGTTCGCGATGCGGTTGAGAGCAATCGGCTCACTCTCGTTTGCCGTGGGTGCCCACGAGCTCGAAGGCGCGTTACTATCAAGAGCAGCGGGCTGTATCACATCGACCGCCGCGGCCGACGGCTCGCCCCACGGCGGCGCAAACTCCGCGGACGCTGCCGCAACGCTCGAGGACGAGGCAGGAGCAGGGGAATGAACCGCCGCCAGGGCTTCGGCAACCGTGCGTGCCACGGCTTCCGATGCAGGCACGGCTTCGACGAGGGGAGCGTCACTTTCGGGCTCCGCTTTGGACGCACTGGCGCGAGCTAACAGCCGGGGCAAGTCACTGGGACGAAACGCTGCGGTGACTTCTTGCGGGTCCTCCTCGGGCTCCGAGAGCCAAAGCTCTGCGGGGTTGAGCAAGAGCTCGTCCGGAGC
>CAZNZA010000187.1:5959-8645 GCA_964577325.1 uncultured Polyangiaceae bacterium
ACGTCCGGAGCTACAGCGCTCGAGCGTCGGGGCAGGGAAGACAACGCGGGCGGGCGGGGCGCTCGCAGGGCTGCCACGTCCACACAAGCCGTTTCCTCCTCGAGGGACACCTGAGGCGCGAAGCTGTCGGCGCGCCGCAGGCGAAGTCGTCGCTCATCCAACTCCGCGCCTGCCGTGGCGTGGAGATGCTCTGCAACGGCCGCCTGGGAGGCGAACAGGTGCTCGGGGAGCGAGGCCAAGTTGGCCATCAACGTCGAACGTGAGACGTCAACGTGCGAAGGCTCGAGCGTCAGCACGGCGCGGAGTGCGGATCGGTCGCGTCCGCTCAGACCAATGGAGTGCGCCAGCACCTGTTGGGCAAGCTCGCTTAGAGCTTGCGTGTCATCGTGACCGAGGCTGTCGAAGCTTCTCCTGGCTCGCGTCAATGACGCGGGCGCTACGTGCGCCATCACTCCCGCAACGACGGGTTCCGACAGCATGACGGTGCCCCTTAGCGTCACCCAAACGGTGTCGGCGTAAAGATAGCGTCCCGGGGTTGCGTCGCCGCGCCGTTCGGCAAAGCCATCGGCCACCTGGATGGCGTCATGAAGGATGCGCATGGCGACCCCCGCCGGCATCACCCTGCGCTGCACGAGCTCGAGCAGCGTCAGCCCGTGAATGTATTCGCTGGCGAGGTACAACTCCGTCCCCTCGTGCACCAGACCCAACACCTTGCCCACGGCGGGGTGAGACAGGGGTTGCAACTGCCGGGCAATCTCGGCCAGAGACTCAACCTCTAGCGGGCTAACGTGGCGCAGCAGCACCAGCGTCTCGGCGGCCGTGGTACGAAGGCGGCCGACGTGTGCCGACCCGATGGGGCCTTCGAATAAACGGACGAGCGTTTCGCACTGCGCGATGCATCCGTCGCGCAGGGGCATGCTGCGGTAGCCAAGGGAACCCACTTGCTCCCGTACGGCACGTCATCGGCTCGGGTTTAGCGCACCGGTCGCAAACGGTGGGCGACCCCCACACACCGCCCGAAACGAACGACCAAGCCCAAGCGCCTCATCAGTCGAGCGTTTCCAAAACCATCTGGGCCTCTTCGAGATGAGCCTCGATGTCTCCGCGCAGAAGCTCCAGGTAGGAGCGCAGCGCCGCGTTGGTAGGCCCACCTTCCGTCGCCAAAAGTTCTTCATCGAGCAGAGCGAGCAACTGTTGGTGCAACGCCACCTGGGTCTCCATGTACACGACGTCGAATTCGTCGTCGCCCGCCTCTTGCAGCACGGATAGGATCCCCGTCGACTGCAGCTCGAGTGTCGAACTGAGCTGGCTTTCGGTGAGATCCAGTCCTTCATCCTGGGCCAACGTGTCTGCACTCTCGATCGCCAGCGAATGCTCCTCGACCATCATCTCGGCGAACATCAGCACCGACGCTGACTGGGCTCGCTCGATGGCCAGCTGTCCTTGCTCGACCTCTCCCACACTCGCCGTGCGCGCGGCCAACAAGATTTGGCCATCAGCCACGGCCGCGTCATCGACCTCCGCGTCTGCTGCAGCGACTCCAGCGTCCCGCAACGCTGCATCGTCAAAGACCGTTCCACCATCAGTGAAGGGGCTTGCTTCCGTGTTGTCGTCGCCCGCATCTGCAACTCCACCATCTGCAACTCCACCGTCTGCGGGCGGAGCGCTATCACTGGGCGTGCGCTCGGTGGGCTCACCCTCCACGGGGGACGACGTATCGACACTCACCTCACACGCTGCCAAAAGCAGCGGTATGGCGGCGGTCAACATCGCCTTTCGCTCCCACGGGTGGACAGCAATGGAACGAACGGGTTTTGAGCTTTTCATCAAATCCTCTTGTGGGGCCCCAGGGAAAGGGAGCAGCCAGCGTGAGACACTTGCAGCATCTATGCCCACTGCCGAACTTGCGCATCGGACTCGGCCGGCGACGCGTCGTCGCCGCGCGTTTAGTCGCTCCCCCAGCTGGGCCTGTCACGGCGTTTGACCCAACAGGGTCAGCGAACCTGCCTCAGTGTCCGCTTTTTGAGGCACCGCCCTTGGACTTCCCAGCCCGCGCAGCGAGCTGCTTCAAATCGAGCGCTTCCAGCACGGAAGCCACCACCGCTGGCGAGACGGCCGAGCCATTCAGCTCGACGACGAAGCGGTCGACGATCAACGTCACCTGGACGGTGCCCGCTTGCGGATTCCAATGCTGAATGCCCGAGTGACCCTGCACGCTGATGGGTTTGCGATGAACATCGTCGACGCCATGCATCACGACCGCCAGCCTCCCGTGCACCGCGGGAACATGAGTCCCATCGAGGATGTCCAGCCGCATGGTCGAAGCCGTGCCCTCCGAACCCGACGTCTTGCCCCCCGAGTCCGCCGTGTTGCCCCCCGAATGCGCCGTGTAAATGGCGTGCGCCTGGCTGAGCGTATGATCGCCGTGCGTGTGGCTCTCGTGGTGCAGAGTCGTGCGTTCAAAACCGTCGATTTCGGGCAACAGTGCCGCAAGTTCACTGGAAGCAACGGCCGTGGGCACTTCGACCTCGAAGCTGGGTCGGTCGTCGAACATGGAGGTGATCCACTCCACGACGCCACAGGCCGATGTCGACAAACCCAGCACCGACACCAGACACACGCGCCCTACGACCCTAGCTTTCAAACCCATGGCCCCCATGTAGCTCAGAGCGCCGCCAAACGCCAG
>CAZNZA010000188.1:0-7028 GCA_964577325.1 uncultured Polyangiaceae bacterium
TAGGTAGCGATCAGTCGCCGTCTCCCCGGAACAGCGGGCCCTGAAACAAGTCTACCCCGAGCCCCGCCAGGGTGGCAGCTTCGGCGGCACTCGTCACTCCGATCGCCACAACCAGCACGTTCAAGTCTTTGCACAAGCGCACGACGCTACTGATCAGTCGCTGCTTGGTCGTGCTGCCGTGGATGTCTTTGGCGAGCTCACGATCGAACTTGATGTAGTCGGGTTCGACCTGGGCAAACATAGACAAGCCGGCGTAAGCGGAGCCGAGGTTGCCTACGGCGATTCTGAAGCCCAACTCGCGCAGAGGTAGGAGCTGCTCTCGGATGCGGAGCAGAGCCTCGCCATGGTACCCATCGCTGAGCTGCAACACCAAGTGGCGCGCGAAGGGATGCAAACTGCTCAGCCTTTCAACGAGTGAACCTGCTTCGAGCTCGGCGGAACCCACCTCCAAGAACAGCGGATGCGGCAGTGGAGAGTGGGAGAGTGCCGACACCACCCTCGACCGCACCGCGTCTTCCAATTCAGGCAGGCGCCCGAGGCGCTGCGCCGTCACGAGCAGGGTCTGTCGTGTGGGGAAAGCACCGCCCGGACACTGCACGATTGCTTCGAGAGCCTTCACCTCGTGGTCTAGGTTTACGATTGCGTCGAACTCCACATCCAGGCCACGAATTGCCTGGGCCAAAAGCGCTTCCGACCCTGCCAGATCGGTGGGCGCCCAAGCGTCGAACCCTAATTCCGTCGCGGCTGCGCGTTGGGTGCGAGCTGTGCGACATAAGCTCGCAGCAGCCCGTAGTGTGCGAATCAGGTCAGGAGGAGCTACCGGCTTGAAGAGGTAGCGATAGGCACCGAGCTCTACCGCGCGAACCGCGCTGTCCAGGGCAGGTTGCCCGGTGATGAGCACGACAGGCACGTCCAGATCGTGGGTCCGCAGGGCGCGCAACAGGCCAACGCCGTCCATCTTCGGCATGGCGATGTCCGACAGCACCACGTCGAAGGGCTGGCCTTGAAGCATCGAGTTGGCCACCGCTTCCACCGCAGCGATGCCGTCGGGGGCCGAACTCACGCGCATACGGTTGGCCCGTATCAAGCCCATGAACGAACGAAGCAGGACATGATTGTCTTCAACCACGAGCACGTGAATGGAAGGATGGTCGGGGCTACTGGACATGAGACGGGTACTCGTAAGAGATAACGGCCCAACGACAGCCTTTCCATAGCGTGTGGGCGTGCAGTAGCTCCACATGCAGTGATTTTGGCTCCCCTCTATGCTAGGGCTCGCAGTCCTCCATGCTGCAAATTCAAGGGCTATCGAAGCAATTTGGGCCACAAACGTTGTTCGACGACGTGACGCTTCAGCTCAACCGCGGCTGTCGCTATGGGCTGGTCGGAGCAAACGGCGCGGGGAAGACTACATTTCTGAAGATCCTCACCGGAGACGAGGCTCCGAGCGACGGGTCGGTGACGTTGCCGAAGACGGCACGCCTGGGGGTATTGCGCCAGGACCGGTTCCTCGATGACGCCATTCCCACCATCGAACACGCCATGCGCGGGGACGAAGAGGCGTACGCGGCCCTGCAGGCGCTCGAGACTGTCGTGCACGGTACCACTTTGGAGCCCGACCGTATCGCGGAGCTCGAAGAGAGCGTCGCCGCTCGAGATGGGTACACGTTGCGATCCCGGGCCAGCAGCGTCCTATTGGGACTCGGGATCCGCGCCGACGCTCTCGAGCTCCCACTCAGCGCCTTGTCGGGCGGCTTCAAGTTGAGGGTGCTCTTGGCTCAGCTGCTCGTGGGCCAGCCGGATGTGTTGCTGCTCGACGAGCCAACGAACCATCTCGACATCCTGTCGATTTCATGGCTCGAGGGCTTCCTCAAGTCGTACGAGGGGTGCGCGGTGGTAATCTCTCACGATCACCTCTTCTTGAACTCAATCGCTACCCACATTCTGGACGCCGACTATCGTACGATACAGGTGTATGTCGGCAACTATGAACAGTTTCTCGCGCAGAAGGAGCTGAAGCGGGCCCAGAGGGAAGCCGAGCAAGCGCGCGCGGAGAAGTTGATAGCGGAGAAGCGGGCCTTCGTCGAACGCTTCCGCGCGAAGGCGACCAAGGCTAGGCAAGCCCAAAGCCGGGCCAAGCAGATCGAAAAAATCGAAGTCGTCGAGGTACCGCGTACCACGCGTCGAGCGCCACACTTGCGCTTTCAGCAGGAGCGTCCGAGCGGCCGCGACGTATTGCGTGCGACATCGCTTTACAAAGCATTCGGGGCTCAAAGAGTGCTGACGGATGTTTCGCTCGAGCTTCGGCGCGGTGAGCGATTGGCAGTCATCGGTGCGAATGGCTTGGGCAAGTCGACGCTGCTCAAGATCTTGGTGGGTCAGCTCGTGGCGGACCAGGGGCAAGTCGAGTGGGGCCACGAAGTCCGCATCGGCTACTTCGCTCAGGATCACGCGGAGTTGCTGAACGACGGGGCCCAAACGCCGCTGAGCTTCGTCTGGGATGCTTGCCCGCAGGAGGGAACGGCCTTCGTGCGCGGCATGTTGGGCCGTGCGTTATTCTCAGGCGACGATGTGGAGAAGTCGGTGAGCTCCCTGTCTGGTGGAGAAGCGGCCCGGCTGGTGTTCTGTCGTTTGATGGTGCAGAAGCCGAACGTCTTGGTGCTAGATGAGCCCACCAACCACCTCGACCTGGAATCCATCGAGGCGTTGGTGCGGGCGCTGGCGGAGTACGAAGGGACCGTCGTGTTCGTGTCTCACGATCGCTGGTTCGTGTCTCGAGTCGCGACCCGCGTCTTCGAGATTCATGCTCAGGGAGTGACGGATTTTCGAGGATCGTACGGCGAGTATCTGGCACATGCGGGGCATGATCATTTGGATCAGCAGGCCGTCGTCCTGCGCGCAAAGCAGGACAAGAAAAGTTCCGTGACGTCCGACAACCAACAGTCATGGTCGGAGCGTAAGCGCGTGCAGAATCGAAAGAAGATTTTGCCGAAACGTCGGGATGAGCTGCTGCAAATGATCGACGACGGCGAACAAAGGCTGCGCCAGCTCGAACTGAAATTTTGTGATCCCACTTTCTATCAAACTCACACTCCGTCGCAGATCGACGACCTGAATAAAGAAAAGGCCGACATCGAGGCACGAGTGAGTGCTTTGACGCAGGAGTGGGAAGCGATTGAACACGAGCTCGAGGCCCTCGAACGAGTGTAAAGTGCAAGCGCCGACGACTTTTGTCGGTAATCCGAACGACATCGTGCAACACTTAGCCGGCTTTGCGTTTGGACTTGGCTCGACTATTGGCGTTCAGTTGCGCCGTCACAGGTACCCTGGCAGCTTGTGCGGCTCTCTTGACGCAGGCTGAGGGGCAAGACCCCTCAGTAGCTCCCGCACGGGCTCCCGATACGGCGTCAGAGGAAGCGTCGTTTGCCAGTGGTCTGTCTGCTGACGACGCACTGCACCAAACGCTGGTAGCCAAGCCGCCCGTAGTCGAAGTAGCGCGCTTGGAGCCCGCGGCGTTTGCCTCAGCGTTTCGAGATAACCCAGCGCTCTTGGGTTCGATTGCCATAGGTCGCGCCAATCGCGGTCACCTGTTCAACGCGGTTCAACTGGCGGATGACGATCCGCGGTGGAAGCTCGAGGAGCCGGACAAGGCGTTCGGCACCCAAGAAACGGTGGTGGCCATCGAGCAGGCGATAGCCGAAGTTCATCGCCTGTTTCCAGACACTCCCGTTCTGTCCGTCGGGCATCTCAGCCGCGCTTCCGGCGGGTGGTTACGCCCGCACCGAAGTCATCAGAACGGAACCGACGTCGACTTAGGCTACTACTATACGGACGGCTCACGCTGGTATGCACCCGCTACTCCGACCAATCTAGACGTGCCGCGCACGTGGGCTCTGCTCAGCGCGATGGAGCGCACGGGCGGGCTGCAGTACGCGTTCATCGATCGCAGCTTGCATCAGCCGCTGCGCCAACACGCCGAACAGATCGGTGAACCCGAGGCGTTCATCGAATCGATGTTCGACGGACCAATGCCTCAGCGTGGACCAACGATCCGGCATGCTCGCGGGCACGCAACGCACATTCACGTGCGGTTCCTGTCTCCCGTAGCGCTGGAGAATGCGAGGCGGGTGGCGACACAGGTGGGGCGTCGCGTCGGCAGCTCCGGCCATCTCCTACGGGCGCTTCGCGTCCAACAGCAGCAAGCGGACAAGCGGCGAGCACGTCAGGCGCGGCTGACGACGTCCGTAGACAGCAAAGCGCTTTAGCGCGCGCAGACTTTGGGCTACAGGATGCCCATGGTTTCGACGCTTTTCGATCCCGGGCGATGGCGCGCGGTCTCCGACTTTCAATTTCAGGACATCAGCTACCATCGGGCGCTGGACCAAGGTACCGTTCGGATCGCCTTCAATCGGCCGGAGGTGCGTAATGCGTTTCGGCCCCAGACCGTCGATGAGCTGTATCGCGCGCTCGATCACGCTCGCTGCTGGAGCGATGTCGGATGTGTGCTGATAACCGGCAACGGACCGTCGCCCAAGGACGGAGGCTGGGCGTTCTGTTCTGGCGGCGACCAGAGGATCCGGGGCAAGGATGGGTATCAGTACACGCACGACGGGGAAGTCGATCCCGCACGACTGGGGCGACTCCACATTCTCGAAGTGCAACGCCTGATCCGCTTCATGCCGAAGGTGGTGATCGCTGTCGTGCCCGGTTGGGCCGTTGGTGGCGGGCACAGTCTGCACGTCGTGTGCGATCTGACGCTTGCGAGCGAAGAGCATGCGATCTTCAAACAAACCGACCCCGATGTCGCTAGCTTTGATAGCGGCTACGGCTCAGCGCTACTGGCGCGTCAGGTGGGTCAAAAGCGAGCACGCGAGATCTTCTTTCTAGGCTACGACTACTCCGCACGCGAAGCCTTTGAAATGGGCATGGTCAACCGAGTGGTGCCGCATCAGGAGTTGGAGAATGTGGCGCTGTCTTGGGCCAAGGAGATCAACTCCAAGAGCCCGACGGCCATGCGCATGATCAAGTACGGGTTCAACCTGCCCGACGACGGCATGGTGGGTCAGCAGCTATTCGCAGGCGAAGCGACGCGTCTGGCGTACGGCACGGAAGAGGCACAGGAGGGGCGTGACGCATTCCTCGAGAAGAGGCCGCGCGACTTCAGCCGTTTTCCTTGGCACTACTGAGCTACGATCAGCCGTTGTCGTCCGAGCGTACGCTCAGTGGCGCGACTTCACGGTCGCGAACCCCGATCAGATAGAGGATCCCGTCCAGTCCAGCTGTGGAGATGTGTTGTTTGGCCGACTCCCGTACCCGAGGTTTGGCGTGAAAGGCGATGCCTAACCCTGCTGCTGCGAGCATAGGAAGATCATTCGCCCCGTCTCCCACCGCTATAACCTGCTCCAGGCGGATGTTCTCTTTACGCGCAATCTCAGCCAACAACTCTGCTTTTCGAGGGCCGTTCACGATCGGTCCAATGACGTTCCCGGTGAGCCGTCCTTCCACGATTTCCAGCTCGTTCGCGAACATGTAGTCGATGCCCAACTTGCGCTTGAGATGGTCACCGAAGAACGTAAACCCGCCGCTTAGAATTGCCGTCTTGTAGCCAAGCCCCTTGACCGTGCGCAGCAGACGTTCGGCCCCCGGCGTCAACGGCAGGGCCCGGGCAATGGAATCCATGACCTCGGAAGGCATGCCACGCAGGTGTCCCAGACGTCGGCGCAGGCTTTGGTCGAAGTCGAGTTCCCCATTCATGGCAGCTTCGGTAATGGCGGCCACTTCTCCCACGACCCCGTACGCTCGTGCGAGTTCGTCGATGACTTCGGCTTGGATCAGGGTCGAGTCCATGTCGAAGGCGATCATCCGGCGATTGCGCCGCCAGACGTTGTCTTCCTGAAAAGCGATGTCGCACTGCAGCCGCTGAGCGGCTTCGATGAGTTGTCGTCGCAGATCGGTGGGATCGGATGGAGTACCGCGTACCGATAACTCGATGCAGGCGTTGCTGCTCGCACAGGGGTTTGACAAAGAGGGCCGCCCGCTGAGCCGGGTGATCACGTCGACGTTGAGCGAGAATTGGCTCACGATGTGGCCGAGCGTTGCGAGATGCGTGGCGCGAATACAGGGACCGAAGAGCGTGATGATGTGGCGGCTCTCGCCGTGGCGCGCGACCCACGCCTCGTACTCCTCGGGCGGCACGGGGGCGACGCGAAGGTCGAGCCCCAGCTGACGGGCAGTTTCCGCGAGCTCACCCTTGCACTTTTCGTCACCTGCCTCGATCTCGACCAAGAAGCCCAGGTTCAGGGTGCGATGAATGACGGCTTGGCCGACATCCAGGATGCGGGCGTCGTAGTTGTTCATCACCAAAGCGAGCTCGTCGATGATGCCCGGGTGGTCGCGGCCGGTGGCCTGTATCAGGAGGATAGGCACGGGTTTGGATCGGAGTGGGGGACGGGGGACGAACTTCGTCGTTCGCCGTGCCTGTATATACCGAACTCGCGGCCCGTGGCGAGGCTTCGCGGGGAAAGTGCCGAAGTGGGCAAAGCCGGGGCAGCGCCGCGAAAGGGTGCGAGCCGTGCCGAGCCCTCGTAGTCGTCGACAGGCTCGACAGGCTGCGTTACATGCATGCGCGTGCGCCAACCTCCCCGTCGCGTGATCCTTCCGAACGGCGAGCTGCGTCGCTTTCGTCTGCCGGAAGTGCTCCACGACGAGGAGCAGCAGCTCGCTCCGCGTCGCTGGCGGGTCGGGTCGGGGCAGCTTATCGGGGGCGCCTGGCTAGGAGTGGTCGCGGGCTGTTGGTTGCTCGTGCAATCGCCCCCCAACTTGGCTGGCCTGATGTCCACCCCGTTGACGGACCGCATCGATTGGCAGTCCAACGTCGGTGTTGCCCGCGCAGCTATGACGATGCCCGCGGCAAGGGCGCGATCCGCGGTCGCATCGACACCGCAACTGCAGCCTCGAGCCGTCGAGGTAGCGCCGGACGGTGCAGCGGAGTCGGTGTTGCACGACGAGCCACAAGTGTTTCACGACGA
>CAZNZA010000188.1:7128-8625 GCA_964577325.1 uncultured Polyangiaceae bacterium
TGCGGGGGCTTTCGCTCAACGACGCGTGGCGAGACGCCCAAAGCACGTCTGCTGCGGCTGCGGATCCCTTCGAAGAAGACTTTGCGGCAAAGTTGCAGCTAGGAAAGCCGACACACCCCGACACGGCTCCAGTCAAGCTCGAGCGCCATGCCCCACCCCCGAGCCGTTCCGTCGAAAGCCAGCGGGTCGAAGCGAAACCAGGCCGCGCCGGGACCCACGTTTCCCACGGTGGCCCCGGATGCCAGGCTGCATTCGATGCTTCGGAACAGCGGGTGGATGTCGCGCAGCCGACACGTGCTGACGTATCGAGCACGGCCTACGCGGCAGCGTTGCAGCGCGTAGAGGTCCTGCGCTGTCGACCAAAGCCGCAAACGGAGGTGGCGATGTGCGTCGCGGTCGCCGAGGGCAAAGCCGTAGGTGTAACGGTCGAGACAGCCCCCGGGGACGCTGCGCTGGGCAGATGTTTGGTCAATCAAGTTCGGCGCATGACGTTTCCAGTAGGACAAGGCGTTGACCTCGTGCGCACCACTGTGTCCATCGACTGACGGATAGCCGTCGATTCGGCTCAAACGCCGACGAAGAGGCGATGGGCGAAATTGCGGTCGAGTTTTGCCGCCAAAATTTTCGCGGCTGCCGTTTCTATGTCGTAGGCCACCCGATGAAACTCGAACAGACGCGCTTCCGTGTCGAAGATGGTGTAGCTCGCTCGGTTGTCGTAGTCGCGAGGCTGACCCACCGAGCCATCGCTCACGATATACTTGTGCCCGGCCTCGAGCACGAAGTCGATGGGCGGCAATTCCTCGACCGAATTGGCCGACAGTTTGAAAACTTTGCACAGGTGCGAGTGCCCGATGACCGTCAGCCCCGGCAATTCGTCGAACATCCCGAGGCACTCTTGGGCTTGTTCCGGCGCAAAGATGTAATCGAACGCTTCCGCCCGTGCCGGAGTGCCATGACACAGCCCCAGGTCTAGCTCTCGATCTTCGGCGGTGTAAGGCAAGCTGCGCAGCCAGTCCAGGTTCTCGTCGCTCAGCATGTTGGCGTGGGTATCGAGCGCTTGGCGGGCAGCCTCGTAGTAGTAGTCGTAGTCCATGCGCCCGGCGACAGCGGCGTCGTGATTGCCGAGCACGGTGGCCGTCGTCACGGCCCGCACTAGGTTGCAGCATTGGTCCGGCGAGCCACCGTATCCCACGGTATCACCCAGGCAATAGTAGCGGTCGATGGATGCTTGCTTGTATCGCTCCAGCACTGCGGTTAAGGCCTCGTAGTTTCCGTGCACGTCGCTGAAGATACCGATTCGCATCCGGGAGCGAACTAAGCGGTCCGGGCTTCGCGAAGTCAAGCAAAACAGCGTGAAAGTCCGCCCGAGGCAGCCGTGTCGCGACGCGTGCAGAGACAGTGGCAAGCAAGTGTTCCGGCCCTCCCCGGTATCTTCAGCGCAAACCACCCCCGTCGATCCCGGTCGCTGCGACCACCTCACTGCGCTTCCGGTGCTCA
>CAZNZA010000189.1:0-8417 GCA_964577325.1 uncultured Polyangiaceae bacterium
TGGTGTGATTCCATTTTCGGCCAGAAGGCGGTGCCCCCGCTATCGGGAAATTGATACCTGCGGACTAGCGCCAATGTCGTTCGTTCCGAAGCTCTTGGTCAAGTATCGCTCGTGGGAACTGCACAGCAGACGCTACCGAGGGTGTCGCTAAACCCGCCTCGCGGGGGAGCGCGAGGACGCGTTGGCCAAGACTGCTCCTGCCACACCGAAAAATCTCCCGCTGACCGCAGTCGCGCGTCTTCGTCGCGTTCTCCCGGGGACTGCCCTAGAGTGAGACAACTCTGAGCGATAGCAAGCGGGTTGTCAGAGGTAGACTTACGATGCGCTCGCTAACACGAATTCACCGTAGTGGGACTTGGAACTGCCCGGGTTCTGGAGCTCCCCGCCCGATGGTCGCGTGAGTGGTAAGCTTCGGGCGTTCGTCGCGCCGGATGGCAATTTCGGTTGCAGCAGGCGCTGGCAGTCGACAGCGGACTGTACGAACCCTTACGAAGACGTCTGACGGACCACACGGTCTAGAGCAGCTGCAAGGCTGCTTCTGAAGTGCTAGACTCGGCCTCGATGCTGCCTCCCACCTCAGATGACCTGCGGCTCGACGAGACGCGTCCCTATTTTCTATGGTGGCTCGATGCGACGGTTGGGGACTTGCGCCAGAAGCTCCGGAGTGCGGACGAAGAAGAGCGGGCGTACTGGCTTGGGGCGCTACTGCGTGAAGCGAACACGCGCGATGTTTGGTTGTACACAAACGTGCAGGAGATACGCGCCGCGTGGCCGCGACTTTGGCGCCACCTCGGAAAGTCGCGAGAGCTGTGGTGTCACCTTCTGCAACTGTCGCCACCCGACGGGAAGGGTGATGGTGAATGACGTGAGGCCGCTTGCATGGGACGATCGAGTCGTCCCGCCTGAGCAGCGGAAGCTTCTTCGTCGTGTGCAAGCTGCGGCTGCGTGTCGTCTGTCGGGTGGCGCCGCACTCAGTGGGGTGCATCTGGCTCATCGACTCTCTCGGGACTTGGATCTATTTTGCGACGACAAGGAGTCTGTGCGTGATGTCCTCGCGGCTGTGCGAGAGACGGCTGGGGAGATGGGAGCGTCCGTACGCATCGTCCGTGACGGAGGAAGCTTCGTCCGTTGCGAGCTGACGCTGGGGGTGCAGCCGATAGAACTCGATATCGCGCACGAGCCAAGTGCACCGCTTGGACCAAGGGACAACGTCGAGGGGGTGACGGTTGATTCGCTTGCAGACCTTCACGCTAACAAGCTGACTTGTCTGCTCTCGCGCTCAGAGCCGCGTGATCTCGTGGATCTGTACTTTTTGGACAGGGAGGGCTTTTCTCCTGAAAGCGCCCTTGGTCCCGCACTGTCAAAAGACGCAGGTATCGATCCTGGTGTCTTATCCTTTCTCCTCAAGAGCTTTCCGTCGTCGCCTCTTCCAGTCATGTTACGACCCTTGGAAGCTGGCGAGCTGGAGCGTTTCCGGGCGGAGCTCGTGGAACGGCTTCGCTCGGTTGCGCTGTCCAGCGGCTGAACCGGCACGTGTTCGAGCTGCGAAGTCAAGAGTTACGGCGTCCGCGAAAGCGCGGCCCCTCAACTCCCGAACACTTGAGCAAACTTTTTGCGTTGTTTAGCTGTGCCAATCACCACGAGGCTCGAGTCTCTGGTCAGGACTGAGCTTGGGTCGGGGTTGGCTTGCAAGTGATCGTTCTTCTGGATGGCCACGCAGGTCAGGCCGGTCTGGTTGCGGATCGCGCTGCCCATCAGGGTTTGTCCGTCGAGCGCGGCAGGGACGGGGAGTTCGAAGAGATCGACGCCTTCTCCGAGCATGACCATCTGGTGTCCCTGAAGTTTGGAGAGTACGGACTGCACGCCCAACGAGCTGTAGCTCAGCACGAGATCGGCGCCTGCGCGATGGATGGCTTCGACGTTACGTTCTTCCGTGACGCGGCTGACGATGCGCAACTTGGGGTTGAGGCGTCGGCAGTAAACGGCCAAGTAAGTGTTGGTGGCGTCGTCGTGGGTAGTCAACAAGACTGAGGGGGCGCTCTCGAGGCCGGCGGCGGCCAAGAGCTGGCGATCGTTGGCGTCTCCCCAGAAGACGCGGTCTGCAAGAGCTGTAAGGCGCGGTTCGAGGCTGCGGTCTTTTTCGACCACGTGAACACCAATGCCGCGGCGTCGCAGGGCGTGGGCCGCGGCGCGGCCTACCTTGCCACCACCCAGGATGAGTACCGGGTTATCGTTGACTTCGGCGCCTGCATAGCGCGCCTCGAGGGCAGCGATTTGCTCTGCGGTACCCATGACCACGACCACCGACTGTGCGGTGAGCACCGCATCGGGATGTGCTTGTTGTAACTTACCACGGTCCCAGTAGGCGATCACGTTCAAGCCGGTGCGCTGACGAATACCGCTTTCTCGCAGCGACTTTCCCACCAGCGCCGTATCGTGGACCACCAACTCCGCAATCACGAGATTTTGGTATCTGCCGACTTCGTGCGTATGTAAACGCCCCACACTCACCCGTGCCGCTAATTGCTCTCCTAGCTGATGCTTGAGGGGCAAGACGGTGTTGGCGCCGGCAAGTTCGAGCACGTCGATCGAATCGGCATCCTCCACCACGGCCAGCACCGGTGTCGTGGCAGACACTTCGCGCACGGTGAGGGTGATATTGGTGTTGGTAGCGTCGTCGAGATTGGCGAATACCAAGCGCGCATGCTGGGCGCGTAGGGCGCGATACGTGTCAGCGCTATCCAAGTCCCCCGCGACCGCTGAGATGTCTTCGCCGATGAGCTCGGCCGCGCTGCTGACGTCCGGCTGGAGTACGAAGTACGGGATCTTGTGGGCTTGCAAACGCGCCACCAATGCTGCGGCGATACTTTCGTAGCCGCAGATCAAGACGTGCCCTTCCGTCTCCTCAGGTACATCCCGCGGTGCCTTGTGGTACAGCGCCGTCTCGAGCCAGGGCGCATAGAAGTAGCGAATGAAGGCGAACGGTAGCACGATGAGCAACAGCACGATGCCCGACAGCAGCACGACGATACTGAACAGGCGACCTAGGTCAGTATGGAAGGTGATGTCACCAAACCCCAACGTGCTCATCACCGTGAGCGTCCAATAGACGGACGTCACCCACGAATGCTCTTGCCCCTCGTGGTGCAACATGATGGCGCGGAACGCCGCGGCATAGACGACTACCGTCGCTGCTATGAACAGCAGGTAGCGAGCGAGCGCGTGCAAGTTACGCCGAGCATCGCGCTGGGTGAAGAAGTAGCTAAACTGCGCACCCAGAAACTTCACGGGCTCGAGCCCTTCATGACTTGCGTGACCAGAAGCTGCACCATAACCATCCCGGGCCTCTGGCGGCAAGCCGAACGCAGCGACGCTTGACGCGCTGGCCGCGGCCGGGCAGGGTGGGCCGTTCTAACATGAGCCGAGTCGATCTTTCCACCGAGTCCACCTTCAAACAGGCGTGGTCTGCCGGCAGTTATGTCGGCAACGCGTCGTTCGTTCCCGAACTGGGGGCAGAGATCCTACGCTGGCTCGCTGTCGAACCCCAGGAGCGAGTCCTGGACGTAGGCTGTGGCGACGGAGCGTTGACGGTCAAGCTGGTCGAGCTCGGTGCTGACGTCCTTGGCGTAGACTCGAGTGAAGACTTGCTGAGTGCGGCCCGAGAGCGCGGGCTGAACGTTCGCTCGATGGACGGGCAGTCGTTAGTCTTTGACAAGCAGTTTGACGCAGTGTTTTCCAATGCTGCGTTGCACTGGATGACGCGCGCGCAGGACGTAGTTGCCGGCGTAGCGCGGGCGCTCAAGCCCGGCGGGCGCTTCGTGGCGGAGTTTGGTGGGCACGGCAACATCGCGGCCATCGTCACGGCCTTGCGCGCGGTGGCCGATGTCTACGGACTCGATCGTAACTTAGCGGCGGCTTGGTTCAACCCCACCGCGGAGGAGTACCGTGCGCTGCTCGAAGGCAACGGGTTCGACGTCGAACGCATCGAACTTCACCCCCGACCAACACCGTTGCCGACCGGCATGCGTGGCTGGTTGCTGACGTTTCGTGCACCCTTTTTCGACGCCGTACCTGAAGCCGAGCGAGAGGCGGCGCTCCGTCACGTCGAGGACCTGCTCGCTCCCGCATTGCGAGACCAGAGCGGGCACTGGAGCGCCGATTACGTCCGCTTGCGCGTCAGAGCACGCCTGGTGAAGTAACGAGTCGGTGAAACAACCAGGCTAGCGCGCTCCAGCCGCTTGCTCGTAAAGCGACCACTTGTCGCCGCTGAAGATGCGCGTGAAGCGCTGAGATTGCTTCAGCTTGCCGGGGCCGCCGCGCACGAGCACGTACTGGTACCACTGCAGATCGGAATCGGGGTCGACCGCTTGGGGCTTCCACTCCCAGCGTGGTTCGACTTCGGGAGGCCGTTCGTCGGTGAAGCGAAACGGCGACTGAGGAAAATCGGCGAACGTAAACATGACGGCACCGCCGTTCCTGGCTTGGTTGTAGGCGCCGAAATGGATGAACGGAGCAAACTTGACGGCGCGCGAATGACGCTCGAAAATGAGCGCAGCTACGCGTGAACCTTTCGGGATGAGCTCCAACGCCTCGTCGAAGTCGTCGCCCACTTCGCGCTCGAAACGGTCGAACGCCGCACTCACGTTGCGACTGCTCATGACGCCGAGCAATGAGGCGACGACGACGAGAGGAGCGGCGCGAGCCATGGACAGACGTGGCAGCAAGGGGATGGCGAAGATCGTCGAAAGCAATGCAAAGCGAGCATTGATCGGCCAAATCCAGTCATAGGACGCCGGCATCATGAAGTAAGCCGCCACGCACACTGGCGCCAATAAGCGAACCCGAAGCCGCAGCGCTAGAAGCAGCGGCCGCGCTGAGGTGCGGCTGGCCATGGCCATGCCTATCAGCCACAGCACCGCCCACCAAACGAGAGTGCGATCGTCACTCTGACCCGGCAGCACGTCGATCACCCAGGACGGAAACTCGCTCAGCGCTTTGCCGAAACTGAGGAACTGCGGCTCGGCGCTGCCCGAGTCGGCGTCGCCTGCACCGGCAGCATTCAGCGTCGAGCGTCCGGCTGCGCTCGAGAGTAACCACAAACCCGCCGCTAGCGCGCTCGGCACGAGCGGCGCCCACGTGTGAAGCAGTGTCTTTCTATCGCGGGCCAGGCCCACGACGGCGGCGCCCAACCCAAAAACGGCAAACGGCACGACGTGCAGCAAGAACGTCCCTAGGCCGACGGCGCCTAACAGGATGCCCCTGCGGCGCGTGGGCGCTAGCCGTTGCTCGACGGCCAAGGCAAGACCAAAAAGTGCAAAGGGAATGGCTGCTATGAAATTGAGAAAGCCAAGAATGAGGTGCGCGTTCCAAAGTAATGGAAGCACGAGCAAGCCAAGGCCCCGGTTCAGGCGCAAGGCAGCCAGCAGTGCACGCAGCGCTAACGGGATTCCGATCAATGCCAGCGAAAGCACGACCTTGTTGGCCACAGCCAACGGCATCACGGTGCTGACGAGCCCGACGACGGCGTAGTAGGCGATGTACTGCGTCGAGAACGGGGTGCGCTCGAAGTAATCGCCGAATCGCAGCTCGGGGTCGCCGTAGTCGAAGAGCACGCGCACGGCGGCCAAGTGCTGGGGCAGATCTTGAATGGCCGAGTAACGCGCGGTCCACAAAGGTAGGACCGCGGTACAGGCCACGAGCACATACGCCACGGCGGCTAGGCGCGCGTCATGAGGAGCCGCCTTGGCTCGTAGGGCGTGCAGACGTTGGATAAGCGAGGTGAACATGCAGCGCGTCCACCCTAGTGGGCCCGGCCCCGCGCGCGAACAGCAAATGCCGAGGCTTCCAATCACCGAGCGGAGCCCGCAGCTGTCGCGCGCTGAAGCATGCATGGGCGGTGGGACACCCGCTCGCCCCGGGAACGTCGCGGAGGATTCCAGTGTCAATCGATTCTCCCATTTGGTCGGGGAAGCGCCTCGGCCCCCGCGACTGGTTCATAGCAGCTACCGCGCTTGGCCCGGAAAGCCGGCGGCGGGGCAGGCATGAGGGACGGTCGAACGCTGGCGCCTCGTCCCTTTCCCTACCCAGCGGCCCGAGTGTACGCACGGCACGCGCTAACGATTGCAAGCGCGGCCATGATGCCATAAGGGGGCGTATCGTTCGGCGCCCCCTCCGTCAGCAAACGGAGCGACGGCAGCCCCTAAGCAAAGCCATATGTCTGAACAACTCGTCCAAAACCTCCTCTACGGCTCGATGGTTGCCGCCGTACTGGGTCTCGTCGTCGCCGTATATTTCTACTTTCGCGTAAAGAGCCAACCCACCGGCACGGACTTGATGAACAAGATCGCCGGGTACATCGCCGAGGGCGCTATGGCGTTCCTGCAGGCTCAGTACCGAGTGCTGGCGGTGTACGTGGTGGTCGTCTTCGCCTTGCTGTCGTGGCAGTTTGGTCTGATCGCCGGCGTGTGCTTTTTCTTGGGAGCCATCCTGAGCTTGCTTGCCGGCTTTGGCGGCATGAAAGCCGCCACATACGCCAACGTTCGCACGGCGCAGGCGGCCCGCGGCGGCAGTCGCGCCGATGCCCTGCTGCTGGCCCTCGACGGTGGTGCGGTGATGGGTCTGTTCGTGGCGAGCTTGGCGCTGCTCGGCCTGGGTGGTCTGTACCTCGTGTTCAAGGGCGACGGCGAACTGTCCCATAGCCTGGGCACCGTCCTGCATTCGTTTGCAGTCGGCGCCAGTTCGATCGCGTTGTTTGCGCGTATCGGCGGCGGTATCTACACCAAGGCCGCCGACGTGGGCGCGGATATCGCGGGCAAGGTGATCGAAGGCATCCCTGAAGATGACCCCCGTAACCCTGGCGTCATCGCCGACAACGTGGGCGACAACGTCGGCGACGTGGCGGGCATGGGCGCCGACATCTACGAGTCACTCGTCGCGGCCATCGTGGCGGCCATGGCCATCGCCCTGACGGCACCCGACGCGGCGCTCGCCGTGTTGATGCCGGGGGCCGAGAGCCCAGACTTCGTGCGATTGGTGGGCGTCTCGCTCCCGCTCGTGCTCGCAGGATTGGGGCTTGCGGTTTCGATCGGCTCCATCTTCGCCGCGCGCGCCATGCGCAACCTTCCGCCCGCCACCGTGTTGCGCGGCTCGCTGCTCGTGCCACCGATCGTGCTCGTGGTGGTGTGCGCCATCGGCTTGCCCATGCTCGGCATCAGTAGCGGTGTTACCGTAGCGCTCGCCGCGGGTGCTTTCGGCGGCGGCCTCATCGGCCTCATCACCGAATACTACACGGCGATGCGACCGGTATCGCGGATTGCCGAAGCGTCCAAGACGGGTCCGGCAACCAACGTCATCCAAGGCTTGGCGGTGGGTATGGAGTCGACCGTCACGGCACTGTTGATCGTCGCGGGTGTCGCCTTCGTCGCCAACGCGGCCATGGCAGAGACCGAATTCGGCTTGTACGGCATTGCGCTTTCCGCCGTCGGCATGCTCGCCGGCACGGCCATCGTGATGACGGTCGACGCGTACGGCCCCATCGCTGACAACGCCGGCGGCATCAGCGAGATGAGTGGTTTGGGACCCGAAGTGCGCGCCATCACCGACGAGCTCGATTCGGTCGGCAACACCACGGCTGCCATCGGCAAAGGCTTCGCCATCGGTTCCGCAACGCTCACCGTGGTAGCGTTGTTCTCAGCCTACAACTTGGAAGTCAACCAGGTGCGACTGGCCAACAACCTGGCGGAAATGGAGTTGCGCCTGACAGACCCTCAAATCCTGATCGGTCTGCTCATTGGTGCCACGTTGCCGTTCGTGGTGGGCGCGTCCACGATGATGGCGGTCGGTAAGGCAGCCGGCAGCATCGTGACCGAAATCGGACGTCAGTTCCGTGAAATAAAAGGCTTGCTCGAGGGGACTTCCGAACCCGATGCCAAAGCCATCGTCGACATCGCCACCAAGTCGGCGCTGCGTGAAATGATTCTGCCCGGTGTCGTGGCCGTGTTCTCACCCGTCCTCGTCGGCTTCATCCTCGGCCCCGACGCATTGGCGGGCATGCTTGCCGGCGCTCTGGCCACGGGCGCGACCATGAGTTTGTTCATGGCCAACGCAGGTGGCGCCTGGGATAACGCCAAGAAGTTCATCGAGGCCGGCGGCGTTGCCGGTCATCCGAAGGGCAGCGACACCCACAAGGCGGCCGTCGTCGGCGATACCGTCGGCGACCCCTTCAAGGACACCTCGGGCCCGGGCGTGTCGATTTTGATTAAGGTGATGAGTGTCGTAGCACTCCTCATCGCTCCGTTGGTTGCCTTGGGATAACGATTTGTGGCGTGACGTCTAAAGCTTGAGGGGCCCCCGCCGATCTCGGTCGCTGAGGCTGGTTCCGCTGCGCTTCCGGTGCTCAAAACCGTAAGGTTGTTCCG
>CAZNZA010000190.1:0-8083 GCA_964577325.1 uncultured Polyangiaceae bacterium
TCAGTAAAGGAGCGGGGCCAGCACTGCGCACGTCAGCGCGAGAAGCAACGTGATGGGTCCCCCGAGGCGGAAGAAGTCGAGAAAGCGGTAAGCGCCGGGACCGTACACCATCAGGTTGGTCTGATAAGAAATGGGCGAAAGGAAGGTGCTGCCCGCTGCCACCATCAGGGTGAACACCAAGGCATGGGGGTGAATGGGAAAGCGCTCTGCGACCTCCATGAATAGAGGAAACATGAGCACCGCGGCCCCGTTGTTGGTGATCAGCTGAGCGAACGTTGCTGTAACGAGGAACAGCACCAGGAGCATGACGGTCGGTGAGGCGTCCGTGAAGGCCGAAATGACGGCCAACGCCAAGGCGCTCGCCGCACCCGTCGTCTGCATGGCATTGCCGATACCCAACGCCGCTCCAATGACGACCAGCACTTGCCAGTTGATGGAGGAACGGGCCACCGCGGAACGTACGCAGCGCGTGAGGATCATGAGGGCTGCTCCGGTGAGCGCTGCGACCGGGGCGGGAATATCCGTCATGGTGATGGCCGCCACCATGAGCGTCAAAATGATCAGGGCCACGTGGGCGCGGTCGTGGCGGATGGGCGTCGAACCACCAACCAGCGAAGCCAAGTAGAAGTTGGGGTTGTGCCGCAACACCTCGGCCACTGCTGGGCGAGCCTCGAGTAACAGGGTGTCCCCTGCCCTTAGTGTGATGTCGCCGATCTTGCCCTTCAACTGTTCGCCATGGCGATGCACGGCCCATATGGCGGCGTTGTAACGCGCACGGAAGTTCGAGCCACGCACGGTGCGCCCCACGAGCGATGAGCTCGCCGAGACGACGGCCTCCAGCAGCACCGTATCGTGGGCGTGCATCACCCCCGAACGATCAGTCTCGGCGGGCAGAAGCCCCGGCACCTTACGCAGGTCCAAGACTGAATCCAGCGCACCGACGAACGCCAACTGATCTCCGGAGCGCAAGGTCAAATCCGGCGCGGCGACGCGCGTCTCGCCGTCCCGTTCGATGCGCGCCAAGTATAACCCCGACAGCGCTCGCAAACCGGCTTCTTGTACGGTTTTACCGTCAATCGGAGCGTTGGGGGCGACCCGCATCTCGACGTGAAACCGTCTCACGTCGTTGCCCGACCCGTTCTCGACGGGACGGCGCGCCGGAAGGAGCCAGCGGCTCGCAAATACGATAACCCCTAGCCCAACCAACGTCGTGGGAACACCCAGCAAAGTAACGCCCCAGAACTCGCCCAGTTGCGACATCCGATAGCGCTCGACTTGCTCGGGCCCAAGACTGTCGAGATGTTCCCGGTAAAGACCCATCACGACCATGTTCGACGCCGTGCCGAACAGAGTGAGCTTGCCCCCGAGGATGGCCGCGAAACTGAGCGGCATGTAAAGCTTCGAAGCGCTGACTTTCAAGCGTTTCGACCAGTCGCGCACGATGGCCAAATACATGGCCACGATGGGTGTGTTGTTCATCACCGCGCTCAGCAGCGCGACCGGCACCGTCAGCCGGAGCAAAGCACTTGTCTCACCACGCGGTTGCCCCAACACGACGCGCGCGACCTTCTCTATCGCGCCCGTGCGTTCCAAACCCGCAGCTACGACGAATAGCGAGCCAATGAGTAAAATGGCGGGGTTGGAGAAACCCTCGAGCGCGTCGGGCACGCTCAGTACGCCGCCGAACAAGGCGTCCCCCAGGAGCAGCAACGCCAAGCCGCCGATCATCGCCATGTCGACGGCTATGCGGTTCGCGCTCAAGGCCCCCATCACGAGCACGACTACGGCGGCGACAAACCAGGCTCTGGGTTCCATGGGGGCTTGTCCGGGCGCCGCATGGGGGCACGCGGCGGGGCGCATACGAAGAGGGGGGCAGCCCCCCCTTCCGATGCGTAGCGTCAGTTGGGCTTGGGTGGGGGCGTCGACGGACGGCTGAGGATCGTCTCGAGCGTATGGACCAAGATCTCGGCCGCTTCTTCGGACGTTCGGTGACGGGTGTCGATGTGCACCTCGGGCTCGAGGGGCGCTTCGTAAGGCGAGTCGATGCCGGTGAAGTGCTTGATCTTGCCCTCGCGCGCTTTGCGGTACAGGCCCTTCGGATCCCGACGCTCCGCCTCCTCGAGGGGGGTGTCGATGAAGACTTCGACGAACTCCCCTTGGTCCATCATGTCTCGAGCCATCTGTCGTTCGGAACGGAACGGTGAGATGAACGAAACCAGTACGATGAGTCCAGCATCTGCCATGAGCTTGGCCACCTCCGCCACGCGGCGGATGTTCTCCACCCGGTCGGCGTCGGTAAAGCCCAAGTCCTTGTTCAGCCCATGCCGAACGTTATCGCCGTCCAAGAGATAGGTGTGACGACCACGGGCATGCAAACGCTTCTCCAGCATGTTGGCGATCGTAGACTTGCCCGCGCCCGAGAGGCCGGTAAACCATACCACACACGGCCGCTGTCCCTTTTGCAGTGCCCGCGCCCGCTTGTCGACGTCGAGACTTTGCCAGTGGATGTTTTCGGAGCGCCAAAGGGCAAAGTCCAGCATGCCCGCGCCTACGGTGTTGTTCGTGAGGCGATCGATGAGGATGAACCCACCCATCTCTCGGTTCTCTTTATAGGGATCGAACGGGATGGGTTGGTCGACGTTGATGTTGCACACGCCGATGTCGTTCAGCTCCAGCGTCCGAGCGGCCAGCTCCTCGAAGGTGTTGATGTTCACCTTGTGCCGCGGCTCGCTAATCGACACCGTAACCAGTCGCGTCCCAATCTTCATCAGGTAGGGTCGCCCTGGCAGCATCTCCTCGTCGTGCATCCACACGATGGTGGCTCGGAACTGATCGGCGACCTTGGCTTCTGCCCCGGTCGGTACCAGCACGTCACCACGACTGGCGTCGATCTCGTCGTTCAACGTGATGGTTACCGACTGCCCGGCGACTCCCATCTCGAGCTCGCCTTCGGCGCCGAACACCTGCTTCACCGTCGACTTCGCGCCGGAAGGCAACACCGTGATGGCGTCTCCCTTTTTGACGTGACCGCTCGGGATCAGACCCGAAAAACCGCGAAAGTCCGAGTTGGGGCGGTTGACCCACTGCACCGGGAGCCGGAAGGGACGCTGGGACTGGAGGTCCTCCAAGGGCAGCGTCTCCAAGTGCCACAGCAACGTCGGCCCCTTGTACCAAGTCATCGTCGTGCTTGGCTCGGTGATGTTGTCGCCCTTGAGGGCGGACACCGGAATGCAGGTGATGTTCGTTGCGCCGAGACTTTCTGCAAGCTCCGTGTACTGCTGCCGCAACGTGTTGTAAACGTCCTCGGAGTACCCGACCAGATCCATCTTGTTTACGGCCAGGATCAACGAACGGATCCCAAGCAGCGTGCAGATGTATGTGTGACGTCGTGTCTGGCTCAGGATCCCCTTACGCGCGTCCATCAAAATGATCGCGGTGTCTGCCGTCGAGGCACCGGTGACCATGTTGCGGGTGTACTGCTCGTGGCCAGGTGTGTCGGCGACGATGAACTTGCGTAACTTGGTCGAGAAGTAGCGGTAAGCGACGTCGATCGTGATGCCCTGCTCGCGCTCGGCGGCCAACCCATCGACGAGCAACGCGAAGTCCAAGTCTCCGCCTTGAGTGCCCACGCGCGCTGAATCGGCTTCCAAGGCCGCCAGTTGATCCTCGTAAATCAACTTCGATTCGTAAAGGAGCCGCCCAATGAGCGTGCTCTTTCCATCGTCGACGCTGCCGCAGGTGATGAAGCGGAGCAGCTCCTTGTACTGATGCTCCTGGAGGTACGCGTCGATACCCTCGGCGCGAATTTGATCCATGTGCTGCATTAAAAATAGCCCTCTTGCTTCTTCTTCTCCATCGACGCCGCCGCGTCATGATCGATGACTCGACCTTGGCGCTCGGAGCTCGTGGTCAACAACATTTCCTCGATCACGGCGGTCAGCGAATCTGCATTGCTCTCCACGGCGCCGGTCAAGGGGTAGCAGCCGAGGGTGCGGAAGCGCACCTTCTTCAGCATCGGCGTCTCACCTGGCTCGAGCGGCATGCGATCGTCATCCACCATGATGAGCACGCCGTCGCGCTCCACGACAGGCCGCTCTTGCGCGAGGTACAGGGGCACCACCGGGATCTTCTTGAGGTGGATGTACTGCCACACGTCGAGCTCCGTCCAGTTCGACAGCGGAAAGACACGCAAGCTCTCTCCCTTGTTGATGCGGGTGTTATACGTCCGCCACAACTCCGGACGCTGGCGCTTCGGATCCCAGCGGTGTTGCGCGCTACGGAACGAGAACACCCGCTCCTTGGCTCGAGATTTTTCCTCATCCCGCCGCGCGCCGCCGAAAGCCGCGTCGAATCCATACTTCGTCAACGCCTGCTTGAGCGATTGCGTCTTCATCACGTCGGTGTGGATCTGAGACCCGTGAGTAAACGGCCCGATGCCCTTTTCGACTCCCTCTTGGTTGATGTGAACGATGAGCTCGAGTCCGTTGTCACGCGCGATCGCATCACGAAAGGCAATCATTTCGCGAAACTTCCACGTCGTATCGACGTGCATCAGCGGAAAGGGCGGTTTGCCAGGGGCAAAAGCCTTCAGCGCCAAATGCAGCATTACCGAGCTGTCTTTACCAATCGAGTAGAGCATCACCGGTCGCTCGCACTCGGCGGCAACCTCTCGGATGATGTGAATGCTCTCGGCCTCGAGACGTTCCAAATGCGTCAGTGCCATAGCCGCGGCAGCATAGAAGAACGGAAATTAAGCACAATCCCCGACACGCCTCGCGAAGCAGAATTGTGCGCCACGTCCCTTGCCGCTCCGGTGTCGAGGGCAACGTTTCGCGAATTGTTCAGTGCAAGCGCGCGCCTGAGCTGAGAAAACGCTGCGGTGCGGGTTTTTTGTGCCTGCTAGCAAATACGCCAACGCCTCCCGCGGCCGGCTCGGCCGGCGAAACTCCCCGGTGTCCCTCACTGCGCCACCGGATACCGGTCAAAGCAGGTCACGACGAGTGCGCCAGCAGAGAGCCGGCCGAAGTGGGGCGCGAGATGCCGTGCCGGTGAGCAAACGCGGGCTCAGACGGTTGGTCCCGCGGCTTGGACTTCCGGTGCAGCCTGCGCGGCGTGCTTCTGGAAGTTGGCTGCAAACAGGCCGGCAAGTTTGCGAGCCGCGGCGCGGTAAGCCTCTGGATCTGCCCACGTACTGCCAGGATCGAGAATGGAGGCGGGTACGTCGGGGCAGCTTTTGGGCACAGCGAACCCGAAAACCTCGTCGGTGCGATAGGGCGCGTCCAAGAGCGTTCCTGAGTGAATGGCGTCGAGGATAGCGCGCGTATGGGAAAGAGAAATCCGGCGCCCGACGCCGAATGCTCCCCCCGTCCAGCCGGTGTTCACCAACCACGCCTGGGCCTGATGCTGGCGTAGCTTTTGGGCTAACAGCTCGGCGTACTTAGCGGGGTGCCAGACCAAGAAGGGTCCGCCAAAACAAGGCGAGAAGGTGGCTTCCGGGTCGGTGACACCCATCTCCGTGCCGGCGACTTTGGCGGTGTACCCACTCATGTAGTGATACATCGCCTGCTCTGGCGTCAGCTTACTCACGGGCGGTAGCACACCGAACGCGTCCGCAGTGAGAAAGATGACGTGCGACGGATGCGCACCCACGCAAGGGATCTTAGCCGTGGACATGAACTCGATCGGATAAGCCCCGCGCGTGTTCTTCGTGATGCTGGTGTCCGCGTAGTCGACCTCGTCCGTCTCGGGGTCGAGAACCACGTTCTCGAGCACGGCACCGAAACGCAGAGCACCGTAGATCTCGGGTTCCGCCTCCGCGCTGAGGTCGATGACTTTGGCGTAGCAGCCGCCTTCGATGTTGGACAAGCCGCGCTGCCCCCAACAGTGCTCGTCATCCCCGATCAGTCGTCGCTTCGGATCTGCAGACAATGTCGTTTTGCCAGTGCCCGAAAGCCCGAACAGGACCGATGTCGCGCCGTCTGCACCTTCCGTAGCCGAGCAATGCATGCTCAGCACGCCACGCTTCGGCATCAGGTAGTTCATGATCGTGAACACGCCCTTCTTCATTTCCCCGGCATATTCCGATCCAAGGATGATGAACTCGCGACTTGCGAGGTTGAGATCGATGCTGGTAGCCGACGTCATGCCGTGGGTGTGGGTGTTAGCTGGGAACGCTCCCGCGTTGTAGATGACGTAATCCGGTTCGAACCCTTCGAGCTCTTGCGGCGTTGGCCGGATGAGCATGTTCGACATGAACAAGGCGTGGTAGGCGCGGGCACAAATGACCCGCACCCTGATGCGATTCTCTGGGTCCCAGCCGGCGAAGGCATCGACGCAGTAGAGATGGTCGCGCGTGTTGAGGTAGTCGATCGCTCGCGTCTTGTTGATCTCGAAGGTTTCAGCATCGAGGCGGACGTTGATGGGGCCCCACCAGATGTCTTGGGTCGATGACGGCTCGTCCACGATGCGCTTATCGCTCGGGCTGCGGCCGGTCTTCTCTCCTGAAAGGGCCACCAGCGCGCCGTTGGCAGCGATCGCTGTACCGCGCTCGAGCCGCAGCGCCTGGGTGTACAGTTTGCCCACCGGCAGGTTTCGATACACGGGCTCGACTCGAATTCCGGCGTTGGATAGCTGAATCGTCTTCATAGCCGTTCCTTACCATCCATCGAGCGGTCGTGGACGGACCCGCCCGCGGAATCGCGCGCACATTTTACGTCTCCGGAATTCAGCCGACTGTCACGTCCCGTTCACGGTGCTTCCAGCGCCAGCAACTCGTCCAACGTCTGGCGACGGCGGATGAGGCGTACCGCGCCGTCATCGAGCAGCACCTCGGGGACCAAGGGGCGTGAGTTGTAGTTACTGGACATGCTGGCAGCATAGGCGCCCGCGTCGTGGACGACGAGCAGATCGCCCACACGAGCTTGCGGTAACGTGCGCGCTTCTACGTCGCCACTTGACGTTTGAGTGAAGACGTCCCCGGATTCACACAGAGGTCCCGCCACCACCGTTGGCTGAGTCGGACGCACATCTAGGCCGGCGCCGATGAGCTCGAGGTCGTGGTAGGCGCCGTACATGGCCGGACGCACCAGGTCGTTGAAGCCGGCGTCCACCAGGGTGAAGTGGCTGCCGCCCATCGTCTTGACGGCGCGCACTTCTGCCACCAGGTAACCTGAAGCAGCGACCAGGTAGCGGCCGGGCTCGATCTCGAGCTCGACGGCGTGGCCGAGTGTTGCCTCGATCTCCTGGCGCGCCGCGTCCCACCGTTCGAAGTAGGCGTCGGGATCGATCTCCGCCTCTCCCACTCGGTACGGGATCGACAAGCCGCCGCCACCGGAAATCGCTCGCACGTCGGCGCCAGTCCTTTGCACGAGACTCACCATCGCCTCGCACACGCGGCTCAGGTGCGCCATGTCCGCGCCCGAGCCGATGTGCATGTGCAGGCCGACCAACTCCAGTTGCCGTTCGCGCACGATGGCGAGCGCCCGCGGCACGTTCTCATGCCAAATTCCGTGCTTGCTCGACTCGCCGCCGGTGTTTACTTTTTTGCTGTGCCCATGGCCGAAGCCGGGGTTTACCCGCAGCCAAACACGGTGACCCGGGCTACACGCCCCCAGTTGTTCGAGCATGTCTTCGGAGCCGGCATTGACGGGCACGCCGAGCTCGGCGACACGGGCCAAAGTCGGCCGATCGATGACGTCGGCCGTGTAAACGATTTCGGCGGGCGCTCGAGCAGCTTCCGCATCCGAGGACCGTCTGGGGTCGAAGCCGGCCGCCAAAGCGCGCTCGAGTTCACCCAAGCTGACACAATCGACCAATGCTCCCGCTTGTCTCAACAAGCGCAGCACGTGGATGTTGGAGCAAGCCTTCTGGGCGAAGCGGATTGTATCGAAGCGCTTCAGTTTCGCCACTTGCGCCCGCATGACCGCGGCGTCGTAGACGAAGACCGGCGTGCCATGGTCGGCCGCCACCTGCTGGAGCGTCGCTGCCAGCTCGGACGTCAGAGGTTTCACTCGTCGGCCTTAGCTCAAGCCCCGCAGCGTGTTAAGCGGGAAGCGCGGTGAGCAACAGGGGTAAGGCGAAAAAG
>CAZNZA010000191.1:0-8028 GCA_964577325.1 uncultured Polyangiaceae bacterium
CGGTTGTCTACCGGGGCGTGCCTCAGGTGTCGAAGCTGTAGCGAAAGATGCTGATGTCCTTTTGGTATAGGCGTGCGACGCGATCGATGAACGTCGGGTTGGCGTACGTGGTTGTGTAGCTGCCGCTCTTGGCCGACGTGTTGCGCCTCGGGAACTTGTCGGGTGATACATCTAGACGACGCAGAACGACCGCCAAGTCGTCGGAGAACGTCTCGTATCGTCCTATAAAGTCGACGTGGTTCAGATCTATCATCGTCGACTGCAGCCGTAGGTGTCCGTCGCACCTATCGAGATCCAGCGTCTCGACGTAACTGAGAAACGCGCCGAAGTCCTGACGCTTGGACTCTGGTAGATTATAGAGGTTGCGCTCCAGGACCTTGTCCTTCCAGCAGGAGACGATACGGTCCCAGGGGTTGCGGACGAAAGCAAACTTGAAGAACTGCTTCGTTTCTTCCACCGGGTAATAGACCCCGTAGGGATGCTCCGCGTCGAGCCGAATGCCGCTATCGAGCAGGCCGTAAAGGATCGTTCGGGTGCAGACTTTGGGTACCCGAAACCAGATGAAACTCTTTTGGCGGCACAGCGTTATGTCGTAGCGGTGCGACGAAGGTTTGTACGGCAGCCGGGCGCGGATGTGGTAACCAGCCTGAGCGACCAAACTTGGCAGTGTCAGTGCCGTATCGGCTCGCAAGGGTTGACCATTCCGTTTTATGGTTTTCATCGTATCCTCCCAGCAAAGAGCAAATGGCCATCATGCAACTCGCTCATGATCACCGAATTGGTTTGACTCGCATATCAGGGTTTGCGACTCCCCCCGTTGCGCGATGATAACCCAGATGTGTCAGTACGAAAACAACCTCGTCTTCACGCGCTATGGCGCGTCGGCGCGCTCGGTGCTCGCCTTCCTTCTGAGTCGCGCGTTGGGGACTTTTCTCTTGGTGTTTCGCGCCCTGAAAATGGGTTACGGTGGCGGTGTAACGTCAAACGCCAAGCCTCGCGAGGGCTCGCTTAGCGCTTCGTCTCCGAGAAAACGGGTTCCGGAAGGGAAACGAATCGCAGCGGGACTGTTGACGCTCGTCGCGCTCACGTCAGCCTCGCCAGCCGTTGCTCAGACCAGCATCGAACTGTACAGTCGCCCGGGGTGCCCGCGCTGTGCCGACGCGCACGAGGCGTTGATGGAGCTCGTTCAGCAGCGACCGAACACGCGCCTGATCGAATATGACGTGGTTGCGGACCCAGCCGCGCTCGCCCGACTCCAAGAGCGCGCGGTCCAGGCCGGCATCGCCGCCGTGGCAGTGCCTGCGATCATGATCGGCGACGGGTTGGTCATTGGCTTCGACGAAGAAACCACACTGGCACGTCTGAACTCCCTGCTGGAAACCCAAACTGGAGTCGTGGAGGAGTCCGGCACGTGCGAGGTCGCGACCGAGCCCTGCCAATCGGATCAGGAGCGCGCGCCCCAGCTGCCGGTAGTCCCTCTTTTGGGACAGGTCGACGTGGACCGTGTCGGACTTCCGGTGTTTACCCTGGCTATTGGTTTAGTCGATGGATTCAACCCCTGCGCAACGTGGGTGCTCCTATTCCTGTTGGCTACCCTAGTGAACTTGAAGAGCCGGTCGCGCATGGCGCTGATAGCTGGCACCTTCGTCGTAGTGAGCGGCATCGTCTACTACGCGTTCATGGCTGCCTGGCTCACCTTCTTTATGGTGGTAGGCATATCGCGGATCGTCAGCGTGACTCTGGCGTGCATGGCGCTGGTTATGGGCGCCATCAACATGAAGGACTTCTTCGCGTTTGGGAAGGGGTTGTCGCTCAGCATTCCAGAGTCTGCGAAACCTGGGATTTACGCCCGTATGCGGAGCGTACTGCGGGCAGAGCGTCTGGGGGCGGCCATGGTTGGTATCGTGGTGCTGGCGTTCGTGGTCAACTTGGTGGAGCTTCTGTGCACGGCAGGTCTGCCCGCCGTCTACACGGCTATATTGACGGCGCGTGACCTGGAAACGTGGCGCTACCACGCTTACTTGTCCCTCTATGTCGTGGCCTACATGTTCGACGATGCCGTACTGGTCACGATAGGCGTAGTCACGCTCAGTCGTCGTAAGCTGCAGGAGCAGGCCGGACGCTGGCTCAAGCTGGTTTCAGGGGTTACCATCAGCGTGCTCGGTCTGCTGCTGCTGCTCAGGCCGAGTTGGGTTGGGCTGTAAGAGGAGCGCGTGTTTCCACTCATCGCGCGTTTTCATTTCCGCGAAGCGCATGCTTTCGCGAAGCGCGATGTTCCCCTGGCAGTCAGCAGCGGGGGTGAGCTAGCGTAGGGCATGCATCCCTTCGTCTCACCTCAGCTCGATCTCACTCTGCGGGTGGGGACCCATTGCGTGTACCGTGCCACGGCACCCACCCCCGCTTTGGTCGTCGTCAAGCCGCGCCAAGCGCAAACGCAGTTCGTTCAGGAAGAGCGTGTGGAGTTGGCTCCAAACCTGCTAGTCCGCGAGTACGACGACGAGCACGGCAACGTCGTGTGCCGCGTTGTGTTGCAACCCGGTGAGAACCGCATTCGCTACGACGCGATCGTACGCGTACCGGTACTTGCTGACGATGCCTTCTGGACCGATGGCGTCAGCACACCAGACCAGCTGCCCGCAGCGTTGCTGAGGTATACCTTTCCCAGTCGCTACGCCGATTCCGACCGCCTGCGCGACTTCGCGTGGACTCACTTCGGGCAGACGGCTCACGGGTTACCGCGGGTGCGCGCCATCTGTGACTGGATCCACCGCAACATCGAGTATCGGACCTGTTCGGGTGATCCCACGTTGTGCGCTTCGGATGTGCTTTCCCGACGTTACGGCGTATGCCGCGACTTCGCTCACGTCGCTGTGGCGCTATGCCGGACGTTCAATCTGCCGGCGCGCTACGTCACGGGTTACCTCGGCGACGTCGGGGTCCAAGACCCGGGGACGCCTGGCGATTTTCATGCCTACTTCGAAGTATACCTCGCGGACCGCTGGCAAGCGTTCGATGCTCGGTTCGGCATTCCACGCATTGGACGCATTCGCATCGCCAGCGGCCTGGACGCCGCCAATTGTGCTTTTACGACGCTGTTCGGTGACGCCGCACTCGAGCACTTCGAGGTGTGGAGCTACCAAGTCGACCCACGGGACGCCTCAACGAGCCGCCCCGTCAACTCGGGTGAGCGCTTGGACGGAACGCCTATGATCCGTTACTCGCGAGACTGACGCGGACCTTGGGCGCTAGAGCGGAGCCAGGCACGAGAGACGTTACGGACTCGTGATCTCGGCCGCATCCAAGGTTACGGCGGTTTGAGCCAAAGCACGGCCGGTCATCGTTGCACCTGTATTGAACTCGATGAGCGTCTTCGAGAGCAAGATCCCTTGGAAGCTCGAGGTCGTGCCCAGCGTGGCCTGGCCGGCGACCTGCCAGAAGACGTTTGCCGGCTGTGCTGCACCGGATAGATTAACCATCGCGCCGTTACCTAGCAACAAGTCTTGCCCAATCTGTAGGATCCAAACGTCCGTCGATGAGCCCTCGAGAGTGACGTCGTTCGCCACCGTTACCCCTGTGCCCCACTTGTACAGGCCTGGGCTCAGCGTCAAGCCATCGATGTTACCGGCACCAAGCTCGGTGTAGTCAGGCAGACTACGCCCGGCCGCATCGGTATAGGCGGCCTCCATATCCAATACTGCTGTCGTCAGGTTAGCAGGGCTAGGAACTTCATAGTCGGAAGCCCATACCTTGCCCGTTATCAAGTCCGACGTCGAGTAGGTGGTGGGCGGCACCTTGAGCCCAAACCCCGTGATATACGTCGCGTCAGCGGGGCTGATACCAACGTCGCCAGTAATCGCAGTCGCGCCGGTGGTCGAGATCGCTGACTTGGCTAGAATGACGAAGTCTCCAGCCTTGCCTAACTCAACAGCAAGAACGTCGGACCCTCCGTCGTCGCTGGCGTCACTGCTGCTGGCATCGGTGGTGACGTCACTGCTGGCGTCAGACGCCTCAGCATCGGTATCGGCGGCATCCCCAGTGCCGTCGCCGGAGCTATCGAGGTCACTGGCGTCACCGGTGCTTGCCGTATCGCCCGTTTGCTCATCAGTGGCCGTGGCCGTCGGATCCACGGTCGCGTCCTCACCGCTCGAGCCTCCTGGGGCTGTGGTGTTCCCGCTATCGGATTGGTCGACGGAACTTTCGGTGGAGTCGTCGCTACTGGCGGTTTCTCCGCCATCGCTGTCGATACGTGGCGCGCGTTCGGAGCAGGCGGAAGCCGACAGGCCGATGGCCGCGGAGGATACCAGAATCGTAAGTAAGTGCTTCATGTGTTCTTCTGTCGCGGAAATGCATCATCAATCAAAAGGTGACCGATGGGGAAACCCGGAGCGACAACCCTGGGCGGCAGCCAGTCCGAAGTCAAGGCAGCCGAATATTCAGCACAATCGTCACCGCGGGCCATGGACAACTGGTGGATCGGCGCATCGTTACCGCACATGACGGCGCTAAAGGGAATATGCCCCTGATCAACATGTTCGCCCGCAGCCAACCCTGGCTCGCGTCACCCCGTCGACCACGCCCGGCCGGGAAATACTTATTCACGGCCGGAGCTTTCTCCGGCCGTACCGCGGGCTTCGGCCCACCGGGGGGCGTCACCCCACCGGGGGGCGTCACCCCATTGTGCGCTTACGCCGACAGGGCGGGCCAAAGTGCGCGATATACAAGCGGCGCGCTTTGTGATCAGTCACGTTGCCGTTCATCGACTACCGAACCGCAGGCTCGAGCGTCAACAGCAGAACCCCTGGGGAAGCCAGACTGAAGGTTTGACTGAAGCTGCCGCCGCACATGGCTTGTCCAACGGGCTCGGGGAGAGACACCATCGAATCGCGCAGCGCTTGCCACGCCGCGTCGTCCATGTTCGCCATCGTGGGTCGACCCATACCATCCCAAGTGCCCCAGGCGTCGCCGCGGCTTTCGTCGACGCGGTACAAGGTGACGTCGTAGGCCGCTTCCGGGTCGAGGCCGGAAACGGTGATGCCGATGTCTTGCGCTCCGGCCTCGGCGTAGTAGGTGTCGTCGCGGAAGCCGGCGCCTGGGTTCTGGGCGTTGTAGATCAAGATCTGCACGCCACCGTCGGCGGTATCGCGCGCGGCCATGCCGCCCACGTTGCCTTCGCCCTCTACGCTCAGCGAACGCTGTTCGTCACCCATGCGAGCCAAAAACGAGTATGCGTTGTAAGCGGGCTTTTTGATACCCTCGCGGTTGTATAGTCCCATGGCGCCGATGAAGGGGTTTTCTTCGAGCACGTAGTCGCCGGGATCTTCATACCCCTCATCGAACACGTCGGACAGTGTCCACCACGCGTAGGCAATGGGGAAGCGCTTCTGTTCCTGAGCGCAGCGCTGCGCAATGTTGGCGTACGTTTGCGCCACGAAGGCTGCGCCTTGTAGCGTCTCCTGGGGTTCCCACTCGGGCTCCGTGCCCGCAGTTCCCTCGACCCCGCGCAAGCCGAACTCCCATGTTGGACCGAACTCCGTCACCGCGATGCGAATATCGTTCTTACCATAGTCGTCGAGCAATTGCAGACCCTGAAAATAGCCGGCGACAGAGTCGAGGAAGCTCCAAGTATGGAAAGCGAAGAAGTCGAACGGACTGTTGTTGGCGGTGACATGGTCGAGAAACTGAACACCCGCCGTCGGGAGCTCGACCGGTTGACTCGTCACCGGTCCCCCCACGCGTCCGTTGGGCAACACCGCTCGCACTCCAGCTGCTGCGGAGTCGTAGAGTTGGAAGTAATCCTGCAGCGAGCCCTTCCAGAACTTGTTCCTGCAGCACTCCGGTTCGTTCCACACCTCCCAATACCAGTTCTGCACGGTTTCGGCGCCGTAGCGGTCGACGCTATGCTGCACGAACTCGCGCACCAAACCCTCCCATTTGGCGTAGTCCTTGGGCGGTGAGACAATCATCTTCCAGTCGAACACCGTCTGAGTTGGATCGGCAGCCAAAGCCGAAGGCATGGGTGCCAGCTCTACGATGGGTGCGACACCATGTTCGACGAGGAAGTCGAAGATCAGATCGGAGCGCGTGAAGTCGTAGACGGGGTTGCCGCTTGCGTCCTCGCTATAGATGCCGATGTCGTCGTGAAACAAACCATGACCACGCACGCTGCGGAGCTCGAGCTTCTCGACAGCTTCGACCGTCTGCTCTCGGAGCACCGCCGACCAACGCCGACCGTCGTGACTCTCGCGGTCCTGGGCCTGAAACTCCGGCGCGAGCGAGTCGCGGTCCAAATATAGACCCATGCGTCCCAAACCAAACGTCGTCCAGAAGTGCGGCAGCGTTCCCCAGGAGTCGGCGCCCGCCGTCACCCGGTAAGGCGCAGCGCTCACGTCGTGCGTGGGAAACGGTGCGGCACATTCCACCGTCTGGGGCATCGTCACAGGCGGCGCCGGCGACACCCCGCCGGTGTTACCCGTAGGTCCAACCGGGGCTACGGTGCTGGGGATCGGAGTGCTGGTGCTCGGAGGCGTGCCAATCGGTCCCGGAGTGACCGGATTAACGGCGGAAGTGGGTCCTACGCCGGGAGTGCTGCTCGGCATGCCACCCGTCGCTGGTGGAGCCGTGGTTACCGGCCCCACGCTGCTGCCTACAGGCGCGACACTGGGCCCCGGCTGAGGAATGGTGCTCTGCGGATTGGGCGAGTCGTGTTCGCCGGGATCGGAGGCGCAGCTCCCGAAGGTGGCCAGGGACGCGACGTAAACAGCAATGCGGGAAACGTTGGGTTGGGGCATGACTGCCGTGACGTTACTACGTAGACACACGTCTTGCGGGCGCGCGCGGACGTGGAACGTCCATCATGCGGCGCGTCACGCTTACCCAGAACATTGGCAGTGTCATCACAACCCAGGCATCCGATTTGGATCGCCCCAATCACGCCTAAGCGAGGTCGCGGCCCCCGCCCCCCTCCTGTTGCCGCCTCTTTTAGAGCTCTGGGGAAGCGGGTGGGGTACGCGCAGGCCAGGAAGAGACTTGGCGCACGGAGGCCGGCTCAGGCCCGTGCTGCTTCGAGAGCCCGCCGAGCGTCGGGACTGTTGGTGCGAACATTCGCGAAGTCACCGCGCAGCGCTTTCAGCGCGTAGCGCTCGTGATTGATTTCAGCCGTGGTTCGGACGCCCAAGCGACGGAGCACCGCCAACGGCGGGCACCATCCTTGGACGGCGTGTTGCAGCAAGAATCCTGCAACGACCGCTGGCAGCGCGAAGAAGCGCCGGTCGACTGCCGCTCCCAATGCGCAGCCCAACAAGCTGAGCGTGGCAGCGTTAGCCTCCAACGTGCGTTCTACATCCCACTCGCGGTCGAGCTCCGCGAGCCGAGCGTCGATGGCCTCGGGTCCTTGGGACGCGAACCGCACGACGTCATCGCGCCCTTGCTGGCGAATCTTTTCGTTGATGCGGCCGCTCGTATGCGCAGCAACCCGGTGTGTCGTCGATTCGTTCATTGGCAGACCTCCTGTTTGAGTGAGGTCACCTGAGGAGCAAGCCGTGTGCCAGTGAGCCGTCCGACTAGTATCTCGGCAACCACGGTTGACGGGTTTCGATGCCTCCCACAGCACACTGAGGGTCGGCATCGAACCGCCGAAGGGGCTCATGTTTGCTTGGCACCGCCCCCGCGCCAGCGGCTCCGCTCAGCCGCCAATGACACGTCTCTAGAGCCTGGAGGATGTGTTGCCTTTCCACCACGTCCAGGCACGACCGATGTGGTGCCTGTGCCTCGGCAAGAGGCTGAACGCTGGCGCTCGCATGCCCGAGTCTGACTCCACAAACCTAAGCCCTGTCAGCCACTGCTGGTGCAGCGGAGCTCAGAGGGCGGTTGCCGTGGGGGTACCGAAGAGGACGTTACGCATCGAAATCGAGCCCAGATCGAATCCCTCCGTCGGGAAGTGGACGGCATCGCGGTCATCGCTGGCGGCTTGCGCATAGATGAGCGGCAGCCAGTGTTCGATGGTTGGATGAGCCATCCGTCCGATCTGCG
>CAZNZA010000192.1:0-8011 GCA_964577325.1 uncultured Polyangiaceae bacterium
CGTCCCCCGCAGAGATGGGCGTTACCCTACAGAGCCTGCTGTAGCCTCCGACAAGCTGCCGCTCCGGTTGCTCGAAAGCGTGGCAATTCGGAGCGGCATCGCTCTGCTCGTCTGCCAATCGCTCTGCTTCTCTGCCAACCGCCCTGCTCTGGCGGCAACCTCACTGCTCCTCTGCCAATCGCTCTGCTCCGGCGGCAACCGCCCTGCTCCTCTGCCAATCGCGGCACGCCGTCCAACACACCCCTTGTCGTGAGTCGGCACGGTGGCGTAGGGTGCCGACAATCTCGTAAGGCGACAGCCAGTGGGCGAGACCAAGCCGTCAGCCCGCGGCCGCGGTGGTTTGACGCCACCCCAACAGGAGCAAGACCATGGCAGAAGAAAACACCCTGTGCATCATCAAGCCGGACGTAGTGGCGAACCAACAGCAGGGAGCCGTGCTTCAGCAGGTGCTCGACGCCGGTTTCACCGTACTTGCCATGGAACAACGGTCGCTTGCACGGCACGAGGCGGAGTCTTTCTACGCGGTGCATAGACAGCGCCCGTTTTTCGGTGAGCTGGTCGACTTCATGCTGAGTGGTCCTGTCGTGCTCGTGGCCTTAAGAGGCGAAAACGCAGTCACCCGCTATCGGGAGCTCATCGGCGCCACCGATCCAGCCAAGGCTGCGGAGGGGACGATTCGCAAGAAGTACGGCAAGTCGATTGATAACAACGCCGTGCATGGTTCCGATTCGGTCGAGAATGGCGAACGAGAAGTGGCGTTCTTCTTTCCTGGCTGTCGGCTCGAGCGCTGACGCCCCCCGCTCTTGCGGCCCTGGCACCCAGCCATACACTTGAGCATGCCGCCGCCGCTTCCGTCTGATCCGCCCGCCCCGCTCATCGGTTCGCTCCGCGACGCCGTGGCTACGGCGAACGCTTTGCTCCTGCTGCTGCGGTCGCGCAACGTTGCCCCCAAGGCGATCGCTCAACTGCTGCCGTCGCTGCAGGACACGTTCAGCACTACCGCCGTTCAGTTCCAAGAGCTAGCAGCGGCGCTAGGCGGGCCGCTTCCTGGTTCGTTCACCAATCTCGGCCAGCTCTTGGCAGATCAGGGAGCACGCTTCGACACGGCCATCGATCAAGGCACCCGGGGGGCTATCACCGCCCGCACCCGATTGCACCTCGAGCACGCCATCAGCCTCGTGTGTCACGATCTGAGCGCTACGCTGGCGCTGCTCGAGCTCTGGTCGGACGCGCTCCTTCCGCCGGCGAATGTGGACCTGGTGGAGCTTCTGACGCTGAGTCGAGCCGGCGACCAACCGCCGATCCCCAATAGTGAGAGCGTCCACGTCAAACTCCTCGTCGAGACGGCGGAGCTCCCCCTGGTTGCCCCGCCGCGCGCTGTACTCAACCTTTTGGCGTTGGGTACCGCCGTTGTGGCAGCCGGCGGCGATGGTGCACAGTTGTCCCTGCGCCTTGTCCGCCAGGGCGAACGATGTGCCGTGGAGTTAGGTTCCGCAGACGTCAGCGCTCGGCACTTTCTCGCCTTGCAGTTGCCAGCGCTATTGCCAGAGTCCGCGTCCACGCTGCTCGACGCGGCAGCCCGCTTCTGCCTGACCGGCTACCAGTCGGAAGCAGGCTTGCGCTTCAATTGGGTGGCCAACACCCCCGACGCCGCAGGGTTTTAGAATCCATTCCGATCGACCTCGGAACAGGAAAGGGACGCGACGCTTGCGGGCGTCCGCAGCTACCACTAAACCCCAACGGTCATGGACGACCATCATACGCAGAGTCTCGTCGAAGCTGCTTTCGAAAACCGGGAGCTTCTCAAGGAGCCTAAGTACCAGAGCGCGGTGTTAGACACGGTCGAAGCTCTCGACAAGGGCCGGCTGCGCGTTGCCTCCCAGCGCGCCGAGGGCGAATGGGTGACCCATGCGTGGATCAAACAAGCGGTGCTCTTGTACTTCGGCGTGTCGCCGATGAAGCGCATCGAGTGCGGTCCGTTCGAGTTTTACGACAAGGTGCCGTTGAAGCGCGACCTCGAGCAGGCCGGAGTCCGGGTGGTTCCGCCGGGAACGGTGCGCTATGGGTCGTTTCTGGAGCGGGGCTGCATCGTCATGCCGGGGTATGTGAACATCGGTGCGTACGTGGGCGCCGGCACGATGGTCGACACCTGGGCGACAGTGGGCTCTTGCGCTCAGGTGGGACGCCATGTGCACCTATCGGGAGGCGTTGGCTTAGGTGGGGTTCTCGAACCGCCGGGTGCGCAACCCGTGATCATCGAAGACGGCGCGTTCATTGGGTCGCGCAGCATCATCGTCGAGGGAACGTTGGTGGGCGCCGAGGCGGTAATCGGAGCCGGAGTGACGCTCACTGCGTCGACACCCATCATCGACGTGAGCGGCCCGGAGCCGCAAGAGTTCCGCGGCCGCGTGCCGCCGCGCAGCGTGGTCATTCCGGGCATGCGTCCCAAGCAGTTTCCGGCGGGCGAGTACATGGTGCCGTGCGCGCTCATCATTGGACAGCGCAAAGCGAGCACGGATAAGAAAACGAGCCTCAACGACGCGCTGCGCGACTTCAACGTCTCCGTGTGAGGTCCCTGCCCGATCTGAACGATACAACAGCGAAACGAGTTCGTCTTGCCTGGCTTCAAGGGGTTGATCGGTATCTGCGTCGTGCTCGTGACGAGCAGTGTGGCTTGCGACCGCACCACGACCCAGCCCTCGCCGCTTGCGAACGCAACGACCAGCAGCGCCGCCCCCGTCCAGCAATCTTACCTCACCCCGCGCTTCTTGGCGGAGGCGATAGACAACTTGATCCAGCCGCTTCCTCAGCCGGTGCGACTGCTGAGTCTGGTGGCCCTGCACCGCCAAGTCATCATTCAGGTGCAGGACGCGCGCGAATTGAACAAAGTCGACGAATATCGGTATGTCGAGGGTCGCGTAACGGGGCCCGTGCCCGTCAAACTGTTGGGCAAGGGACGTTTGCGCGATAATCTGTTCCGGCTTGGAACCGTCGATCCGCACGTAGCGGAACAAGTGCTGACTCAGACGCGTGCGGAGTATGCGGAGCCGATTCGAAAGCTCACGATGATACGCAACCTTCCCACGTCGATGGACATCCAGTTTCGCGTCTACCTCCATACTCCTGTTGGGGACCGAATCATCGTGGCCGACAAGCACGGGCGCCTCCTAGGACCCTTGACCCCCGAACCGACCTCGACGCACTCTCCGTAATCCCGTGAAAACCACCAAGCCGACAGCTTCCTCCACTGACGCGGTCCACGCGGGAACGCAGACGAACCGTCCGCACCACACGCTGGCGCCGAGCATCGCTCAGACGGCGACGTTTACTTTCAACGATACGGCAGACCTGATCCGATACATGGAGGGGCTGGACGAGGACCCCGATCGCGAAGAATACGGCCGTTACGGCAATCCAACGGTCCGCGAGCTCGAGAAACGACTGGCGGCCCTCGAAGACGCCGAAGACGCCGTAGCCTTCTCGAGCGGGATGGCCGCCATCACCACCTGCATTCTGGCGTTGTGCAAGGCGGGCGATCACGTCGTGCTGTTCAGTGATTGTTACCGGCGCACGCGTCAGTTCGTCAGTACGACGTTAGCCAAATTCGGTGTCGAGCACACGCTCATCCCCGCGGGCGACATTGGTGCGCTGCGCGCGAGCCTGCGCCCGGAAACGCGTTTGGTCATCACCGAGTCGCCCACGAACCCATACCTGTACTGCGTCGATCTAGAAGCGGTCGTGAGTGCAACCAAGGGCCACCGCAGAGCCAAGGTCATGATCGATTCGACCTTTGCCACGCCCGCCAACTACCGACCGCTGCACTATGGGGTCGACCTGGTCGTTCATTCAGCGACCAAGTATTTGGGCGGCCACAACGATGTGCTCGGAGGTTTGGTCGCTGGTCCCAGTCACCTGGTGTCGTTGCTGAGAGATTTGCGAGGGGTCTTGGGCTCGGTGTTGGATCCTCACGCAGCGTTTCTCATCGCGCGGGGCATGAAAACCTTGAAACTTCGGGTTCGCCGCCAGAACGAAACCGCATGGGAGCTGGCCCAGCGCCTCGAGCAACACCCAAAGGTCGAGCGCGTATTCTATCCCAAGCTCGCAAGCCATCCGTCTCACGGCGTGTGCTCGTCCCAGATGCAAGGCGGGGGCGGTGTCGTGAGCTTCATCGTGCGGGGCGGTCAAGACGCCGCCACGCGGGTCGTCGATGCGTGTCGCATCGCTCAAATCGCGCCGTCTTTGGGCGGCGTAGAAACGTTGATTGACCAGCCGCGCTACATGAGCTTTTTTGAACTCAACGAAAAGGAACTCGAGGCCGTCGGCATCCATCCCGCCTTGATCCGGTTGAGCATCGGCATCGAGTCGGTCGAGGACGTCATCGCCGACATCATGACAGCCCTCGAGCAGGCGTAGTCACGGCCCAGCGGTGTCCGACGCGGCAACCCTCCAGGTGAGCGTCTCGCCGCAAGCCAAGGGTGTCAGCACGTCGTCTCCAAACGCGTATTCGTCAGGCACCTTCCAAGCCTGTCGCACGAGCTGCACCTGCTCCTGATTGCGCGGCAGTCGGTAGAAATCGGCCCCAAAGTGGCTAGCAAAGCCTTCGAGTTTATCTAGCGCACTGACGCTCTCGAACGCCTGGGCGTACAGCGGTAGCGCCGCGTGGGCCGAGTAGATGCCGGCGCAACCGCATGCGGATCTTTTTCCTGAACGCGGGTGCGGAGCGCTGTCCGTACCCAAAAAGAAGCGTGGATTGCCCGAGGTAACCGCCCGTAGCAACGCCGCCCTGTGCCGCTCGCGCTTCAGCACGGGCAAGCAGTAGAAATCGGGACGGATGCCACCGCGGAAGATCTGATTTCGGTTGTACAGCAAGTGATGGACGGTCACGGTAGCCGCAACGCCTTCACGAGCGCCTTGAACGAACGCAACCGCTTCTTGGGTGGTGATGTGCTCGAAAACCACGCGCAACTTTGGAAAGCGCAAGACCAACGGCGCCAAGGTTTGCTCGAGGAACACCGCCTCGCGGTCGAACACGTCGACGGTGCCGTCCGTCGTCTCTCCGTGCACGAGCAGGGGCAGGTCCACCTCCTGCATCGCCTCGAAAACGTCCATACTCTGGTCGAGGGTGCTGATACCTGCGTCCGAGTTGGTGGTGGCTCCCGCTGGGTACAGCTTGATAGCGTGCACGTGGGGGTGGGCAGCAGCGCGCAGCACCTCTTCCCGGGTGGTGCGCGGGGTGAGATAAAGGGTCATCAAGGGTTCGAAGGCTGTGTTCGTGGCGCCCGCGCCTCTGAGCGCACCCAAGATACGCGCCCGGTACGCCTCCGCTTGCTCGACGGTTTCGATGGCAGGCCTGAGGTTAGGCATGACGATGGCGCGCCGAAAGACGGCCGCAGTATGGGCGATCACCGATTGCAGGGCGGCTCCATCGCGCAAGTGCACGTGCCAATCGTCGGGGCGGGTTAAGACCAAGTGCTCAGCAGGGTTCATGCGGGACGCAGGCTAGCCGATCGCCAAGGTTGGGCCAAGCTGTGCCAGCATCGCAACTCCTGTCATAGGCCGTCTTGGACAATTCCAGATCGGAGCGCTCGGCATGTGCCACCCAGCGGGAAGTCACCCGCATCTCCAGCTTGGTCTGCATCTTGCTCACCTTCCGAGCATGAAGAGCGCGCCGCTGTATCTGAGCCTTCTTGCCCTTGCCTGTTCCGCGCCCAACGAGGCTCCCCCGGACACCACGTCCCCTGACGGCGATGGCACCAATACTCCCGTCGATACGCAGCCTCAACCCACTGGACCCGACCAGACGCCAGGTCCAACTCCGAACGCGACCCCTACCGGTAGCTTGAACGCGGCGCAACAGGAGGAACTCGGCCAACTGCAGCTCAAGCTCGAGCAGGCGTCGGCACTGTCAGGCGAGGCGCTACTCGCCAAGCGAGCGCTGCCTCATTCGGAGCTGAGCTACGAACCCAAAGAGGCCGAGTTCATGGACTTGATCCAGGACTCGGCCTTGGCGCTGAATGACGCCGAACTGGGAAAACTGGGCGAAAACGGCTTTGTCATCTCGACTCGTCAAGCATTTCCCACCTTCGTACGCGGCTACGCAGCCATCTATTCGGAGGACCTTCCCGTGTACATCTCGGCCGACGGCATCCTCGAGGCCCTCCACAGCTCCTACGACGAGCTCTTGAAACTGACGGAAGAGCAAGCGCTCATCGGCATGCTCAACACGCTCTTGAGCAGCATTCACCAGAGCCTGCCGACGTACTCACAGCGCCCCGAAGCGCTCGAGCTCGACTTGTATCTGAGCGTGGCCCGCTCGCTGCTCAGCGGCAACGCCGTGGCACCGGTGGCTGGAGCGGACGCCGCCGCCGTTGCGGACTTGGTGGCCACCGCCAACGCTGCAGAGGGGCAACAGATCGCCACTCTGTTCGGTGAGAAGCGCACGATCGATGCCTCTCAGTTCAAAGCGCGTGGTCACTATACGGACAGTGCTGAGCTCGAACGCTACTTCCGCGCCATGATCTGGCTGGGTCGCATCGACTTTCGGTTGATTGAAACCGAGAGCGGCGGCTCGCAGGTTTTGCGCCGACCACAGTTCAATGCGACGGCACTCTTGCGCGCACTGATGACAGACGCGGACCGCGACACGTGGACGCGCATGGACGAGGCGCTTCAGGTGTTCGTCGGACCCAGCGACTACATGGTCGCTTCGGAAGTGGATCCGCTGGTGCAATCGCTCGGCGGCTTGGATGCCGCGCTGGCTGCCACGGACGACGAGGTACGCACGGCCATCGAACAGGGCGGCTACGGCATTCAACGCATAGCCAGCCACATCATGGTCAATGACGGCAGCGTGCAGACGCTGCCGCTGAATCGCAGTTTCGCGCTGTTCGGCCAGCGCTACGTCATCGATTCGCACGTGTTCAGCCAGGTCGTGTACGATCGCACGAAGGACAAACGCATGATGCCCAATCCTTTGGATGTGGCGTATGCGGCATTGGGCAACGACGGGGCGCTATCCCTGCTTCAAACCGACATCGAACGGTACCCCGTCAGCTACCCTGGTAACCTCGAGAGCGCCCGTTTGCTGAGCGACGAACACGACGCCGAATTTTGGAACAGCAACCTGTACAACCTGTGGTTGGGTTCGCTGCGCACGCTCAGCCCGGATGCCAACGTTGGCGATCCGGCTGCCGTAGGCATGCCTGAGATCACCGGCACGGAAGCTTGGAATCGCCGTATCCTGAACACCCAGCTCGCATCGTGGGCGGAGCTGCGTCACGACACGTTGCTCTATGCCAAGCAGTCGTACACGGGCGTACCGGGGTGCGAGTATCCCGACGCCTACGTGGATCCGTATCCAGAATTTTTCGCAACGCTGGTGCGCTATGCCGAAATGGGCGCGGCGCTCACCCAAAGTCTGGCTAGCGACTTAGGCGACGCGAACGAGCGCATTGCGGCTTATTTTCAAACGCTTCAGAGCAGCATGAGCATGCTCGAAAGCATGGCGCGCAGTCAGCGAGACGGCGTGCCCTTCACGGAGGCAGAAATGGCTTTCATCAACGACGCCGTGCGGCTGGAAGAAGAGGACGCCGTGTGCACCACCATCCTCGCCCCCGACGGCTGGTTGAGCGACCTTTACCTGGTGCGCGACAACGCGATCGAGTTCGATCCGACGATTGCCGATGTGCACACACAGCCAGCAGACGAAGGCGGAGCCACGGTAGGACGCGTGCTGCACGTGGGAACGGGATTTCCCCGCCTGATGGTGACGACCGTCGATACCTGTCAAGGACCGCGCGCCTACGCGGGCGTGACGTTTGCCTACCACGAGCAGGTCACCTCCAACTTCGCGCGCTTGACGGACGAAGAGTGGAGCAGCCAGCTCAATGCTTCCGGAGCCGCGGACGTGCCCTGGATGGCCCCGTTGCTCGCCGACTGACCGAGTGACTCAGGGGCTCGCGCGCCCGACAACGGTTGCGACGCCAGGCATCTCGCGATAGACCGCAACGAC
>CAZNZA010000193.1:0-7941 GCA_964577325.1 uncultured Polyangiaceae bacterium
GCGTTGGCCCCGCCGGGAATGCCAGGCGATTTCGTCGCGCGCCCTGTCACGTCGCCGGCACGAACCATACAATTCTCGTTTACCCAATACAGTACGTTCATCGACGCCACGGAAGCCTTGGGCTGGATGCCTTCATTGGCGATAGGCATCAGCGAAGCATGGGAAGTCGGGTTCGAGGTTCCGGTGCGGTATGACGCGGGGGCGGAAGCTTGGACGAGCCTGGATCCGATCCCCCACGTGGCGCTGAAGTGGCTCGATCGCTCTGGATGGCAAGCTGCGGTTCGCCTCCAGGCTTTGATCCCAGCCACGAGTGATGTCGGCACCGAACTGGGCCTCGGCTTTCCGTTCATTTGGCGCGTGCACCCTCGGGTGCGCGTGGACGCCGCACCGCAGGTTCTGCTTGGACTGGAGGAGCCGACGCCTACTCGGGTGACGCTGCCGCTCGGTGTTGTATTCCAACCGACGTCATGGCTGTTCGCAGGGGTACAGGCGGGACCGGACGTGGGGCTTTCGCAGGACAGCGAGACAGCGATCGATGGCCACGTGCTCCTTGGCTTGACGATCCAGACGCGCGAAACGGCGCACTTGGATTTGACCGCGCGCTTCTTCGTCGAGAATGCCGGTGCCGGCGAGGGAAACCGTTTCTCAGATGGCGCAGGAGTAATCATCGCCTTTAGCTTGTTTCCCCAGTTTTGAAGTGGGCAGTAATCTGTACCCCACCCAACCTGTATTCACCGCTCATGGATTTACCCCAACCCAATCATCCAAACTTCGACGCTTCCAAGGCGCGGCGTTTTGCCAAGCATCCACGCCGCACGGGCGAAGACTGCCGCGCCGAAGCCGGGCGCTGGCAACCGGTCGTGGACCATGGCCGCTGCGAAGCGAAGGCGGATTGTGTTGCCGTGTGCCCGTACGGCGTCTTCGAGGTGCAGACGATTGCCGAGCAGGATTACCGCTCACTGACGTTCCTGCAGCGCCTCAAAAACCGCATGCATGGCAAACGGACCGCCTACACCCCAAGTGCTGACGCCTGTCGCGCCTGCGGCCTGTGTGTGGCCGCTTGCCCAGAGCGCGCGATCGAGCTTCGACCAACGACGCACGCCGCCGAACCCCCTTCAAACGACGAGCGCAAACCCTAGCGCGACGGCCCCTTTCCATTCCGTCGAACGCTTCGCTCACCGTTCACTCAGCGTCTGCGCGAGGATCGTTCACCTGTTTCAGGTATTCCCGCAGGTTGCTCGGGCGGTACGTCGCGTCGGCGTCCCAGCGCTCGAGGACGGAGGGATGCAAAGCCTGGGTGCGATCCAACATCCGTGATTCTCCGCCGCTTTCAGCTGTTGGGCGCGCCTGCCACCCGATCACCCGCCGCGCGCCGGGCAGCAGCTTGTACAAGCCGCGCTTGGAGTCTTGCATGGGAGCCGTAGCCTCTGGTCTCAGCGGGAAAGGGGCGTGCTCCTCGGGCTCGAAGCGCAAACCGGCCTCCCGCGCGTTGTCCATCATCCATTGCAAAGCGATGTCAGACAGGCCCGCTTCCGAACACCCTCCCCCCACGTCGGTGTGCACGCCGCTAAACCACACTTGCTTCACGAGTTGGTCCGGCTTCTTCTTGTCCATCCACAGCGTGGGCTCGAAGGGAGCCCGTTGCTCGTCGATGGCTAGGGCGTGGCAAGCATACTCCACCTGCCCCGATAGCTCCGTGTCGTGGAATTGATACTTGCGGCGCGTCAGCGAACGCAGCCCGCGCAGGGGGATGCCGAGCGCTCCCACCGTGTCCCAAACGCCCACGAACTTGATCGCTATGGGAGCCCCCTCAAACACACAATGCGAGCGACGGAAGGAACAGGGGCCGGGGGCGTCCGGCGCGGCTGAATCGCGGTACAAGGCCAACGCGGCAGCATAATGGTTCGCGGATGCACGTTTGAGGATACCGCACTTGCGGATCATCCCGGCGACGCTGCGCGCCGTGAATGCTCCGCGACTGAATCCGAACAGGTAAATTTCGTCGCCGGGCTGATAATTCGCAATCAGGAACCGGTAGGCGTCGTGGACGTTCTCCTCGAGGCCTCGGCCAAAGGCGCCCCCGGACCAACGATCGAGCCAGTTCCCGGTACCCACGCCTTGGTCATAGTGAATGATCTGGGTGACTTGGTCGTCGCGCTTCGCCACCCGATGTATCAAGCGCACGACGTTGCTCGGGCAAGGGGCGCCATCGTGCTGCTGATCCGCGCTATTCCACGTCCCGTCACAACCGATGACCAGCCTTCTCATGCCGCCTTCCTTTGCACCCAAACCGAGCTCCGGCATACCACGGCCGAGTCTGCCCAGCCGTGGGCAAATGCTTTGCGTGCCGGCCGTGCCACCGCGCTCACGCTCGTTGCCGCTCGTCGGTCAGGGTGTCGCGCACCTTTCGCTTGAGCGCTCCAGGGGTAAACGGCTTCTGCAAGAACGCGACGTCGGGCTCTAGCATGGCTTCCCGCACGACCCCTCGGTCGGTATAGCCTGACGTATACAAGACGCGCATCTCTGGGCGATGCTCCCGCAGCCGTTGTACGAGCTCCGGCCCGCCCATCGCGGGCATGACCACGTCGGTGACGACGAGATCGAAGCGTTCGCTGCGCGCGAACTCGAGCGCAGCCGCACCGTCGCGAAATACGTGGACATCATATCCCGCGTGCTGAAGCACGCGGATCATCGCCTGACACAACGCGGGTTCATCCTCGATCAGCAGGATCCGCTCGTGACCACCGCTGACCGCGCTCGTGAAAGCGGGATCCGCAGCCAGCGTCTCGTCGGTGCGAGGCAGGTAGACTTTCATCGTCGTACCGCGGCCGCGTTCGCTGTAAACCCACACCTGTCCGCCGCTCTGTTTGACGATTCCAAAGACGGTCGACAGCCCGAGGCCGGTGCCGCGGCCTACTTCTTTGGTGGTGAAGAATGGTTCGAAGATGCGGGCCTGGGTCGCGGCATCCATACCCACCCCGTTATCGGTGACAGCGAGCATGACGTAGCGACCCGGAGCTACTTCGACGTGTCCGGACGCGTGGGCTTCGTCCCATTCGACGTTGGCCGTTTCTATGGTGATGCGTCCGCCGTGAGGCAGGGCGTCGCGGGCGTTGACGACCAGGTTCATGAGGATCTGCTCGAGCTGACTCGGGTCGGCGCGGGTGTGCCCAAGATCCGGGGCGCAACACAACTCGACATCGACGTCCTCGCCGACGATCCGACGGATCATTCTCTCGATTCCAGACACGACACTGTTCAGCTGGAGCACCTTGGGCTGCAGCACCTGCTGCCGGCTGAATGCCAACAGTTGCCCCGTCAGCTGAGCGGCTCTCTCGGCCGCGCCGACCACTTCACTCAGGTCTTCTTTGGCCTGATCACTCAGCGTCTCCCGTTCCAAGGTGAGATAGCTGTACGACAGGATGACGGCGAGTAGGTTGTTGAAGTCGTGAGCAATGCCGCCGGCCAGGCTGCCTACGGCTTCCATTTTTTGCGCTTGTCGAAGCTGATGTTCGAGCTGCCGTTGGCTGGTCAAGTCAGCAAAGGACGCGACCATACCCACTAGCTCCCCTCGTTCTCGGATCGGGCTGCTGACGAGGCGGGCGGGAAACAAGGCGCCATCCGCGCGTCGCAAAGTGGCATCTAGATCGGCCACGCGCTGTTGCGCCGCGATCGAGGCGCATATCGGGCAATCCGGATCGCGCTCTAAGCTGGACTGCTGCCCGTGAAAGTAGCGGCTATGATGCGCTCCGGAGGTAGCATCGCTTTCAGCGATGCCGAAGAGTTCGGTGGCCGCGGGGTTCATGAAGGTTATCAAACCTTCTAAATCGACGCCACACAGCCCCTGACCAACGCACGCCAAGACCGAGTCTGCTCGCGCCTTGGCTCGATGTTCACCATCCCGTGCCTCGAGTCGCTCGCGCTCGGTTTCTTGCAGCACAGCACTGATCGAGAGAGCCACGCGGCTAACGACGAGCCCGATGAGCAAGAGCGAAGCTCCCACCAACACCGCCGCGGCGATGGCTGCATTGCCTCCAAACAGCGGCACGACCCACGCCATGGCCCACGACACGAGGACGACCAACCCGGCGGTGGCCGGCAGAAAAGCACGCGTGAGGCGTTGGCGAAGCTCCTGCCCGAAGTAAAGACGCAGGGGCCAAACGTCCGCGCCCGCCGAGCAGGCGATGGCTAACCCGCAGCAGGCGAAAGCGAGCCCCGTGGATGGGGCGATGGGGATCACGCCATCCGCGGCAGAGAATAACGGCTCGCGGAACGCGTAGCCGAGCAGCACCGTAGCGCCTGCCGTTGCCGTTGCTACTCCTCCGAGCGCCGCAGCTTGACGCGTTAGGGCAGTTCGAAGGGTAATGCCGAGCAGCGACAGATGGGCCAAGGTAAACAACGTCGCGGTCGCCGTGGACATGACGGCGAGGGGGAAACCGCGGAACGTACGCTGTTCCCCGAGTTGTCCCCGGATCAGCGACTCCAACGGTGCCGACGGCAACCACGCGAGCGCCGCAACCACGAGCACCGTAGCGCTCATCAGCAGCACCCATAGGTTCTGGTACGCTACCAGGCCCGCGCGCTGGACCATGCGCAAGGCGAACGCAGTGGTGACGAAAGCCAGGGCCGTACTCGGCGCCATGGGGATCGCCTCGGGCCACAGAGTCGCCAAACCTGGGAAACTCGAGGCCCATCCGAGCAGAGCCAGGAGCGCGACAGCCGCCATGCTCGCCGAGCTCACTTGCGCCACGCGTAAGCAAGCGGCTCGTACCTCGAGTTGCTCCGCTGTTAGCCCTCCCGAAATTGCTTCCCCCGCCACAGTTAGCTCGGACTATAGCCTCGTCAGCCAGTGACCGCACCGTTACACGCGTGTTGCGCATGGAAGGAGTGGTTGACTGTACGCGTTGGTTGCCGAAAGTGGGCACCCGCTCTCGCGGGGCGAGCAGCTCAGGCGTCAGAGCGTCTCCTCCGGGCAGTACGCCGAATGCCGTGCCCCATGAGGCCGCTACAGGTCAGCGCCCAATCCCCGCGCTCCTCCGGCGTTACATCTCCGAGGTATGAGAGCCCGACGTTGGTGTAGCACGCGCGCCTACGGGGACGCGCTCTTGTTCCGCTTACGCTCGTTCTTCTGCTGCTTGGCCTGTTCGGCCGCTTTGACAACATCCAAGTGATCGGTGCCTTGGTGAGCGAGATATTCGTCGTACGTCCCCGCGTAGTTGACGACGCCGTCGCGGCGCAACTCGATGATGCGCGTGGCGAGCTGGGATACGAAGTGACGGTCGTGACTCACGAAAAGCAGCGTGCCCTCGTAGCTCTGCAGCCCCTGAGTCAAGCCTTCGATGGTCTCCATGTCCAAGTGGTTCGTCGGCTCGTCCAAGATCAGCACATTCGGCTTCTCCACGGCGAGGCGTGCAAAGATGACGCGGGCTACCTCCCCGCCGGACAGTGCAGCCACCGGCTTGTCGACTTCCTCCCGCGAGAAAAGCATCCGCCCCAGGTGACCACGCACGAAGTTGGTCGTCTCGGTAGGACAACGCTCCCACACCAGGCTGAGTGGCGTCGCGCTCGGGTGCTGCAGGATGTCGGCGTGGTCTTGAGCGAAGTATCCGACCTGAGTTTCGTGACCCCATTCAACCGTACCTGAGGTGGGCACCAGGCGCTGAGCGAGGATCTTGAGCAGGGTACTCTTTCCGATCCCGTTCGCACCAATGATGCCTACCCGCTCCCCCCGCCGAATACTTGCCGTCACTCCCTGCAGTACTGGCTTGTCGCCGTAGGAGTGGTGGATGTCCCGCAAGTGAACGACATCGCGACCGCTCGGGCGCTTCTGCTGAAACGAAAAGTTGGGGGAGCGCCGCGATGACGGTTGCAGCTCTTCGACTTCGATTTTTTCGACTTGCTTGACCCGACTCTGCGCTTGACGCGCTTTACTTGCCTTGGCTTTGAAGCGTTCGATGAAGGCTTTTTTCTCTGCAATGGTGCGTTGCACCTTCGCTATCTCGGCCTCCTTGCGCTCGCGCGTCACTTCCTTCTGCACCAAGAATCGGCTGTAGTTGCCGGGATAGGCGGTGACGGTGCCGTAGTCGACGTCCAAGATCTTGTTGGCGACGCGATCGAGGAAGCGGCGATCGTGAGAGATCACCACGGCACAACCCTTGTAGGCCTGCAGAAAGTCTTCCAGCCAACGGATGCTGAGAATGTCCAAATGGTTGGTGGGTTCGTCGAGCAGCAGGATGTCAGGGTCGCCAACGAGTACTTGGGCGAGCAGAACGCGAAGTTTGAAGCCGCCCGACAGCACCCCTAACGGGTTTCGATGTACGGCGGTTTCGATACCCAGGCCCTCCAGGATCTCGCTTGCCCTCGCCTCGAGCGTATACCCGTCGTGCGCCATCAGGAGGTCGTTCAACTCCCCCAAGCGCTCGACGTCAGGGTTGTCCTGGTGTGCCAGCGTGTCGAGCTCGCGCAAGGCTGAGGCAGCCTGGGCGTCTCCCGCCATCGCTACGCTGAGAATCGGCTCCTCATCGTTCATGAACTGGTCTTGACGCAGCACGCCCACTTTTGCCTCGCGGGCGTACGTCACTTCTCCGCCGCTCGGCGGCTCGTCGCCAATCATGATCTTCAAGAGCGTTGTTTTGCCCGAGCCGTTGGCCCCCACCAACCCCACCCGTTCGCCGCGGTTGAGCTGCAGCGACACGTCGGAGAAAAGAGTCTGCGCTCCGAACGATTTGCTCAGGCCTGATAAAGCGATCATGCGCGGGCGTCTACGTGATCGACGCCAAGGGAGCAAGCGTAGCCAGCATTTGTCGCCGCATCCGATGGCGTACGACGGCAGAACCCGCGAGCAATAGGGTTGTCGAAGCCGCGTCGGCACCCGAACGCCGCTGACCTCCGAAGGCCCCCATACACCCGGCCGCGCCACAAGGTCGTGCCTACGCTTGCCCTGCGGACTACGCTCCGGGCGGGAGCTACCCGGCTGCGCCGGCTTACGCCCCCGCTTCAGCGGCATGGAAAGGACGAGAGGCCGTCACTGACGGCGTGAGACGAAACTCATGCCTGAACTGTCCTCGGACGCATCCTGCATGGCAAGCGTCGGGCCGGAAGCGCAGTAGGTGGAGTGGCTCACTTCGCCGCTCATGCCCGTCATCGTCATGCTGGACCCAGAAACGACGTAGGTGCCGCTATCCTCCAGGGTGACGCCTCTCAAATGAGCAACGCATTCGCACGTGTCGGTACCCGAGCAAGTAAAGGATTCGTAGAGACTGGCGTCACCTTGAGTCAGGGGTGCAAGAGCCTGGTTCAACTCCTCGCACGTCGTAGCGCTACCGCTGGTGAGGCAACTGACGGGAAAGCTGAAGCGTATGGGCCCGCCGAGCGATAACATTACGGAGTAGTTGCCGTCGGCAGCGAAGGTGACGGTGCCGGTCGGCTGCAGACCCGTGGCGTCCGAGGTGCCGGAACAGCCTTCGACCGGCAACTGCTCGAGGGCGCCCAGCCCGCAGAGGCTCGTGAACTGCCAACTGCCCACCACGTCCCCGCCGCAAGGTGCCACTGAGCACTCCGCATCCGATTCGTCGTTGGTTTCAGGGGTGCCGTCGTCCGGGGAGCAAGCGATGCCGTAGCTGATGGTCGTCAATGCCACGACTGCCCTGCCCACCGTCTTACGCAGTTCCTTACACATCCCCCGTGCGCCGCTTCTGCGGCTGGCATTCACCTCGCAAGCTCCCGCTACGTTCTCTTCGCGTTCATCCCTCAATCGCATCTGGTCCTCCACAACCTGAACTCGTCGCCTCATAACATCGCTGGAACTTCATCACAACCGTCGCAGCGAGTTTCACCACGGAGAATTCCCAGCTGCGCCAACAAAAGTCCGACCAAACTCCCAAACACCGACCATTGTAGCAACATAACAGCATGCTCACCGTGTGTGCGACGCGTTATCTT
>CAZNZA010000194.1:0-6055 GCA_964577325.1 uncultured Polyangiaceae bacterium
GACGGCAGTGCCAACTGCACGAACGACTGTCGCCTCAAGTGCGGCAACCGCGTCATCGATCCGGGCGAACAGTGCGACACCGGCATCAACGCGGGCGGCTACGGACGCTGTGAGGCCAACTGCACCCTGGGACCGCGCTGCGGCGATGGTGTGGTGACGGCGCCCTACGAAAGTTGCGACGAGGGCCCGACGGGCAACGACGGCGGCTACTTGCAGTGCAACGCTTTCTGCCAGGTTGCCGAGTACTGCGGCGACGGCGTCGTCAATGGCCCGGAGCAGTGTGACGACCGCGTCAACGACGGCGGTTACCGCGAGTGCGCCCCCGGTTGCGTATGGGGTGAGCGCTGTGGCGACGGCATCATTCAAGCCGAGTGGGGCGAACAGTGCGACGGCGGCAGCGATTGCACCGACACCTGCGTCTTGATCGGCACGTGCGGCGACGCCCTGGTGCAGACCAACCTCGGCGAGGAATGCGACGACGGTGCCAACACCGGCGAGTACGGCTTCTGCGCTCCCGAGTGCCAGTGGGGCCCACGCTGCGGCGACGGCGTTTTGCAGAGCCTCGAGCTGTGCGACGACGGCATCAACGACGGCTCGTACGAGGGTTGTTCGCCCACCTGTAGTTACGGCCCACGCTGTGGCGACGGCATGGTGAACCGCGACGCGGGCGAGACGTGTGACGACGGCATCAACGACAACGCCTACGGCTCATGCACGCCCGAGTGCAAGCGCGGACCGCGCTGCGGCGACGGCGTCACCCAGGAAGAGTGGGGCGAGCAGTGTGACGGCCAAGCCAATTGCTCCGACACCTGCCGCTTGGGCGCGCGCTGTGGAGACGGCAAGGTCCAAGCGAATCTCGGGGAAGAGTGCGACGACGGTGTCAACGACGGCGGTTACGGCGAATGCGGACCCATGTGTACCTACGGCCCACGCTGCGGTGATGGCACCGTGCAGACCAATGCCGGGGAACAATGCGATGACGGGATCAACGACGGCGGCTACGGCGAGTGCCACGCCGGTTGTACGCTCGGCGCACGCTGCGGCGACGGCCAGATCCAAGCCCCCGAGCAGTGCGACGACGGCAATAACAACAACGACGACGACTGCAGCAATCAGTGCCAAAACCGGCGCCGACCCATCACCCGCTGATGGCTAACGCGGCAGGGGCTCTCTCGGGTTTACGGACCTTCGGGTGAGCCCCCGTCGCTAGCGCTCACCGCACCGGTCTGAGCACTGCTGGGGCTTTCGTCGACCAACCCCTCGTCTAAAAACGCCTCGAACTCCGTGACCAAGGCGGGGAACACCTCGTCGCGCATCTCATCGATGTACCCCTGCCAGAGCTCGACGTCGAGAGTCGGGTCCTCGGCGATGATGGGGGCCAGCAGCGGCCGCCAGCGATCGACCTTTGCCTGTAGCGTGGCCAAACTAAACGGTCCCACTAGCAACTGGCGGCCCAAGACGTCGTACTCGGGCCACTGGGTGCGGGCTAGCAGGTCCAACAACGGATCACAACGCGGAGCCTTGAGGCTCGGCGCCGCATCGGGATCCCAGATCGGACGCTTTTCACAGTGGCTAGGGTTTACGTTCCAGTCCGGCAGGGGAGCCACTCCCCAACGCTCATGAGGATCGGTAAACGGATCCCGATCCAAGGTATTGTCGACGTCCCACGGCACCAGGCGAAACAGTTCGCTGTCTCCGGCGTCGTGATACCAGTAGAAGTTGTGGGGGCTCAACCCTGCATAGAAGGACATTACGCTGTCCCAGTTGTTGATGGCACGATCGACGGCCAAGAACCGAAGCGTGTGCTCGATGTCGAGCAAGGCGCCCACCGTCTCCTCGAAGTTGGCATCGGTGGCAGCACCGACGGCCTCACTCAACGCGACCATGTCCGAAACGTCCGCTAGCTCTTCATTGGTTTCCAAAGCCAGCAAGAAGTTGTATTCGCCGAGATCGGGATGCGGCCAGGTTTCCTTGTACAGATTACCGTCCCCGCCGGCTGGAAAATGGGCTTTGGTGAAACGTCCATCGACGTCTTCCACCGCCATGTACAGGCCGCGAAACACGCCATTGACGTACACCTTTGCCGGCAGCACCCGCGGCGCCTCGACCCCGAACTCCTGGTACGTCGAGTAAGCGATGAGCTCGTGCATGCTCGTGCGATCGGTCTGCATGGCGTGCAGGTTGATGCGCTTCAAGCCGTCGATGCGCCCGCTGTCATCGTACTCGGTGAATTTCACCTTGAATGAGAGCTTGTCGCAGCTTTCGCCGTATAGCCGCACGCGTTCTCCCGATTCCTCCCGAGACCAGCAGTGGTCTAAGGTCCACGACCCCTTGTAGCGCACCCCGACTTGCGGTAGGGCGCGCTTGGGAAAGGTGTCACTCACCACTTCCACGGCACCCGGCACGTAAACCTCTTCGATACCGTTTTGCTCGAGTTGCTGCCAGTCGGCATCAGTCAGGGTCAACGAGAAGGTGAGCACCTCGCCGCGGCTGAACAATACGTCGCCGGGCAGCAAGCTGCCCGGTTCGGGCGCGTTCACGTCCGGGGGTTCTGACGAGTCGCCGCTTGCGTCAGGCGCGGTCGCCCCGTCGTCAGGCGACGAAGGTACGCCGCCGTCGCTAGCGGTCGACGGAGTATCGGTGGCCGAGGATGTCTCACCGGAATCACCACTCGACGTGGATTGGCCGGGCTCGCTCGGGATAGTACCGGGAGAGTTGGGGCCGACCCCGGTCATTCCACCCGGAGAAGGAGCCGAGGGAGCGCCGGAAGAGGAAGCGTCGGGGGTTACCCCTGCGTCACCCTCATTGCCGTCACCGCCTCCGGGCTTGGAAGCACAGTGACACAACGCCAAACCGACTACGAGAGAACCGATACTGCGAGATGCATGCATAAAAGAGCGACCGCCAAATGGCTGGGTGCCGAGAGCGACGAGAACCGCTCGAGAACTTGCTCGAGCGCCCTCGCTGGCGCCAGAGGGTAGCGCTGAAACCTACCCGCGGCCACTGCAACTCGCTGTGGAGTGTTTTCTACCAAGGCAAAACTGCGGGACGCTGAATGCGGTTGTGGATCGCAGGGCTACGGCGGATCACAGGGCTCGGTTCGCACGCTGCTAACCCCCGAGACCGCGCCACGCAGCCTTCAAGGACTAGCTGGAGCATCGATGCGTTGGTCCAACTGCCGGGCGATGTCCAACAGGGCTTGGCGCTGTTCCGAAATGTTGTCGCTAACCGTGGGACGGAAGCCTTGTAAGCTTTTTGCAGGCTCGGCGTAGGCTTCACCAAGCTTGCTAACGCCCTCTCCCGCTTTCCTCGCCAAGCGTTCAGCCGTGCCGAAGTTCCTCTCTTCCAACGCCAGCAAAGCCAAGTGCAAGTCGCGGCGCGCGAGCAAAGCGCCTTCTCTCGCCTCCAGCGCCTGGGTTCTAACTTCCAGCGCGCTCAACCGCTCCTGCGCCGCTTGCTCGGACTGCTGCAACGCAACGTCGGCGCGCAGCGATGCGACGGCGTAGCCGGCTGCGGCTCCGAGCGCCGCACAAACGAGCAACTGGGCGATATGCCACGCTCGCCCGAGGGAAGAGCCAGCCTTCGCGCTAGCGGCGGGTCTGGGCGCTTGGCTCGCCGCCGTTGCCGCTTTAGGAGAGGCGACGCGGCCGGGCGAGACGCTTCCTGCTGCCACGCTTTCGCCCGCTTTGGCGCCTTTTTCCACATTGGGTGGTGACTGAGTGGCTGCGTTAGGCGTGGGGCCGGGAGGAGATTGAACGTCTTTCACGCCAGAACGGTACAGCCTGCCCTGAACATGGGCGAGGGAAATCACGAAAGCCTGGAATCGACGGCCGGTCGCTTCCGGCTCGAGCTTGGAGGCGCCCCTGAAGCCCAAGCCTCGCCCGCATGTTATCCGAGCGCCACTTCTCGCCGGCGCCAGCGAACTGTTTACTGTTGTCAATAGTATGAAAGACCCATGACAGCCGGTCATGGCTCCCATGGTGCAACAGTAGCGCCCGAAAAAGCGTGGGGCTTGCTGCTCGGGGAAGCCTGCCAGCGATGAACATTCGTGTTTTTGAGCAACTGTATTATCCTCGCTCCGTGCCTTCCGTCGAACCCCCCTCACCAGCGCGCAGCGACTCCACTCGCACGGTGCCACGTCTTCTGGGTCAACCCCCCATTCCGGTGCGTGTCCGTGTTCCCTTCTCTAGAACGAATGACCCCGAGTTTCGTTTGAGCGCGGGCGCTTGCGTGATCGGGGCGGGAGCCCGAGCCGATGTGATCGTCGATGACGACACCATCTCGCGCGAGCATCTCGCCATGAATCTCGTGCCCGAAGGGGTGCTGGTGCGCGATCTCGGTAGCCGAAACGGCACGTACTACAACGGGCATCGCATCACGACCATGGTCTTATCCGCCGACGCGTCGTTGCGCTTGGGTAAAGTCGAGGTGCGCGTCACCTTCGACACGGATCTGCTGGCAGACGCCGAAGCCCTCGAAACCTATGGCGCCTTGGAAGCGCGTTCGCCCCAAATGCGCAAGCTCTTCGGGCTCCTGCGCCGCCTCGAAGGCACCTTGGTCAGCGTGCTGCTGGTAGGTGAATCCGGCACCGGCAAAGAGCTCATCGCGCGCGCCCTGCACGAAAAGTCGAGTGTCTCAGCGGGGCCCCTCGTAACCCTCAACTGTGGAGCCATGCAAAGCAACTTGGTGCGCAGCGAGTTGTTCGGACACCGCCGCGGTGCTTTCACCGGTGCCGTCGAGCACCGCCTGGGCGCGTTCCAACAAGCCGACGGCGGAACGCTATTCTTGGACGAGATAGGCGAGTTGCCCCTCGACGTGCAGCCCGTACTGCTGCGAGCCCTGCAGGAACGAGAAGTCACCCCGCTCGGCGAGACGAGTCCGCGTAAAGTGAACGCGCGCGTGATTGCCGCCACGCATCGCGACCTGGCTGAAATGGTCGCTGAAGGCACATTCCGGGAGGACTTGTACTACCGTCTGAACGTGATCCGACTCGACCTTCCCCCTTTGCGCGAGCGTCCCGAAGATGTCCAGCTTCTGGCGCTCTCGGCGGCGCGCTCCCGCGGCGTTGCGGAGCTACCGGAAAGTGTCTTACAAGCGTTGCACGCCCACACCTGGCCTGGCAACGTCCGCGAACTGAACCACGCCATCGAAGCGTATGTGGCCTTGGGCAGCCTGCCCGCTCTGAGTAGACCGCTCCTGCAGAACTTCGAACTGGCGCTTGGCGATCAACTCGACGTACAGCAGCCGTACGAAACCCTGAAGCGAGAGTTCCTCGAGGTCTTCTTGACGTCGTATCTCAAGAAGCTGATGGCCACGACCGGCGGCAACGTCTCGCAAGCCTCGCGCATGAGTGGCCTCGAGCGCAGCTACCTCAACAAGCTCGTCAACCTGCACCGCCTGCGTTAGGAAACGCCCCTGCATGAAAGCCAACCGCGCGCTCATTCTTAGTCACATTGCCGCAGCCGTTGTCCTTGCAGGTTGTGCCAGGCTCAGCGGACTCGATGACTTGCACTCGAAGTCCGACGCTGCGCCCGGTCCCGTTTTGACCGTGGGCAATACCAGCAATACCTCCGACGCGTCTCACCCAGCGGCGAGCGAAAGCGATGCCCCCGACGCTATGGTGCGGGACGCAAGCTCACCCTCCGCCGCTGTCAACGACGCGACCGATGCCGACACCCTCGCCAGTGACACTGACGAGGGCGTCACCCCGACGAACACATTGACCGGGGTGCACGAGCTGGACGCAGCAGATACGGTGGATGCGGTGGACGCGGCGAGCGATCCCTCCAACGAAGCACTTAGCGAGACCGAGGAAACGTCGCCGTCGCGGCCTCCACCATCGGCTCCCCTGGACCAGGACGCCGTGGCACCCACCAACGCCACCACCATTGCTGATAACATCGAGACCGACGCGGGCACTGGTAACGCACCACCGCTAACCACCAGCGACAGCTCCGGAACGAACGCTGCTGGGGATACCGAAACGTTCGACAACGCCTCGGTTGATGACACCCACTTCAACAACGCTCCCGACTCGGTTCCCGAACCCGAACCC
>CAZNZA010000194.1:6155-7900 GCA_964577325.1 uncultured Polyangiaceae bacterium
CCCCTGCACGATGACCTCGCGTCCGACGCCGGTCTTCCTCTTTCCTGCGGAAGCGATGACTTCTCCGATTGGGCCACTACCCGGTCGTGCTGGAGGCAGTACAATGCTGATAAGATGCAGGCACACGCGGTGACGGGCAGCGACCATCGTCTCACCATCCAGCCGCAGGAGTACTCGACCTGGTGGCGGGACCGGACCGGAACGGCGTGGGTCCAAGAAACCAGCGGAGATTTCGTGCTTCAGGTACACGCTCGCGTCCAGCAAGTCGCTGATCCCACGAGCGCGCCCGTCGAAGCCCACGCTTCGGCAGGGTTGGTTTTGGTCGATCCCACCACGGACCCGAAGGCGCCTGCGTTCGTTTCCTTGACGGTCGGCACGCTGCCTAACGCCCAGCAAGGGACGACCAACAAGTGCAGCATCGCGGGCGAGACGTCACGCGTCGAGAGCCCAGCGCTGCAAGCCACTCAGGCCGAGTTACGCGTATGTCGCCAGCTTGATCAGGTGCGCATGTTCTACCGAGCAAGCGCCGTCGAAAGTTGGAACGAGATGCCCCTGATATACTCCTGGCAAACCGTCTGTCCGGTGTTGCCCGATCAGATCCTGGTGGGCGTAGCCGCCGGAACGTTTGAGGCGGGCGCTGCCCCCATGGCCGGCTCTTTTGACGATTTCCGTCTGGTCGCTCAGGACGTCATCCTCGACTGCCTGATGGAGTTGTAGGCGTAGAGGAAGCTGTCAAAAATCTGCGCTCAACCAAACACCTGACGGCGAGACACCGACCTTGGTTGCGTGCGGCGCATCACCGTCATCCACCAGTAGCAACGACAAACCTGCTATTCCACAGACTCCTGCCGCCAGCCAACTCACGTCGGCCACGGTAGCCCACGCTTCCGCCTCGCGGCGGCGAGCGTCCAAACTTTCCGGGCAGCCTTGCTCGGGACAACGGGCGCGGATGGCCTGGCCTTCGCTGTAAGCGTAGATCCCGGTCACGACGCCACTCACAACGGCGGCACCGCCCGCCAGAAATAGCGCCCATGACGCGGTGTTCAACCCCGTCCGCTCACGCTGCGGCGACGCGTCCAGGGCGTCTGCGTGCGGTGGCGAGTCTCGGCCGGGCAATGCTCCTTCAGGCACAGCTCCTTCAGGCACAGCTCCGCCTGGCAACGCCGGATGATGCACGGCACGCTCACCGTAGGGTACGTTTACTTCTCGCGTCTCGCCCGCAACGAAATGCACGTGCTCGCTGACCACCCCCTGTTCACCGAATACGTGCAACGTGTGCGGGCCGGGGTCCACCAGCAGCACGCGGTTCAGGGCGATGGGATTGCTGTCGAGTTCGGCACGCACGCGACCCGATGCCCCCGAGGTCCGAAGGATGAGACGCGGGATGCGCGCCTTCAGGAGAGGTGCCTCGCTCTGAGCGGCTTGAACTGCCGCGTGAAAGGGCGCTGCGGATGCCTCCGTCAAGCGCTCTTCCAGCACGCGCTCGTACATCTCGTTGGCGTCTACCCAGCGGCCGAGTTGGACCAAGGAACGCGCCATGTGAAGCACGAACTGTGGGGAGTGAGCCAGATCCTCGGCGGCGCGAAACAGGTCGAGAGCGCGCAGATAATCCCCAGCCAAGAAGCGTTCTCGCGCCCGATGACCGAGCACGATCGCTGCTTGCTGTGGGGATCCCGCCGCGGCGCTCAAATCCAGCTCCACGTCCGAGACCGATGACTGTTCGTCATCTGCGTAAGCCGCCGCGC
>CAZNZA010000195.1:0-7819 GCA_964577325.1 uncultured Polyangiaceae bacterium
TTCGGGTGCCAACCAGGAGTACGGCGAGGTTCACCTAGAGCCAGGGGACGACGACCCGCTGCGCGAGCCAGACGACGAAATGGAGTTTGGGGGTATCCCTCAAGCCGAATCGGATCCGCCCGACGCGCCACCGGTTCAAGAAGCATTTAGCGAAGCGGAACGGCCCAGCCCCGCGCCGGTCGCGGTGCGCAACCCAGCCCCGCCACCATCTCGCTCCAAAAGTAAGCGCTGGGTCATCGTCGCTGCGGTGGTAGTACCCCTCGGTGTCGGTGGCGCAGCCTTGTCGCTCGACTCCCGGCTAGGGCCTTTTGGCTACCACGCCGTGGAGTCTCTCATCAACCGCTCTCAGCATCAGCAGCTGCTGCAGTCACGAGCGGAAATGGTCACCCAGCGGCGCGCCTTGGATCAATACGCCAGTGCCGTCGAAGGAGTGATGCTGTTGGAGCAAGCGCGCGCGGCAGCAAAACGCTATGTGCCATTGCAGATAGCTGCTGCAGAGGCGCACTTGTCATTGGTGCTGCGCTTCGGTGGTCCCGCTAGTTCGCAATCAGCCGGGCAAGTACTGCTGGCGGAACTGAGGTCGAGCGGCGTGGACGAGGCAGAGTTAACCTTAGTCGCGACTATCGACACTTTGCTGCGAGGCAACGTTGATAGCAATACGGCAATCGACACATCGAACGACGTTCACGCGCTTGCCGTGCAGGGAGAACGGTGGCTCCGCCTGGGCGACGCACCCCGAGCACTGGAAGCTTGGACGCGAGCCGTCGACATCAAGCGTTCACCGTGGACGCTGTTTGGGGCGGCTCGCGCACAATTCGCTGCGGGCCAGATGGATGCGGCCGTCACAGCGGCCGAGCAAGTCTTGGAGGCCAATTCGCTGCATGCTGGCGCCAAGCTGCTGCTGGTGGAGGCGGGCCTCGTCCAGGGCCGCGTAGATGAAAAGTCGAGCAAGCTGCTGAACGAGGTCCTGCACGACGCCGCGCTCGCTAGTCCGGCAGAACTGGCGCTGAGCCACACCTTGCGGGGCGAGGTGGAGCTGACGGACGGACGCACCGGTAAGGCGCTCGAAGCGCTGGAGCTGGCACTCGAGCTGGAGCCCAAAAACGTGCGTGCCCTGGCATCTTCCGGGCGCGCCATGTTGGCGTCCGGTCGCTATACGACCGCGCTGGCTCGCTATGAGGCGGCCAAGAGCATCGCACCGACAGCCCTTTTGCCCTCACTGGGGGTGGTGCGTAGCTACCTCGCGCTGCAGCAGACGGACAAGGCCAAGGCGGAGCTTGAACCACTGCGCAAAATGCACGGGGCGGACCTGGAAGTCGCGGCCTTGTACGGGACTATCCTGCTCGCCGAGGATGAGGCAGAGGCTGCTAGGAAGGTCCTGCAGCAAACCCTAGAGGGAGCGCCCACGGCGGCGCCACCCGCTTCTTCTAGAATGACGTTGCCAGCTTATCAACGCACGCTAGTGGACATCTACGTCGCACTGGCCGGATCCCACACGAAGGCGGGACAGCCGAAAGAGGCCACTGCGGTGTTGGAACGCGCCATGAAGCAGTTGCCCGCGTCGGCACCCCTACGCATTGCGCTGGGAGACGTTGCGTCAGCTCAGGGGCACTTCGATCGCGCTCTGGCCGAATACTCCGAGGCTCGGCAGCTCGCGCCTCACGATGTCGAGGCTGTGTTCAAAGTGGGCTCCACCCTGCGGCGCATGGACCGCTTCGCCGAAGCTCACTCCGTCCTCGAGCGCGTCGAAAAGATGGACGCGGAGTATCCAGGCTTAGCACTCGAGCGTGGTCTGCTGTTGGAACAATCTGGAAAGTCGGATCAAGCACTCGTGCAATACGAGCAGGCATTGAAAGCCGCGCCAGACGACGGAGACATCCAATTACGTGTCGGCTGCGGACGGATGCTGGCGGGTAACGGGGCGGCAGCTGAAGAGATCCTCGAGCAGCTCGTGAAAGCGAGACCGCGGTCAGCGGAAGTGAACTACTGTTTGGGCCGAGCGCACTTCCTCCAGGGTGATAATCTTGAGGCGCTACGTTGGTTGCGAACAGCCGTCGAACTCGATGGCAACCGCGCGGAGTATCGCCTCTACGTCGGATGGGTTGCGAGTGAGCTTGGCCAAGTACCGCTGGCGCGTACCGAACTCAATCGCGCCGTCGAGCTTGATCAAAGCCTTGCTTTGGCGTACTGGCAGCGAGGTGCGTTGAATCTCAAGCAGGCGGCTGCCCGCGACGCCATGTATGACTTCAAAAAGGCGCTCGAACTGTCGCCAGACAAGGCCGAAGTCAACGCGGACATGGGCCAGGCGCTGACTCAACTCAATCGCGAAGCAGAAGCCATTGGCTACTGGGAGAAGGCGATTGCTGCCGAGCCAGACAATGCGGTATGGCTATTCCGTTACGGTAAGTTGCTCGTCGGGCGCCATCACAACACGAAAGGCGCAGTTCTGTTGCGCAAGGCAATAACGCTGGCAAGCGAAGCCGACTCGAAGCCGGTATGGTTGTGGCAGGCCCACTACTTGACGGCGTTTGCGCTGAAGGGCGCGCCCGAGGCCTTGCCTCATTGGAAAGCGTATCTTGCCGATTCGCCCTCGGACTCCGTCTTCCGCGAGGAGGCGAAGCGGGAGTTGGCGCGAGCAGGTCAACCGTGGGACGGACCGTGATCCCAACCGGGCCCGATGTGGCGAGCACTTAACGCCGCATCGTGCCCAGCGGCTTGAGCTCGGCGAGCAGCTGGAGTTCTCGATCGACATCGCCACTTCGCTGCGCTTGCCGTAAGGCTTCGATGAGCTCAGCCTTCTTCAGCTTGCTTTCGACGAGCGCCAACTTGTTGAAATTCGAGGTCACCATTTCGTGGGCCACTTCGAGCGTGCTGCAGCGTGGCGCCGCTAATCGTTCGAGGGCAACGCGCTTGAAAGGGTGTTGCAAAAGGTCGACGTGGGGCGCCAAGTCGTGCTCGACCTGTCCCAGTGTAGCCAGCGCCAAAGCAAGTTCACCCGTCGCGTGACTGAGCAGAGGGATGATTGAAGGTTCGGTCATCAGCTGCGGGTATTCTACCAAGGCACCGAACACTTCTTCTTCAACGGCGGTGCGTCTTTGGTGGGAACGGGCAGTTTCGGGCGGCAACGCGCGGGGTGAAGGTGCCGAAGGTCTCGTTGACGTGGCGCGCTGAACGGCACGCTGCAGAGCTTGCAGCGTAGATACGTCGCGAACTCCAAGCCGGGCTGCGATGCGGTCGGCGTGAGCCTGAGCCAACGCCCGCGTGGTTGGATCTTCTTCGGTTCCGATCAGCTCCAGGACCTCCTTCACCTTGTTGCCCTGGGTTTGGGGGTCGGCGTTGCTCAGGCCGTTGAGACTCGTCTCGATCAGGTATTCCAGCATGCCCACTGCGCCTTTGACGCATTGCAAAAGGCTCTCTGGTCCGCGCTCACGCACGAGCGTGTCGGGATCCGCTCCTTCAGGCAAAGAAGCCACGCGCACCGATAGACCCGCCGCTCGACTCGGTTCCCGCGACGCTTTTGCAGCCCGAATGCCCGCCGCGTCACCATCGAACAGCAGGGTGACGTTGGGCGAATAACGGCGGATGAGGTTGGCTTGCTCTTCCGTAAAAGCCGTTCCAAGGGGCGCTACCACGTGCTTGATGCCGCGGGCGAACAAGCTCACGACGTCGAAGTTGCCTTCGACCACCAGGCAATCGGCTCGGTCGCGCACGGCAGCGCGCGCTTGGTAGAGGCCGAATACCGTCTCTCGCTTGCGATAAATGGGGCTTTCGGGGGAGTTGATGTACTTGGCAACGCGTTCATCTGCAGTCGGCTCGGGCAACCCGTGGCTCTGCCGCTCCGAGGGATTCGGCGGATCGAGCATGCGTCCACTGAACGCGCACACCTTGCCGGTCAGATCGAGCACGGCGAACATGAGTCGATGACGGAAGCGGTCGTAGTAGCCGCCTCCGCTGCGTCGAGCCGCAACCAGACCTACCTTTTCAGCGGCGGCTAAACTTAGCCCTGCCTGCCTCAAGTGCACGGCCAGCCCGTCCCAGCCAGCGGGCGCGTACCCGATGCGAAAGGCGCGCAGGGCTTCGAGCTGCTGAGGGTCCGAACTATTTATCGTCAGCCCCCGGCGCTGAAGTTCGACGTGTGCATATGCGGCCAACGGGTGCTCGATGAGGCAGGTCTCGAAGTAGCTGGCCGCGGCCTGACTTACCGCATGTAGCTCGTCTCGCTTGCGCCGTACGTCGTCATCCTGCTTGCGGTCCTGGTCGGAACGAGTCTCGACGAGGGTTATCCCGCTGCGCTCGGCGAGTTCGCGAATGGCTTCGGTGAAACTCAGCCCTTCCACCTCTTGCAAAAATTTGATCGCGTCACCGGAGGCGTGGCACCCGAAGCAGTAGTAGAAGCCGCGCTCTTCGTTGACGTGAAAGCTCGGCGACTTCTCTTTGTGAAACGGGCAGAGGCCGATCAAACTCCGGCCGCGCCGTTGCAACTTGACGCGCTCGCCGATCACTTCATGGATCTTCAGCTGGTCACGCACGCTTTGAATCGACTCGGGCGAGATCACGCACCAACCTATAGCCCCTTCGGCGTCGCGCGGCCTCGGGTTTTCTGAGGTCGCTGAAATCCCGGAGCCATGCGACGCCTTGCCGCTTCCTGGGGTGACTCCGGCGGGCAGAGCGTTCGATGTCCGGCAGGGCCAGCCTTTTTGTGCTGGAGCTTGGGTCGGTTCCGGCGTACGCGACACGCGTTACGGCTCGAACGACGCGCAGAGCGGTTGGCAGCCGCGATTGCCCGTGTTATGGCGCCGGCACTTTTTCAGAATACCCTGTTTCTCCAGGATTCACTGCATCTTCCCGCTGGAATGCGAGTTTATTGTTATGGCTGATACGGCGAACGCGAGCGTAGGCAAAATCACTCAAGTCATTGGACCCGTCGTGGACGTGGAGTTTCCACCGGGCCAGTTGCCGGCAATTCTCAATGCCTTGACGACGACCAACGCGAACATCAACGACGAGCCGGGCAATCTCGTGCTCGAGGTGGCTCAGCACCTGGGCGAGTCGATGGTGCGTACGATCGCCATGGATGCCACGGAAGGTCTGGTACGGGGTGCTCCCGTCAAAGACACGGGGTCTCCCATCAGCATGCCGGTCGGAGCAGGCACCCTGGGACGCATCATGAACGTGGTGGGCAAGCCGGTAGACGAAGCGGGGCCGATTCAGTTCGAGCGTACGCTGCCCATTCATCGGGCAGCGCCCGCATTCGTCGAACAATCGACGAACGTCGAGGTGTTCGAAACCGGCATCAAAGTCATCGACCTCTTGGCTCCGTACCGTAAGGGCGGCAAGATCGGCCTGTTCGGCGGAGCGGGCGTGGGTAAGACCGTACTCATTCAGGAGCTCATCAACAACGTCGCGAAAGCTCATGGTGGCGTGAGTTGTTTCGCAGGCGTGGGCGAGCGCACTCGCGAAGGCAACGACTTGTTCCTGGAAATGCAGGAGTCGAAGCTGGAGACGGGGGAGCCCGTTCTCAGCAAGACCGCCTTGGTCTACGGCCAGATGAACGAGCCGCCCGGAGCCCGGGCGCGGGTGGCGCTGAGCGCGCTCACCTGTGCAGAGTACTTCCGTGACGAAGAAGGGCAGGACGTGCTTCTGTTCGTCGACAACATCTTCCGTTTCACCCAAGCTGGTAGCGAAGTGTCCGCTCTTCTGGGACGTATGCCCAGTGCCGTGGGTTATCAGCCCACGTTGGCCACGGAAATGGGGGCTCTCCAGGAGCGCATCACTTCCACGACCAAGGGATCCATCACCAGCGTGCAGGCCATCTACGTGCCGGCGGACGACCTGACCGATCCAGCTCCGGCCACCACCTTTGCTCACCTGGATGCGACGACGGTTCTTTCTCGCGCCATCTCCGAGCTCGGCATCTACCCGGCGGTCGATCCCCTCGACTCCACGAGCACCATGCTCGACCCGCAGGTCGTCGGGGAAGAGCACTATGCTGTCGCCCGGCAGGTACAGAAGACGCTACAGCGCTACAAGGACCTCCAAGACATCATCGCCATCTTGGGTATGGACGAGTTGAGCGAGGAAGACCGCATGGTGGTGGACCGCGCGCGCAAGATCCAGAAGTTCTTGTCTCAGCCCTTCTTCGTTGCCACGCAGTTCACGGGTCTAGCGGGCAGGTACGTCCCTCTGAAGGAAACCATTTCCGGCTTCAAAGAGATCCTCTCCGGTCAACTCGACCACCTCCCAGAGCAGGCCTTTTACTTGCAAGGCAACATCGACGACGTCAAAGCGCGGGCCGAGGAACTGAGCAAGAAGGCCTCCTAGTATCGCTGCCTTTCCACCCTTTGAACGCTCGCTGAACCGTTACCTATGGCTGACTCCATCGCACTCGAAATCGTAACGCCAGAAGGCATGAAGCTTTCGACACAGGTCGTTGAACTCACCGCCCCGAGCGTGGATGGTGAGTTCGGCGTGCTGCCTGGCCATCGGCCCATGTTAGCCGCTCTCAAGACGGGCATCGTTCGGTTCCGAGAAGCGCGGATGTCGGGTGCCGACAAGGCGGTCGATCAGGCGGTCGCCGTCGGACCCGGTTTCATCGAAATCTTTGGTGACCGCGCCGTGCTGTTGACCCAAGCCTTCTGTCAGAAGCAAGACGTGGATCCGGTGCGCGTTCGTCTCGATTTGAAGAACGCGGACGAAGCCTTGGACCGCTACGCAGGGGAGCCAGGGACGACTGAACACGTCGAGCTGGTCGCCAAGGAACTGTGGGCGGCAGCACAACTGGAGCTGTACGGCGATCCCCCGCCTCCAACAGTTCGCACCGTCTATGAATTCGCTGTCGTGGATCCAACGACGCAGATAACCAACCCCGACCAAGCTTCGGACGAGCGCGCCTGAGGCTCTCTTTAGCTAGCGGCCTGCGTCCAAGCGGGCCGCCGCGGCAAGACGCTGTCGACGCTTGACGGGGTCGTAGACCATGAACGGCCGGTCGATGGCGACGCGCTCGTCGAGCACGACACGCAGGTTCCACAACCCCAAGCCGTCACCCGGTTCCATTTGAATGTGTTGGGTAAACGTCGCCTGTTCGGCGGCCAAAGTGCTTTCGAAAAGCTGCGTCCTGCGAGTAAGCGGGTCGCTTGGTGCGCCCAGTTCAGGCTTCATCCCCGGCTTGCTCACCTCCCATCGTACCAGCACCGGGCGCGGCGAGGCTTGCTTCAACACGATCTTGAACCCCAGCGTCTGTTTTGTCCGATCCAGCACGTATGGGATCTCGTCTCGTTCCTGAACTTGACCGCCGAAGAAGACGCCGAACTCCGCGCTTTCGACGGGTGAATCTTCGGCGCTCGTCGTCATGCAAGCGCTCGAGCACCAGGCGTTGAAAAAAGCGAACATCCACAACGAACGCATGACAATCCGGTTAGCTATTGGCCTGTCGGGCCGCGATGCTTTTGCACATGCGCGCGAAGTCGGCAACACTGAGCGTTTCGCCGCGCCGGTCGAGGTCGATTCCAGCATCGGCGGCCGATGCCGCTAGCTCTGACCCCGCCATCCCAAACACGCCCTGCCACGCGTTGCGCAACGTTTTGCGCCGCTTCTGGAAGGCCGAACTCACCAAGCCACGCAACAACGGACCCTCTTCGATGTGCGGTTGGCCGAGGGGATCCAGGACGATGACCGCGGAGTCGACCTGCGGTTGGGGATAGAACGCGCCGCGCCGCACGAGGAAGCTCTTGTGTACGGCGAATGCATTTTGTGCGAACACCGACAGGCCGCCATACGTCTTGTGCGATGGCAGTGCCGTGAGACGCTGGGCGACTTCGAG
>CAZNZA010000196.1:0-7769 GCA_964577325.1 uncultured Polyangiaceae bacterium
ACCGGGCCCTGCTTCCACGAATACATCGGGTAGCTCGAAAACGGCCAATCGTCGGCTTCGGTCACCACTTGGTGCGCCTGGATGACCAAGTACAGCGCAATGATCAAGCCAGCGACCCCCAACCGAACCGGCGACATCGCCGCCCGAGCCGCCCATCCCTCTGTGCTTGCGTTCATGAAGGCGCCGACAGTGCCACTGCCGTGGCCCTTTTGTCACCCATCAGGCAGGAGAAAAAAGCGTTCATCGGCCAACGGCGGTCACCTGTCCGTGCAACCGATGACACAGCCCGCCACCGTCCGCCACACGAGTCGGAGCGCTGGGGTCGGCACACGGACAGCCCCGTGAGAACCGCAGGGCACACGGCTTGCACAGCCAAAGCGCGTGGACGATTGGGTAACTGGCATCGTGGAGTCGATGGGCTACGCGGGGATCGCGTTACTCATGGCTTTGGAAAACGTTCTACCTCCCATCCCCTCCGAGCTCATCATGCCGCTTGCGGGGTACAACGCCGAGCAAGGTCACGTCAACCTGTGGGGCGCGATCGCAGCGGGAACGTTCGGCACGCTGGTGGGCACGTTGCCCTGGTACGCTGCAGCACGCTGGCTGGAACGCGATCGGGTGTATCGGTGGGTCGAGCACCATGGTCACTGGCTGACCGTCGAGCGCAAGGAGCTCGAGCGCGCCGTCGACTGGTTCGGCAAACACGGTCGCTGGACGGTAGCTGTCGGCAGGTTGATCCCAGGGATTCGAACCTTGATCTCGGTCCCTGCGGGCTTCTGCCATATGCCATTGTGGCAGTACCTGAGCTATTCTGCCGCGGGCACGTTAATCTGGACCGGGATATTGGCCTACCTGGGAAGTTTGCTCGGGCAAAACTACGAACGGGTGTCGACGTACTTGGGCCCCATCAGTTGGCTGGTGATGGGCACCATCACCGCGGTGTACTTGGTGCGCTTAGTGCGTATGCGAAAGCGCAACCACGCCCGGCGCGCCAGCCACGAAAGTTGAGCCTCCCGGCCCTCACCCCGTTGGTCCGTCGTTGCGGCAAATGAAGCGACCCCCTGGGCCTTGGGCCGCGCACTCGCAGTCTTCGCTCGACTCCGTGCAACCACGCATGCACCAGGACTGGTTCCCGTCACCCAGGCACAGGGAATGCGCGCTGCATTCGTCATGCCGCCGGCACGCCTCACCGGGGTGCCGAGGCCCGTCCATGCCGCACGTGAAAGTTTGACCGTCGGTCTGGGGTCGGCAACTCATGCCGAACGGGCAGCTGCGGCTTCCCCACTCACAAGAGCATTGGCCGTCCGTGCACCGCGACCAGCCGCGGCGCGCTGCCAGGGTGTGTTCCATCACCTTTACTTGGTCTGCAGTGAAGCGACGGCGGCAACTGTGGTAGTAACTCATCACGTTGCTGGTATCCGGGGCGTAGGCCACTCCAGCACCCGACATCGCTAGCTCGCTCGGGCACAGGGCCGCGCAGGTTTGACGGTCGTAAGTGCACGCTTCGTGGTCGAGCGGTGTATCGCAGATGGCGTCGCCCCCGTATGCGCAGGGCTCCGCACACAACTGCATGCTTTCGTCGTCCGCCATGGCAGCCGGGATTTCCTCCTGCCCGGCCGTCGCATGGGTGTGACACAGGCCCAACGCATGACCGATTTCGTGGGCCAACGTCGTGGACGAGCGTCGCTGGGAGACGGCGACCAGCACTTCTTCCCGTTTTCGACCGCCCTGCCGCACGATGTCGCCACAAGCGTCCGCTACGGAAGGGAACTGCAATCCCAAACGCGGGATCTCGCCTTCGACGATCTGATCTACGAACACCACGGCAAGGCGAAACTCCGGACCTTTGGTGGCCAAGCTCGGTCTCAGCTCCGCCAGCTGTCGGACGTTGACGCTTTGGGTATCGCTCATCGGGAGGTCGCGAACTTCACCGAGTTCAAAGCGCAACGCCGCGGCGGAATCGGCGAACACCTGGTTAGTGCGCACGAGCTCGGCCTCCAGGTGCTCGGGGTCGAGCACGCGCTCGCCATACGCTCCGCTACCGATCCACACGTCGAGTTTCACCGCGCCACAGTCGATGCCATCGTCGACGTAGCCGTTTTCGTCGTCGTCGATGCCGTTGCACGTTTCCTCCGCCTCGACCGGCTCTTCATCGCACCCGCACGCCCCGCACTCCGTGCGAGCAGTCTGCAGTGAGCGGGGCTTTACGCAAAAGGCTTCCCCGGGTTCGGGTTCACTGCACCTTCCCCCACCGCGACTGCAGTCCGTCTTTAGTGGCATGCCAGCAGCACAACGATGTAACACGTGGCCATCACAGCGCGGCGGCCCGGGCTCGCAGCGTGGCACTTCCGTGGGTTCCACGCACGCTGCGCCCTCGTATGCACTCGGCGCGCACACCTTTCCCAAACGTGCGCAGTCGACGCTGCGCGTGGCGCCGAGGTCGCAGTATACCAAGCGGTTTTCGTCACACCGGCCTTCAGGCGGCTCGCTACAACGCTCGACCCACGTCGTTTCCACGCACTTCCCTTGCTGGCACAGTCCCGAGCCGCACTCCCGGACCACGTCCTGCACGTGGCCGCAGTCGTCAAACCAATGTACGTTGCCTGCGTAACACTCTTGGCTGACGTACGGCTGACACACCGTTTGCGTCGAAGTCTCTGTGGAAACCGAGGGCGAGCGCCGAGGCACTCGGGGCGCAACGGGGGGCAGCGGCGACGGTGACGCGCGCGAGGGGAATGAAACGTCGTTCAGGTCCCGGGACTTAGGAGGAACCGCCGGCTCGGAGCCATTCGTGGTCGCCCTCAGAAACCAGAACATCCCGCCAAGTAGGACCAGCCCCCCCAGCCACCAGGCAACATGCTTACGAAGGGCGTTCACAGTAGGGCTCTTTTTGCGTCGCGGAGGAAGACCACTGAACATAGGGCGCCGTAGCGCCTGGGGCAAGCCTGCACCGGGAGTGCCCGTGCAGGCGACGGCACACTTCACGCCGCCGGGTGTCATAGGAATCGTCTATTCGGGTTCACACGGAGGTGATACGATGGCGCTCATGACTCATTCGACACCTCCCAGTCCGTTGCTCATGGCCATCTTTGCAGCACTGAGTGGCTGCTCGAGTGGCGTGATCCCGAACTACCAGGGTGAAGGGTGCATGGTGGTCAGCGAAGATACCGAGCAATGTCCCGCAGCCAACGCAGTGAGTCCGGACGAGCTGTTCGTTCCGTGGACGTGCGACGTCGACGTGCTCAGCATCGAAGGTGAAGGGACGCGCACGACCGTGTCGTATCAAACGGGGGATACGGAGCCCGCGTGTTGTTACCCCATAACCGGCATCGACAACATGCCCAACTGTGTCATCGGACGCCCCTACTTCGAGGCAGGTCGGGCGCTGATGGCTCCCGTGCGACATACGGACGCTGATGCAGCGACAAGCGCCGCTAGCCAACAAAGTGACCAAGCCCAAGCCTGGGCACTTGCCGGATCGGGTGAACACGCCTCGGTCGCTGCTTTCGCACGTCTCGCGTTACAATTGATGGCATGCGGCGCGCCGACGGATCTGCTGCGCGCCACCCATGAGGCCGCGATTGACGAAGTCCGACACGCTGAAGCGTGCTGGGATATGGCACGGCGATTGGGCGCCACGGAAGTCGTGGCTGGCGAGTTCCCCTTCAACGCTCCGATCGACGCCAGCATACGCCTCGACGAATTGGCGGCCGGGACCGCGGTCGAAGGTTGCTTGGCCGAAACGTTGGGGGCGCATCTGGCTGCCGTGGCTGCAGAACGCGCCACGGATCCGGAAATCAAGCGCGTGCTCACCGCGATTGCCGCGGAAGAGGCGAATCACGCCGTCCTGTCGTTCCGCATCGTTGCCTGGGCCCTGCAGGCTGGAGGCTCTGAGGTGCGCGCGGGCGTTCAGGCCGCGCTGTCGCAGCCCTGGCCGCGGGTGGACGTCGACGAACTGGCGTTGCGCGCAGGCGTGGCCCGGGCCGAATTGGCTCGGGCGGCTGACGAGGGGGTCGCTCGAGTGTTGCGCCCCGCTGTTCAGCGGCTGATGATGGCGGCATGACCCAAGCCGCGCGCGGTGTGGAAGCCGACGCTCGTTTACGGCGCGTGAGCGTCGCTTTCCCATTGCCTGCCGAGGGCGGGGTGCGCCTTGGAGTGGTCGCGGACACCCACAGCCGCCCGCACCGGGCAGGGTTGCGAGCGCTCGCCGCTCAAAATCCCGACCTCATTCTTCACGCCGGCGATATCGGCGACCTGGAGGTCCTGACCGAGCTGCGCAAAATCGCGCCGGTGCACGCGGTGCGCGGCAACATCGATCCTCGAGCACCACACTTGCCAGACGTGCTCGAGCTCGCCCTGACACGCGGTGAGACGAGTGCAGGCGAGCCGGTAGTGGTGTTCAAGATCGTTGTCGTGCACATCGGGCTGAATGGAACGCGCATCCGGGCGGACGCTGCGCGTGCTGCCCAGCAAAATCAGGCTCAATTGCTGGTGTGCGGCCATTCCCACGTGCCTTTCATGGGTCGTGACCGAGGCCTAGCCGTTTTCAATCCTGGATCCATGGGTCCGCGCCGCTTCCTTCTGCCAATCGTGTTCGGCATGGCCGAGCTGACGGAAGCGGGTTGGCAGCTGTGGCACGTCGACTGTGAGACCGGTAAACGCTGGGCTCCGAGCTGACGCTTGGCGGCGGGTTCATTTGCCCTTGCGGATGAGGCACCGAGCAGCATGAACCAAGCCGGCAGCGGGTGTTTCCCGCACGGCCGTAAACCATCAGCCCAGGAGAGTCACGCCGATGAAAGCGTTTTTCGCCCGCTCGTACGGGGGTCCAGAAGTCATGCAACTCGGAGAGCTGCCAGAGCCTTCGCCGCGCTCAGGACAGGTGCTGGTCGACGTGAAAGCCAGCTCGCTCAATCCCGTCGATTGGAAGGTTCGAAACGGCGATGCCAAGGTGGTTAGCGGTTGGAAGTTTCCGAAGGTCTACGGCACGGATGTCGCGGGCGTCGTTGCCGCGATGGGTGAAGGGGTTACTGGTTTCGCGGTAGGCGATGCCGTGTACGGGTACACGGCAGTGATGTTTGGCAAGCCCGGCGCCCACGCCGAACGCGTCTGCGTGTCTGGGAAAAACCTGCGGCGCAAACCAGAGGCGATGAGTTTCGAACAAGCCGCGGCATTACCGGTGGCGGGGCTTACGGCGTTGCACGGTCTTCGGCAATGTGGGGATTTGAGCGGTAAGGCGGTGCTGATCAACGGTGCGACGGGAGGTGTGGGTCACGTGGCACTTCAAATCGCCAAGGCGCGCGGTGCCATCGTCACGGCCGTAACGAGTGAACAGAACCTAGACCGGGCGCGAGAACTCGGCGCCAATGACACCATCGACTACAAGCAAACCGACTTTACGCAAGGTACGGCCCGCTACGACGTCATCTTCGATGCACATGGTCATCTGACGTTTTCCCGTGCCGAGCGCGCGCTCGAAGTGCGCGGCATCTACGTCACTACCTTGGGCAACCCCAAGCTCATCCTGCAGGCCATTCGCCAGAAACTCTCGGGGGGTAAACAGATCGTGTTCGCCAACCTGCGGGCGCGAACCGCGGATTTCGCAGAACTCGAGCGTCTGGTTACGGGCGGGGACGTGCGCGTGGTGATCGAGAACAAGTACGACCTGGAGCACGCCGCCGACGCCTTTGCTCGGGCGGAGGGCGGCGGTGTTGTGGGCAAGGTCGTGCTGCAGGTTTGAGTGTTGGGGCCGTCACCGGCATCCGAGCTCTGGTGTTGCGTCTTGCACTAGCAAAATAATCACTGTGAGTTAACAGAAGAACCTGCACTCGAAGTCATGACGACGCCTGCCAAACGGCTTGCTCTCCAGCGGGCGATTCGATGGCGGTGAGCAGGGTGCCGGAAAAGCCCTGACTGCGCAGTAGTGCCAACAGGAAGCTGTTTTTTCCTTCCGCATACGCGGCCGAGGTGGGGGTGTAGATGGACGCCAGGGCACGCTTCAGTTGCCCATACGCCAAAGTAGCGACCGGATCGCTACGCAGGACCTCGCGCACCGCCAAGTGATTGGACAGCAAGGAACTGTCACTCGAGCAGACGTAAATGCGGTGGGCCGTTTCGCTGGTCGGATCACTCAACGCAGGCGCCATGCCGGCTTCGGCAAAGCGCACGTAGCCTCGGGCACGGAGCTTGGCCCGCGCCAGGTGTACCTTGTCTGGAGGCAGAATGACGTCGATGTCGATGCTCGGCAGAGAACAAAGGCCAGGCACGGACGTGCCGCCGATATGTTCGATGCGGGGCGAAAGGCTGGCCAATGTGCGCCTGATCGTCGACCGCAGACGGTGAAATCGCGGCGACCACGCCGGATCGTAGTCGATGACGACCCGCGGGGGCGCAGGGGGCGTGGCAGATCCGTTGCTACGAGTCATGGTCGGTGCATCGCGGGAAGGTAAAGGCGGAAACACGGGAAACGCTGGCTCGGCCTGCGCCTGCCAACGTTGCTGATGCTTCATCCGTCATTGGGGCTTCTTGATCACGGCGAACTCACAATTCGTTGCCTGTGGAGCTTCCTTGCAAACATTCGGTACACAGGGAAGGTGAGAAAGCATTCCCCGGGGGTGCATGCCGCGATCACCCTCCCGCAGCGACGGACCTGGAGCCTCTCCTGGTGCCGATTGGGTCCTCGCGCCCCTCGATGGAAATGAATCATCCGCCTCGTTTACAAGGGCCCGAACTCCCGACTACAAAGCCGCAGGAGTCGCCCGTGAAGCTCATCATCCAAATCCCCTGCTACAACGAAGAAGGGACGCTCGGCGTGGCGCTGCAGGCTTTGCCGCGAGCGGTAGCGGGCTTCGACCAAGTGGAATGGCTGATCGTCGATGACGGGAGCAGGGACCGCACGACGGAGGTCGCCATCGCTCACGGCGTTCACCACGTCGTACGCCACACGCGCAATCAAGGGTTGGCACGCGCATTCATGACGGGGCTCGAAGCCAGCTTGGCAGCAGGCGCCGATGTGATCGTCAATACCGACGCCGACAACCAGTACAACGCCGAGGACATTCCTGCGCTCGTGGCACCCATCCTCGCCTCGCAAGCGGATGTGGTGATCGGCGCTCGCCCGATCGAAACCATCCAACACTTTTCGAAGATCAAACGCCTGCTGCAGGGACTGGGCAGTTGGGTCGTGCGGGTTGCAAGTAAGACTGACGTTCCGGACGCGCCGAGTGGGTTCCGAGCGCTCAGTCGCAAGGCAGCGCTCGAAGTAAACGTGTTTTCAGACTACACGTATACGATCGAGACCATCATTCAGGCGGGCCAAAAGCGAATGGCTATCGCCTCCGTGCCCGTGCGCGTCAACGCTGACTTGCGGCCTTCGCGCCTGGTAAGGAGCATCGGCTCCTACGTCTTCCGTTCGATGATGGTGATCGGGCGCATCTTCATCACTTACAAGCCCTTCTATGCGTTCACCTTTCTCGCTGCACTCCTCTTCTTACCGGGGGTAGCCTTGGCGATGAGGTTTCTCGTCTTCTACTTGCAAGGTAGGGGCGATGGACACGTGCAGTCGGTGATTCTGTCGGCCCTGCTGCTCGGACTGGGATTTTTCCTGTACGTGACGGGGATCCTCGCCGACCTGATCAGCGTCAATCGCAAGTTGCTCGAGGGCATCAACGTCCGCATGCGCAAGCTCGAGTTGACGGAGAGTCTGGCGCGGGGCCGGGCACCATCATTGCGACCAGGCTCGCATTGGGAGCGGCGCGACTCGGCCATTCCCG
>CAZNZA010000197.1:0-7748 GCA_964577325.1 uncultured Polyangiaceae bacterium
TATCGGTAGCCGCATTCTGAAGAAGGCCGAGCCGAGTGCCGGAGCTCGTAAAAATGTGTCCCGAAGAACGCGGCCCGGTGACTGCGTGTCGTGCCGGCGACGTCGGGAAGAGATGACCCGGAAGTGCGGCCCGAATTGAGGTTGGTTTGCTTGTAGCGCCTCACAGCTTTGGAAAAGGCACGTTCCAATATCGCAAACACGCTGGAATGGTGCGGGACCTCCCAACGGCGAGTGGCGGGCATGCCGCTGCGCACCCACCGGCGCGGCACAGGCAGAGCTTCGCTCAGACTTGGCCGTTCGGGGCGACACCATTGACACGACGGTTTGGTGAAGCTGGTGAGACATCTGGAACCAAGCGCGTCGTCGTCCGACTACCCTGCAGTACCCGTGCTGCTCCCGCGGGTGCACTAGCGCGTCGTCTTCGGAGTACTTCTTCGGTCTATCTCTCTAGTTTTGTTGAGCACCTCCCTGTCGCCATCGTATGCTCAAGGTCATTCAGAGCAATGGTGGTGGGATGACTGGTTTTGCGATAGCAGTACATGCTCAGCACTGAGCGCATCTACGCCCAAAACGCCTACTTCAACAACTGTATGACTCAATTCTGAGGCGCATGAAGACTATCTGGATGGGGCTGTGCGGACTTCCTATAGCAGTAGCGAGTTGCGGTGAAAGGGATCTGGACGTTGAGCAGGTTCAGGCAGGTGGGGCTACCGAGGATGGGGCGGCGCCATCTCCGCCGCTTGCCGACGCGGGAACACCTTCGTTCTGCGACGGGTCGACGCAGCTGAAACTCGCCCTCGTCCTAGACAGTTGCTGCGGACCCGTCGATAGCTTCCTCGACGCACAGTTAGGAGCGGATTACCTGTACGTGGCCGGAGACTGCCGGTACTGGGCGCGCAAGCACTCGTCCAATCCGGGGTGGTCACCAGCACGCACCGGCACGCTTTCGCAAGATGAAGTGAGACGTCTCGCCGACGAGGTCGGGCATGGCCAATATGCGACCTTCCAACCGTTGTACGATGTCGAGATCGGCATCGATGGCGCCCTGTATAGCACCTTGTACGATGGGGATGCCGCCGTCCGCTGCAAAGACGTCTGCTACGAAGGCCATCCCTCGGCACCAGTCGCCGTTCAGGAGATGTGGAGTGCTGCTGAAACCTGGATCCAGCGCTTATGGGAGATGGGCGCGACTCCCAGCGGAGCGATGCGGGTAGAGGTCGTCAAGCTCGTGGGAGAGGCTGACTGGCAAGTAGACTCCTGTAGGGCAGTGTGGCCGTTCGCGCTCGATCCGGAATGGGTCGTCAACCAGGGCACGCCGTCCGTCTTGGTCAGCGACCCTATGCTGACGACAGAGCTGCGGGAATGGTGGTTAAGTTATCGCGATGACCCCATGGGCTGTAGTGCCTTATCGAGCGGATCCTTCTTTGACTTCGTGAGCAATGCGGAAAGCAAGACCCTGTACAAGCTGGCGCTGCGTGAGGCGTTGCCCATTGAGGACGATACCGGAGCGATTGTCATTCCTTGACCACTACAGAAATGGCATCGCCCACGACTCCAGGATCCGATAGTCCTCCAGGCTCAGACGTCCGCGCGATGTTGCGAAAGACTCTCGAAGCGAAATTGGCGGAATAGCGCCATCGGATCGCAAGCTCAGGGCGGGTTCTGCATGCGGCTACGATGCTTTCGGTTCGGCTGTGGCACGGTGGATAACGGGAGGCTGCGCCACCGAAAACGCCCGAATTGAGGGTCGCCTGCTTGTAACGCCTCGAGATCGGAAAAAGGCACGTTCCGGTATCGCAAACACGCTGGAATGTTGCGGGACCTCGTAACGGCGAGGGATGGGGATCCCAGGGACCCGCCGAACAGGCCCTATCTCCTTTTTCGGACGCCGGGCTGCTGATACAAGTGCATGGATGCCAGCCAAACTCGACGCCGGGATGGAATGCGACGCCACTTCCGTGTCTCGACGCAAGGGGTCCAACAGCGGGGGCAGCAAGCGTGTGAATTCCGCTCCGCCGCGGGCGAGAGCCACCATTCGCGCCGTTGCCGAGCGCGCCGACGTCGCCATCAGCACCGTCTCTCGGGTGGTGAACGGCGGCTCGACCAGTGCAGCGGCGCGTCAGCGCGTCGTGGCAGCCATTCGCGAACTCGGGTACACGCCATCGATAGCCGCTCAAAGTTTGGTGAGCCGCCGCACGGGGTGCGTGGGGCTCGTCGTCAACTCGAGCCAAAGTACGTGGTTCTCGCAGATTCTTTTGGCCATCGAGGAAGCGCTGGCACCGAGCCGCAAGAGTGTCGTGCTGGCCAGCATGATGCTTTCGGGGGAGTACGATCCGACGCCTGTGAGTGCTTGGCTGAACGAGCGGCGGGTCGATGGGCTCATCTTCGTGCGCCACTCGGCCCGCGACGAGTTCCTCCTCGACGCCGCCCAAGAGGCCGGTATCCCTGCGGTGTTCATCGCTCCCGACCTTCCCCCCGAAGCTCTGGAGTGGTGCTCGAGCTTCACCGTGCGCAGCGACAACCTGCACGCGGGACGTCTCGCGGCGCAGCATCTCCTCGACTACGGGCACGAGCGCATCGGTTTCGCAGGGGGTCCGGAAACCTCGGTCGACACACGCCTGCGCTTGAAGGGGGCGCATGAGGGGCTTGCCGAACGCGCCGCAATGCTCGACCCGGCGTGCACGTGGTACGGCGAACATTTCGGCATCGAAGCAGGGCGCAAGCACGCCCACGCCTTCCTGGCGCTTCCCCCTGAAAGACGACCTAGCGCCATGATCCTGGGCAACGACTCGATGGCGCTCGCGTTCATGCGGGAGTTGCTCTCGGCCGGGCTGAAAGTGCCCTCGGAGGTGAGCGTGATAGGTTTCGATGGCACGCCGGACGGAGAGCGCTTTTGGCCTTCTCTCACCACGGTCGTGCAGCCGACGCGGGACATGGCGGCTGAAGCGTGCCGGCGACTGCTCGCCGTGCTCGCGGATGCTGCCAACACCGACTCGACTCAGCAACAGTACCCGGTAGAGCTCGTGGTGCGAGAAAGCACCGCACGCTGCTGAACCGCTCGTCGGCTATGAACGGCGGCTACTGTCCGTCATCCTAAAATGGAAACACGAACGGGATGATTGAGCAAGTCACGATGGCCGCAGCCACCTGAAGCGGGATACCTAAACGGAAGAAGTCCGAGAAGCGGTAGCCTCCGGGGCCGTACACCATCAAGTTGGTTTGGTAGCCGATGGGAGTGGCGAAGGAAGCCGACGCCGCAAACATCACTGCCACACAGAAGGGCATCGGACTAACACCCAGCTGAGAGGCTAGGGAAAGGGCGAAAGGAAACATGAGGGCGGCCGCGGCATTGTTGGTCACGAGCTCGGTGAGCACCATGGTTGCTATGTACATCGCGATCATGGCTGAATACGGGCCGGAGGCGCCCCAGGCGACCAGCGTTTGGGCGAGCCACTGGTCGAGCCCTGAGTGCCGGATCGATTCGCCCAACCCGAAGGCGGCCGCGATGGCTACCAATACCGGTAACTCGATCGAGCGCCGCGCCTCCGCGCCCGATAGACAGCCAGTGATGACCATCGCCGCCGACGCCAGCAGCGAGGCCTGAAACATCGTCAGTAGTTCGGTCGCAGCCGCCAGCACCATCACCAACAGGATGGTGAGCGCTGCCACCATGCGGTTCGAACGGTAACGAGCCGAGTCTGCCACTTCGCTGACCAGGTAAAAGTCGCGGCGATTGCGGTGGTTGTCCACCCACGAGGGACTCGTATCCAAAAGCAAAACGTCGCCCGGCTGCAGGACGATGTCTCCCAGCCGTCCCTGGATGCGGTGCCCGTCCCGCGCAGCCGCGACGACGACCGCCTGGAACTGTCCGCGAAAGTCTCCCTCGCGGATGGACACCCCGCACAAGGGGTTGCTGGGGGCTACCACGGCTTCGACCAAACAGCGATCGCGACTCATGGCTTGATCGACGGCACGTACCGGAGCCGCAATGAGTCCCGGGATGCGCTGCAGGTCAACGACGGACTCTCGAGGCCCGACGAAGACCAAACGGTCTCCATCATCGAGCACCGTCGTCGGCTCCACTGCCGGCAACGTCGCTTTACCGCGATGCAGTTCCGCCAGGTACGCCCCCGGCAGGTGCCGTAAACCCGCTTGCTCGATCGACTTACCGACCAATGTGCTGCCCGCCACGACGAGGAACTCCGACGTGTACAAGCGCGGATCGTCCTCTAGACTCACCGCGGGCCGCCGCTCCGGCAACAACTTGGGCGCCAGTAAGACGAGGGCCACGCATCCCATCAGTGCCAGAGGTATACCGATGGGGGCGATGTCGAAGATCCCGATCGGGACCAGGCCCGGCACACTTCCTACCCGCTTCTCGATCAGTCCGGTCACGACCAAGTTGGTGCTGGTTCCGATGACGGTGATGGTACCGCCCAAGATCGTGGCGTAAGACAACGGCATCAGGAACAGGGACGCCGAGCGTTGATTGCGTCGCGCCCAATCCGACAACCCCGGTACGAGCGCCGCCACGATCGGCGTATTGTTCAAAAGTGCCGACATTGCCGCGACAGGAAAAGTAAGCCGCAGCAACGCCACCCGCGTCGAACTCGAGCGACCGAGCAACGCGCCGGCGAGTTTGGAGATAGCTCCCGTTTGCCTGACACCCGCAGCAACAACGAACAGCGCGGCTACCGTCAGCATGCCCTCGTTGGCGAAGCCAGACAGGGCCGTAGGGGTATCGACGAGCCCCAGCAAGAGCGCCGCGATGAGCCCCCCGAGCAAGACCGCATCAGCGCCCAGGGTCGAGAAAATGAGCAGAGCCAGCACCGCGGCCAACACCACGAGGGTGAGCCAGACTTGAGTCATATCCATTGCTTGGGCAGCGTCTTTCCGATGGGAGGGCCTTGCGGGTCGCTTTACTCGCGACCGGTCGCCGGCATGAGCAATATCCGTTCCCAATCCCGCCGAGCCGCGCTGTTACCCACAGCACTGGCTGTCTGGGGATGGCCACGACGCCGCGGGCAGCCGGCAAGCCATCATATATTCTAGCTTTACCGTGAAATGTGCTGGCTTCCCATCAAATGTCCTGCGGGGGCGGAGGCAGACTCGACCGGAACTCAGCCCAAGGGATACCCAACTTCCGCATGCGGGCGCGCAGCGTGTGGGGGTTGATGCCGAGGACACGAGCCGCGCCAAATGGCCCTTCAATGCGTCCCTGACAGCTGGCTAGCGCGCGCCGGATGTGGCTGCCCATGGCTTCGTCCAGCGTGCACAAGCGCTCCCGCTCCCAAGCCGCTCCACCTCTGCGGATGGGGTTGCCCATACTCATCGCGGGCGACGGCTGACCCTCCATCACCGTGTCCAAGGCGGCCGCCACGCGTAGAGCGCGACCGCCGCCCAGGATCGCCGCTCGCTCGATGACCGCGGCCAATTCCCGCACGTTGCCGGGCCAAGCGTAGCCGTGCAACAGCTCGATGTCTGCAGCACTTGGAGCCAGACCAGGGTTGCCCAGGCGCTTACCCGCGCGTTCTGCAAAGTAGCGCGCTAGTGCCGGCAGATCCCCCGTGCGTTCACGCAACGCCGGTAGCCGTATCGGGAAAACGCTCAGCCGATACCACAAGTCCTCGCGAAATGAACGAGCGGCGACCATCGCACCCAAATCCCGATGCGTCGCCGCAACGATGCGCACGTCCACGTGCACGGTGCGCTGACCGCCCACGCGCTCGAGCGATCCGTCCTGCAATACACGAAGCAGACGCACTTGAGCCGCCAACGGCAGTTCACCTATCTCGTCCAAAAACAGCGTGCCGCCATCGGCTCGCTCGAACCAGCCTTTGCGCGTCGCGACGGCTCCGGTGAAGGCACCTTTCTCGTGGCCGAAGAGCTCGGAATCGACCAGCTCCGGGGCCATCGCGCCGCAGTTGACCCGCACGACTGGACCTTTGCAGCGCGGCGAGCGCTCATGAATGGTGCGGGCTATCACTTCTTTGCCGGATCCGGTTTCCCCGAGGATCAATACGGGCGCGTCTGTGTGAGCCACCTGTTCTACGGCAGCCATTACCCGGCTCAACCCACCGTGTTCACCTATCACTGCCTCACAGATATCCGCGCGACCCAAACGCGACAATAGCGCGTCACGGTCGGCGCGCAGCGCCTCACGCAAGCGCGTCACCTCGTGATAGCGATGGTCGTTTCTCACCGCTGCCTGAAGCGGGGGCAACGCCAGCTGCGCCAGCGCAGCCCAGGCTCGATTCTCCTCGTTGTGCCCCTCGTGTTCGAAAGCGAAAAGCACGACTGCCGCCACACCGTCGACGCTTAGCGGGGCCAAAAGCTCCGCCGCGTCCGACGCACCTGGAGTGACGTTCTCCGATAGCACGGGCTCCAACTCGTCAGCCCAGCAAGGGGTGCCGTGCGTCAGCCACGCCCGCAACGCGGACACACGACTCGGCGCCACATCCGTCCGTCCGAGTGAAGACGACGACTCTTCCGCACGCCAGGCTTGCCCGCGCGCGCCGGTGCTGGGAGCGTGCGCCCGTGCAACAGTAGTCAGTCTCACCGGCGCTTCGTCCAGACGGCGGATGATGATCCCGAGCAGTGGGCCGCACTCGCTCAGGTGCGACACCACACGTTGCAGGCAGTCTTCCAACACACTGGCTTCGGACACCGCCCGCCAAAGCTGCGCCTCCAATACCGCGGCAGAAGCGACATCGAGGGCCATGGTAGGCATTGCCTTCAGCTTGCCAAAGAGCCGCCCGCGAATCTAGGGGACCTCCGAGCACGGCGCTAACTTTGCGTGTTGCGTCCGCGGTTTCCACCTCGCGCGGCATTGCGCGTCGGAGCGGCTGGCTCGGGCCGGATCGGTTCTTGCGTGCAAGCTTCATGGAAACCCGGGATATATCGCTCGCCTGCGCGCGAATGGCGGGTTTGCTGAGCCGTAGACGCAGCGAAAGTACTGGCAAAAGGCCTTCACCCGTGCCAGAAAATGGGCCACTGGTTCCCAGGTTGGCAGAGTACGGTGTGAGCCGCGCGAGTCTGATTCTGAGCATCGGTCCCGGAAGGGTCTCGGAAAACCGCGATTGCGTCAGCGTCACACCGAGTTGAGTAACTATCGACGCCACTACACGATCGGACCAGAACATGAGTAACAAGCTGTTTGTCGGCAATCTCGACTTTTCCACAGCCGAGCAAGACCTGCGAGACGCTTTCGCGCCCTTTGGCAACATTTCCTCGGTAGCCTTGATCACCGACCGCGACACAGGTCGCCCGCGCGGCTTCGGGTTCGTCGAGTACGAATCTGCCTCGGATGCCCAGAAGGCCGTCACCACCCTCGACGGTATCGATCTGCGCGGCCGCACCATTCACGTGAGTGTCGCTCGTGAGCGAGCACCCCGTGACGGCCAACGCCGCGACGACGGCGGTGGTCGGGAGTTCCGTCGATCATCGGGTCGTGGATGAAGGCGCGCCCCAGTTTGGAGAAGCGTCGCAAAGAACTCCAGCGACAAGAAAAGAAGCGGGACAAGGCTGAGCGGCGCAAGTTGCGCCGTGAGCAAGGTCCCCTTTCCGACTCGGACTCTGAAGAAGATTCAGATGCCGATCGGACCGCAGCCGACGACGACGCGCCGGACAGCGGCAGCACCGACTCGGGCGGCAATCCTCTGGCTGACCCCCATTCAGCGGATTCCGTCCGCGATGCCCATTCTGCGGACTCTGTCCGCGGTGCCCATTCTGCGGACTCTGCCCGCGAA
>CAZNZA010000198.1:0-7627 GCA_964577325.1 uncultured Polyangiaceae bacterium
GTTCTCTGGCGACACTGCGGTTCTCTGGCGACACTGCGGTTCTCTGGCGACACTGCACGTTGGGACGCATGGCGTTGCCGAAGATCGCGCGCAGTGGTCCTGTTGAAACCATCGCGTTGGCTGCTTCACGTTTTTGGGGAGCGGCCGAGAGCAAGAAGCGGAGCAGGTGTGGTATCTCCGCATACAGACACATGCTTCGTTCACGATCTTACTTGTTCGCCGGCGCGCTTCTCTGGGGATGCTCCACGGCTGAGGATTCGACCAGTAACCCGCTCGCTGCTTCGCCGGTCGCCCCCAGCAACACGGTCAGTCCCGCCGTTAGCCCGGGAGGAACCCTGCCAGTGGGTCCTGGTACGGGTACTCCCGTGCAGCCGGCGCCCGTCACGCCGGTCAGTCCCAGTATGGCCGTCACCCCTCCATCACCCTCGAATTCGGTGGCTCCAACTCAGCCGGTAACGCCAGGCAGCAACCCAACGGTACAACCGACAGCTCCGACCGACACGAGTACGGTTTCACCGGTTGCTCCCGTCGAGCCCGTGAATACCAACCCAGACTCGACCACCCCAGGGGATACGACGCAAGGGGACACGTCCGATATGACGGCCGACACGTCGGTAGACGCGACGAGTGACGACGCGGCGCCGACGAGTGACGACGCGGCGCCGACGAGTGACGACACCGTCGATGAAACGAATGACGAGCCTGGGCCAGCCCCGATGGCGCGCACCGAGTGTCCCGAGCCGCCCCCAGCGGAAACGAAGCCTCCGGCGGCCAACCGCGACCTCGCGGTGTCGAAGGACGAGTACGCGCAGATGATCGAGCAGCAGGAGCCGTTCGTAGGGTCTCGCGGCACGTTGCCTTGGCACATGTACACCCCCGAGCAGGCGGCTGCGTCGCCAGGCGAACAGTTTCCGCTTTTGGTCGTGCTGCACGGCGGGTACGGACGTGAGGTAACAGACGGCAACATCATGGTCGACGTGGCGCAGTATCTTTTCGGTTCGGCCAACGGACTACTGACTGACGCGAATCGGCAGGCCTTTCCCACCTACATTTTGACACCGCACTGCCGGCAATCCGAGGGATGCAACTTCGGGAGTAACGAATGGGCCTCGGCGGGGGGTGCGAATTTCTACGTTGCAGATCAGCCTTCCGTCTCGGGAGGCACGGCACTCGAGCTCATTCAGCACGTCATCGACACGTATCAGATCGACCCAGCGCGCGTGTATATCACGGGCAACTCGATGGGAGGAGGAGGCACTTGGGAGTTTGCCCAGCGGCACCCCGAACTCTTTGCCGCCGCGCTTCCGGTTTCCGGACACACCCCAAACCTGGAACAGCTGAAAGCGATCGCGGACGCCAAGCTGCCGGTGTGGGCGTTTGGTGCTCAGAATGACTTCGTCAATCCGTATACCGATACGGTTACAGCTATCGAGCGCCTGAATGAAGGTGGGGGTTGTGCCTGGCTGACCACGTATAGCAACGCCGCTCACGACGACGACCTATGGAGCAGTCCGTATCTTGAACCTGGTCTGTGGCCATGGCTGTTCGCTCAGAGCAACCCTAGCGCACCCTAGCGAGCAGCCGGGTCGGCGAATGGCGCGACGCAACTATACTTCCTACCATCCGCAGCACTACGCCGGCTCCCGGCTGCACAGCGCTTCGCGATGTCTTGCCACCATGGGTGCGAGACGTGCTCGCGCGGCGGCGACGAGTGCTGGTTTGGCTCGGTCTGGATGGCCGCACTGAAACGGTGGTGAAGGATCGTATTCCAGCCCGAGCTCTATGCCGGAAGCGAACACCTCCCCGCCAAGCTCTGCAACCAATCTCAGGGCAAAGTCGAGTCCGGCAGTGACCCCTCCAGCGGTGATACGATTGCGGTCGACGACGACCCGTGCGTTCAATGGCTGAGCGCCGACCAATGGTAGCAGGTCCATGAAAGCCCAGTGCGTCGCGGCTTGGTAACCCTGGAGCAGCCCGGCGGCGCCTAACACCAGGGCTCCAGTACACACCGACGTCACGTAACGGGCAGCACGGCCTTGTTCGGTAAGCCACGCGAGCACCTCTGTGTCGGCGAGCAGGTCAGCTCCGCCACCGCCGCCAGGTACGAACAGCACGTCGGTAGGTGGGCACTGGTCGAAACTTACCGTCGGTAGCAGCTGCAATCCGCAGCTAGAGCGCACGGGTCCCTCGTGCTTCCACACTAGGTCCACGCGGCTGTCGGGCAAGCGTGAAAGAACCTCCAAGGGCGCCGTCAAGTCGAGCTGGGTCAGCTGCGGAAACAACAACATGGCTACGTGTAAAGGCATGCTGGCCAGCATCCCCTGATTTAGGTCTGGCAGCCATGACACTAACCGTCTATTTCTTGCCAATGCCGCGCGTGCTCATCGTTGCTTTTCCCGAAGCGCAAACGTTGGATGTTACGGGGCCCGCTGAAGTGTTTGCCGCTGCTAATCGCGAGCTTGGTCGCCAGCACTACCGGGTGGTGCTTACCAGCCGACGAGACGGACCCTTATCGACGAGCTCTGGTCTGGCGCTGCACGCTCAGGCGTTGGATCGAACGCGGCCGCTTGCCGGCGACCTGGTCATCGTAGCTGGCGGTGAAGAAAACGCCGTGGAGCGCGCGTTGGAAACGGGCGACTACGTCGATTGGGTGAAGCGCGCCTCGAGGCGCGTAAGTCGTCTGGCTTCCGTATGTACCGGCGCCTTTTTGCTTGCAGCAGCCGGAGTGCTCGATGGCAAACGCGCCGCTACACATTGGCAATCCTGCGAGCGCTTGCAACAGTTTCGGCCGCAGGTGAGCGTTGACCCCAACGCCATCTTCGTCGAGCACGAGGGCGTGTGGACGTCAGCAGGGGTCACGACCGGCATCGATATGGCGTTAGCCATGGTTGAACGCGACCACGACGCACGCCTTGCCGATGCGGTAGCGGCACGACTGGTACTGTACGTGCGGCGTCTTGGGTTTCAGTCGCAGTTCAGCGCTGCGCTGCTTGCTCAAAGTGACCGCAGCACGCCGTTGGCTGACGTCATCGCCTGGGCTCGTGCTCATCTCAGTGAGGTTGACGTGAACGCGTTATCTCACCGCGCGGGGATGTCGCCGCGCACGTTTCACCGTCGTTGCCAAAGTTGCTTGCGCACGACGCCCGCGCGCTTACTTGAAAAACTGCGTGTCGAGCAAGCGCGGACCCTACTTTGCACTACGGTGCTGCCACTCAAGGTTGTGGCAGCTGACTGCGGATTTGGTAGTCCGGTGCGCATGCACCGCGCCTTCTTGCGCGAACTGGGTACTTCGCCTCGAGCGTGTCGCTTGTTGTTTGCCGCTCGCAACGAGGAGACCTTGAACGGAATATCCATCAGCTAGCCGCATCGCATTAGCGCCCCACCGCGTGTCGATACACCGAGGCAAATGGGCACTTTGCGTGTGCCACGCGGAAGGTTCATCTCGCGCGACGGCAAGCACCGGGACGTGATAAGGAGTTCTCAACGGCAATTCGATCTATCTGGTCGAGCCTCCACCATTTGGGTGGGCGGAATGCGATACATATCGTGCTCATGGAGTAAGACATCAGAACAATGACCGTGAAACGTTCGTGGCTCTCTCGTCCTCGTACTTGGCTCGCGCTCGTGACCATGCTCCTGGTTGCGGGATATGCCTTGGTGCGCTCCCGGGGCCCGTCGGTGAAGACGGCGGTCGTGTCGGCCCGAGATCTGGAACAGCATATCGTGGCCAGCGGTCGCGTTTGGGTTGCGTCGCGGGTGCAGGTCTCGACCCAGAGTGGTGGCTTGGTCCTCGAGGTAGCGGTCGAGGCGGGGGATCGCGTGCGAGCGGGGGATCTGCTGGTGCAGTTTGACGACAGTCAGGCACGCGCTGCTGTCGAGCAAGCCAAGGCCTCCGTTGCTCAGGCCAATGCACGCGTCGAGCAACTCCGTCGGGTAGGAGCAATCGTGGCCAGTGAAACGTTACGGCAGGCGCGGACGGAGCTCGAGAACGCGGAGAAGGAATTAAGCCGCAGCGAGCAGCTTGCCGGTGCCGGGGTGGTCACCCCGGCAGAGCTCGATGAGGCGCGTCGTGCGCGCGATGTGGCGCGGGCGCAGGCCACGGCCGCCGAGGCTCAACAGATCGCCGCAGCCCCTCACGGCGCGGACTCACGTGTGGCGCTGACAGCGCTGCTTCAGGCGCGCGCGCAACTCGAAGCCGAGAGCGTGCGCCTGGCGCAGTGTCGCGTCGCTGCACTCAATGATGGCGTGGTTCTCTCGCGCTCGGTCGAGCCGGGCGATGTGGTGCAGCCGGCGAGTACCCTGCTCGTGTTGGCGGTCGATGCCGAGACGGAGTTGGTGATAAATCCAGACGAGCGCAACCTACCGCTCATCTCTCTCGACCAGCCGGCGCGCGCTTCGGCGGATGCTTACCCGGACCAGACGTTCGACGCAGCGGTGAGCTACATTGCGCCTTCCATCGACCCGCAACGCGGAAGCATAGAAGTTCGTTTGAGCGTGCCGCAGCCGCCCCCGTTCCTCAAGCCTGACATGACCGTGTCCGTCGACCTGACCGTCGCCAAGAAGAGCGGCGCACTGACGCTACCGAGCGATGCGGTGCAAAGTGGAGCGTCCTCCGAGCCTTGGGTGTGGGCTATCGAAGATGGGCGTGCCGTACGCCGTCCGGTTCGCGTCGGGATTCGGGGCGAGGGCAGTATCGAGGTCGCGTCCGGCCTCACGGAGGGCGAGGCCGTGCTTCTGCCCGAGAGGCGCACGCTCAGCGAGGGCCAGCGCGTTCGCATGGAGCGAAACTGATGCCGTTCGAGTGGTTCGTTGCTCTGCGCTACCTGCGAGACGCCAAAGGTCAAACGGCGCTCATCCTGGCGGCCGTTGCCGTGGGTGTCAGCGTGATCGTATTCTTATCAGCGCTGATTAACGGACTCCAGACGTCGCTGATTGCGAAAACGCTCGGCGCTCAGCCCCACGTCACCCTGCGTGAGCCGCGAGAGGTCGCGCGTCCCCTGGTTCAGCCTAACTCGCGGCTAGCCATCGCCCGCTCCATCCAGCCGGCGCCTCAGCGACTGCGCTCCATCGATCAGTGGCCGGCCGTGTTGCGGCGAGTCGAGCAGCATCCGGACGTCGTCGCGGCGTCGCCCCTCGTGCAGGGAGCCGGATTTGCCGTACGTTCCGACGCGAAGAGCCCGATCGTGGTCCGCGGCATCGACGCCGAACGTTTCGTGGGCATCATCGACGTGCCGGAAAAGATTACGGCTGGGCGCTTTGATGTCTCGGGTGGCTCCGTCGTGATAGGTCAGGTGCTGGCCGAGGACTTGGGCGTGGGTGTGGGTGACAAAGTGCGTCTCACCAGTAGCGAGGGGGTGGACGACGTCGTTACCATCTCCGGAGTGTTCAGCTTAGGGAATGAGAACGTCGATCGCACCTGGCTCATCACCTCGCTACGCCACGCCCAGGCACTATTCACACTGCCAGGGGGAGTTACCGCGATTGACCTTGCCATCAACGAGGTGTTCGATGCCGCTAGCATAGCTTCGGAGTTGCGCGACGGCACGGGGCTCGAGGCCGACAGCTGGATGAAGTTGAACAAGGAGTTGCTCGAGGGACTAACGGCGCAATCGAACTCGAAGAACATGATTCAGTTCTTCGTCATCATCGCCGTGGCGCTCGGCATCGCTAGTGTGCTCATCGTTTCGGTCGTGCAGAAAGCCCGTGAGATAGGCATTCTACGCGCTGTGGGTACTCCGGCGCGGCGGGTGCTGCTCATCTTTCTCATCCAGGGCGGCGTGTTGGGCCTGATGGGCTCGTTCATCGGCTCGGGCCTGGGCGTGTTGTTCGCCAAGGTGTTCGAGACTATGACTACCAACAGCGACGGCTCCCCGCGTTTTCCCGTCACCGTCGACGCCCCGTTGCTCGCTTTCGCTACCCTGCTCGCCACGGGCATTGGTCTTTTGGCGGCCGTCATTCCCGCGCGTCGCGCGGCGCGTCTCGATCCCGCTACGGCAATCCGCAATGGCTGATCCGCTTCTGCTCGTCGAAAACGTGGTCAAGGACTACGGCACCCGTGCCCTCACCCGTGCTCTGGACGGGGTGAACGTCACCATCGAGCAGGCCGAATTCGTGGCGCTGATCGGCCCTTCTGGCTCCGGCAAGAGCACGTTGCTCAACATCATCGGATTGCTCGACCGCCCCACCTCCGGAAGAGTCGTGCTTGGTGGTATCGAAACGACTAAGCTCGATCAAGGCGAACTGACTCGGACTCGCGCGCAGATGCTTGGGTTCGTATTCCAGTTTCATCACTTGCTCCCGGCATTCAGCGCGGTTGAGAACGTCATGCTGCCAGCGTGGGGCGACGAAGGTTTGCCGTCCCGGGAGATGCGTCAGAACGCCGAGCAACTGCTGCGTGCTGTGGGCCTCGAAGACCGCATGCACTTCAAGACCACCGATCTGTCCGGAGGCCAACAGCAGCGCGTAGCTATCGCGCGCGCATTAGCCCGCAAGCCACCGCTCATTCTCGCCGACGAACCGACCGGTAATCTCGACACCGAATCGGCCAATGAAGTCTTCGAACTGCTGCGCCGCTTCAACCGCGAGCTTGGCACGAGCTGCCTCATCGTCACTCACGACCCGCGTATCGCCGAGCGCTGCGACCGCACCATCACCATCGTCGATGGCAAGGTAGTGTGACCACGGTGCTGGTCGATTCAGCACCGCTCGGTATGCGGCGCTGGACGGCGAGCTTTGGACGTAGCGGTTACGGCCCAAGGCGCGGCCTGCAGGACGAGGATGCCGCAATCCTTTGTTCGTTGGCTTGACGCGGACTCGCGCGCCGTCACATGCTCCGGGCACGTGAAGTCCATCGATACCTGGTCCCCGTCGAAGTTTGAGCTGGTTGGCAACGAATTTCGCGCCTCCCGTGACGTCACGAAAGTGGGGGTGGGGTCACGCCTCGTCACGGACATTCAAGCCAAGTACTACAACGAACTGCTGCGGCAGTTTGCACATGGCGCGTTGCTGGATCTAGGCTGCGGGTTCGTTCCGCTCTATCAGATGTACCGTGACTACGTGAGTGACGTCACTTGCATGGACTGGGGTAATAGTCGTCACCCATGCCCGCATTTGGATTTCGTTCACGACCTCAACGAGCCGCTGCCGCTGGCGGAGCAGAGCTTTGATACGGTGCTGATGACCGACGTGCTGGAGCACGTAAAAAGCCCCGAAAGCTTGATGGACGAGGTAACGCGAGTGATGCGTCCGAACGGCCATCTAGTGCTGACGGTGCCCTTTCTTTACTGGCTCCACGAACAACCCAACGACTACCATAGGTTCACGGAGCACAAGCTGCGCGATTTTTGTGAGACGCGTGGGCTCGTCGTGGAGCACCTTTCGGCGTACGGTGGCGTGCCGGAAGTGGTGGGGGACGTAATCACCAAGGCGTTGCGCTTGACGCCTGGCGCGCATTGGTTTGCTGCGGCGTTTGGCTTTGCGTGTAAGGTACCGCGCGTTCGAGTGTACTCGCGCAAGAGCAGCCAGCGCTTCCCCCTCGGCTATGGGTTGGTTGCCCGCAAGCCCGCTTAGCCTTCAGCGTTGCAGCGTGAGCACACCGGGGCGATAGGGAAGCAGCCCGTACTCGGTG
>CAZNZA010000199.1:0-7557 GCA_964577325.1 uncultured Polyangiaceae bacterium
TGGCAGGAGGCGCAAGGCTGGCAGGCGCCAACGAGGTGGCAGGCCGCGCCCGCCGAGCCACGGGATCCTGCGCCCGTTGCATCGGCCTGGCCCGCTCCCGCTGTCTCCCCATCGGCGCAGTACGCCCCGGCGCGCGCTCAGTTTGCACCCGCACCGACTCAATTTGCCCCCGCGCACGCGGCGCCCGCTCATGGCGCGTCCGGGTGGCCGCAGTCCGCGCCGTCAGCTGTGCCCTCGGCTGCCCAGCCATGGGCTGCACCATATGCTCCACGCGCGACCGTGTACCCAGCGCCGGCCGCCGCAGCTTCGGCGCCGTACGCGGCTTTTGCAGCCCCAGCGAGCCTGGCTCCCACAGCACGCGAAGCCATGGACTCTTGGTCATTCAGCAAGCCCAAGGGCAGCTTCGGCAGCCAGGTCATATCGAAGATGTTTTGGGCCTGTCTGCTATCCGGAGCGGCCGTGACACTGTACCGCAACGACGTGCTGCTCGAGGGCGCGCGAGCGATGAACCAAGAGGCGCGTTTCTTGGAGTTGGAGCAGCGGTGGTTGGGAGGTGCCCCGACCGGAACCCCGCGCCAGGTGCAAGCCTTGACCGACGAGGCCACGAGCACGAGCGCGTCCCGGTCGGCGAGTGCAGACATGGCTCCGCTACCCAACGCCGTGTCTCCCTCGCTACCCTCTCCGGCTGCGGCGCCACCACCCGCTGGGAGCGCTGAGCGATCGAACGCAAGCGACCGTGAAGAAGAAATGCGCGCTGCGAAGAACGAAGGCTCGTCTGCCGAGACCGTCAGTGCCGCTCGGTTGGCGGACGCCCCGGCAGTCGGTGACGCGCGGAAGGCTAACGATGCTGCGCCGCGTGAGGACCGTGCGACCGCAAGCCCCAAGCGTTCATCGGTCAAGCGCACCGCTTCGACGTCGACGCGCAGCACTCCTTCGGCTCCGCGCCAGAAGCGGGAGCAAGTCGCAGCTCCCAAACCCGAGCCAAAAGCGGCGCCCAAGTCGGAACCGTCGCCCGCAGCAGGGACGGACGACTTTCTGCGTATGAGCATGCGCAATGCCGTCAAGGAAGCCAAAACCAAGAAGAAGACGGGCGGCGGCACGGCGCCGAAGCGCGAGTCGGCGTCATCGTACGACCCGCTCAACGGCGACTTGTGAGCCCCGCCGTTCGCCTGTGTTGAGCCCCCGGGCGAACGCCAGCCGGCCTGCCTAGCTTCAGGGCAGGATGGCCGGCGACGGCTCTCCCGTGTTGATGGCGTTGCAGCGCGGCTTCGTCACGTCGCTCGGACAATTGAGACCCTGATAAAAACTCAGCGGGTTGTTCGGAGGCGCGTAACCGTCTGGGAAATCCAGGCCGCCGACCTGAGCGAAGTACTGCAGACACGCATCCCGCCACCAGCGCGCTTCCCAATGCTGGATCTGCAGGAACTGAGTGACTTCGTCGAAGCGTTGGCTGTCGACGTAGCCCTCGACACTTGCCCAATGATCCCGCATCACCGCGACCTGATCCACTCCCAGACTGTAGCGGTGCACGAGCTCTTCCCAGACGCTTCGTCCAGAGCTGAGGGTCTCTTGCCAACCGACGTTGTGGAAGAAGAGCAAGAGATCCTCGGGCACACTGTCGCGGCTTGCAAACTCGTCGCGTACGGGTCCGAAGTACTGCTCCACGGCGTTGCTTCCGCTCGCGGTGCGGTCGAAGCCGATGCCTTGCGCGTTAGCCTTGTGATAGTAGGTGGGGTTCCATTCTGCGCGGCTGAGGTCACTGACCCAAGGTGCCGGCCCGTAGTGGTGGTCGGTCGCCATGATGTGGACCAAGCCCAGGGGCGTCATGTAGTCCACAAGGGTTTGGTGAGACATCATCATCATTTCGGTGACGGGGTCGACGACGGCCGGGTCGTTGGAAAACGTCTGCCGCACCCATTCTTCGGCCACCACTTCTGCCGATAGCGCGGGATCCCACGCCATGCGGCCGTACACGTACCAGTTGGCTTGGTTGAATTGAGAGCCTGTCCAGTTCGTATCGTCACCAACGTTGGAAACGCCGGCGATGGCCGAGAGCGAGTGACTGTGCAGAGAGCCATCCACTACTTTGGCAACTGTTGATCCCGCACCGTCGGCGAAAGTGTCCGCCTCGAGAATTTCCTCATACATGGGTCCCACGTATGCCAAGTGGGTGTCCATGCCGAGATACTCCTTGGTGATCTGAAGCTCGAGCACCAACGGCGTTTCTGGCATGGCGCCGAACAGTGGTGAGTAGGGTTCGCGCGGCTGAAAGTCGAGGGGGCCGTTCTTGACCTGAACCAAAGCATTGGGTTCAAACTGCCCGTCCAGCGGTTTGAACTCGTCGTAAGCCTGGCGAATGCGGTCGATGGGGCTACTGTCGGAATAGACGAAGGCGCGCCACATCACGATACCGCCATGGGGAGCGACGGCTTTGGCCAGCATGTTGGCGCCGTCGGCGTGGCTGCGGCCGTAATCCTGCGGACCAGGTTGTCCTTCAGAATTGGCCTTGACCAAGAATCCACCAAAATCCGGGATTAGCTCGTATATCTCGTTAGCCTTGTTCGCCCACCACTGCTGAACGCTGGCGTTGTTGGGATCGGCTGTGGCCTGACCGCCAATCTCGACGGGCGCGCTGAAACGGGCCGTCAAGTACACCTGGATGCCGTACGTGCGGAACAGATCCGCCAACGCCTTGACTTTGTTGAGATAGTTGGTGGTTAGGACTTCGGCATCGGCATTCACGTTGGTCAGCACCGTGCCGTTGATGCCCAGTGAGGCATTGGCCCGTGCATAGACTTCATAGCGCGGGGACAACGTGCCGGGCAGCTGCCCCCAGTTCCAGAGTGAGCGCCCGGCGTAGCCGCGTTCCACGCTACGGTCCAGGTTATCCCAGTGATTGAGGATACGACGCTGCACCTTTGGTGAGCCACTCAACGCGAGGTTGGCGATGCTCAGATGGCTCTGTAAGTGACGAAGCAGAGCGTAGGTGCCGTACAGTACCCCAATGTCGGTGTTGCCGGCAACGACGACTGCGGTCTGTCCGTCGAGCTCGACTGATTCGATCAGGTAACCTTCTGGGCCCACAGCGTCAAGGCGGTCGGCCAGGGGCAATCCGGCTATGATGGTGGAAGAGGCCGGGGTACCGACTAGCACGGCCCCGGCACCTTCGCTTGCGGCACTCACGGCTACGTCTGCCCCCGTCAACCCGCTGAGGCCTAGCACGAGTTCTTCCTGGGCGGCCTGTAGCGTTGGTGAAGCAGCGGACTGTACTACATGGGTGAATGCTGCTTGGTACTCGCTCAAACGTCCAGGTATAGATACTTTAGGATAACGTAACCAAAGCTCAGCTCCGTCTTCGTCCGCGGGCGGCGATGCAGGCTTGTCGTAGGGCTCATCGGTGACCGGTACCGGGTTGGGATCGGGATCCGTGGTGGGGTTCGGCTCCGGAGCCACCTGGCTTGGATTTGTAGTGTCGGGATCGACCGGACTTGGATCGCCGGTGCCGCTCGACGACGGCTGAGGGGCAACGGGGCCGTCGGGCTGCGTCGGGGCTACGTTGGGTTGCGTAGGGGCTACGCTTGGCTGGACGGGGGTAACGCTGACGCCGGGTTCAGTAGGATTGACGCCTGGACCCGTCGGGTCAGGGCTGACGTTGCTGGGTACGGGTCCGACGGGAGCCACGCTCGTCGATGGCGCCGGCTCTAGTGGCACCATATCGTCAGGCGGGTCGGAGTCACCGGAGCACGCGCTTGCCAACAACAGCACCAGTGCGCCGCTGATGCGCAGTTTACGTTTCATAAGATGGTGGTCCATGGGGTGGGGCCGTTTGAATGGATCGACAAGTGAGCGGCGAGCCGTCCTCGCGAGCAGCGTAAGCATTGCATCATGAATGCCCGCGGAAGAAGTAACCGAGCTCGCCATCTGCTCAGTGCTCATGCGGCGTCGAATTGACGCGTAACTTTCTGCCAAGGTCGGATAGTTTCGATGCGTTGGTGCAATTGTGGGTCAGTTCGACGGCCCCGCACTACGCGCCCTGCGGCGGAGATGTGGTACCGGCGGCTTGAATGGCAGTGATGGCAATCGTGTAGACGATGTCGTCGACAAGCGCGCCTCGCGACAGGTCGTTCACGGGGCGACGCAGTCCTTGAAGCATCGGACCGATGCTGATCACGTGGGCGCTGCGTTGAACGGCTTTGTACGTGGTGTTACCCGTGTTCAAGTCGGGAAAAACGAACACGTTGGCCCGACCCGCTACCGGGCTACTCGGAGCTTTGCTTTTGGCCACGTCCGGGATGGCCGCGGCGTCGTACTGGAGGGGACCGTCCAAAATCAAGTCCGGGCGACGCGACCTTGCCAGGCGGGTCGCTTCGCGTACCTTCTCGACATCGCTCCCTGAGCCCGACTCGCCGGTGGAGTAACTGATCATGGCCACCCGAGGAGTCAGCCCAAAGCACGCCGCGCTGTCGGCGCTTTGTAACGCGATGTCTGCCAAGGTGTCGGCATCGGGGTCCGGCACCACGGCGCAGTCTCCGTAGACGACCACTTGCTCGGGCAAGCACATGAAGAAAATGGACGACACGACAGTGGCACCGGGCTTCGTTTTTATGATCTGCAGCGCGGGACGAATGGTGTTGGCCGTAGAGTGAACGGCTCCAGACACGAGACCGTCCACTTCACCGAGCTCGAGCATCATGGTGCCCAGCCAAACGTTGTCTTCCAGAAACTCCGCCGCGTTGACCGCCGTGATCCCCTTGTGCTTGCGACGCTCGACGAGTGGAGCGATGTAGTTGGCGCGTATTGCCGAGGCGTCGAGAATGCGGACGAGGGGAGGGAGCTCGATCTCTTGCGCCTTCGCCACTCGTCGTACTTCGGCAGGGTCACCGAGCAAGATGCATTCGGCGATGCCTCGCTCGGCACAAATGGCTGCTGCTTTGACCGTGCGCGGTTCGCTGCCCTCGGGCAACACGATGCGCTTTCGTACTTGGCGAGCCATCTCGGTGAGACGATAGCAGAAAGCCGCTGGCGACATGCGCACCTCTTGGGGCACCTGGGTGTGGCTGGCGATCCAATCCGTATCGATGTACTCGGCGATGAAGTCCATGCTGTTCTGGGCTCGTTCGAGGTCGTCAATAGGGATCTCTCGACTCATCTGAGCCAGGCGTGTTGCCGTATCCCAGCTGTTGCTCGGTACGGCTAGCACCGGAAGGCCGGTATCAAAGCCAGGCCTGCACAACTCCCAGATATCGTCTGGGATTTCAAAGGCGCCAGTCAGTATCAGGCCCGAGATCGGGATCTTGTTGGCTGCGGCAAGAGCAACCAAAAGAACGACATCCGTTCGATCGCCCGGAGTTATCAAAATCGAGCCGGCGCGCATCGTGCTGACCAAGCTTTTGACGGTGCGCGCTAGAAGGGAAATGCTCCTTACCCTGCGTAGGGAGATCTCACCTTCGTTCAGTACCTTTGCGCCCAAGTGACGAGCGATGTCGATGGTGCGACAAGCTTGCAGTTCGGGATTGTCCGGGATGTTGCCGAGCACGTTGAAGTGTGGGCGGCTGAGAAGACCGCGTTCGCGCGTCAACTCGCCGTAGAGACTGGTTCTCTGGCGCCCCTCCGCGTGGGGAACGCGATTGATGATACTGCCGATGACTCGCCGGGTGCCGAAGCCGCCGTAACGACTGGCGGTGAGTTCCATGCGCGCCTCGAACTCCTCTGGGGGAGTATCCTTGAGCGCGCCTATGACGATGACTTCTGCACCGAGCGTGCGCACGAGCTCGCGGTTGAGTTCAACTTCCCCTGACGTTTGCGGGGCATCGACCAAGCCCTCGACGACCACGACGTCCGCGTCACCGCGCGACGCGTGAAAGTCCCGCATCACGCGTTCGAGCAAGTCGTCCATGCGCCCGGCGGCGATCAGACGCTCGGCGTCCGCCAACGGGATGGGGGCCGTTGGCGAAAGCGGGCTTGTCCGGCGTACGAAATAGGTGGAGCGCTCGGGACCGCCGTCGTTGGTGGCGTGTTGCCCGATGGGTTTGAAGAACGCGACGCGCACCCCACGGTTGTCGAGAGCTCGCGTCAGTCCTAGTGCGACGCTGGTTAGACCGACTTCGGCCCCGCTTGGGACCAAATACAGGATGTGAGGCATGATGGATTCCTCTAGGTTAATGGATGAAGCGAGCCGCTTCCCGAGCGATGACGAGCTCTTCGTTGGTAGGCACGACCAGCGCGAGCAATCGCGAGTCGGGCGTCGTGATGCAACCGTCACGGTTTCTGCCATGGGCGCGATTACTCTCGGGGTCGATTTCGGCTCCCAAAACATGCAAATGTTCCAGCGTCATCTCCCGCACCGGGGCGGCGTGTTCACCGATGCCGCCGGTGAATACCAGCGCATCGATGTTCGAAAGCGAAGCGCACATCGCGAGAACGGATTTCGCCAATCGATAACAAAACATCTCGACGGCCAATCGCGCGCGCGGCTCCGTACTCTGTAGCAGCGTGCGCATGTCGTTGCTCAGCCCGGAGATCCCAAGCAGCCCGCTCTTGTGATTGAGCATGGTCGAGACGTCGCGCAAACTCATGTTCGCGCGCTCCGCCAAGAACTGATGCAGGTTTGGATCGACGTCCCCCGATCGTGTACCCATCATCAAGCCTTCCAACGGGGTAAAGCCCATGCTGGTGTCCACGCTTTGGCCGCCGCGGACAGCGCACGTGCTGGCACCGTTGCCGAGATGCGCTGTGACGAGCTGGAGTGCGTCGAGCGAACGTCCCAAACGGCGCGCCGCTTCGAGTGCCACGAAGCGATGACTGGAGCCGTGAAAGCCGTATCGGCGCACGCCCAGTCGCTCGTAGAGTTCGTAAGGCACGGCGTAAAGGTACGCCGTCTCGGGCAGTGATTGGTGAAAGGCAGTGTCGAAGACAGCCACGTGAACGATGTCGGGGAGACGTGATCGCGCGGCATCGATGCCAGCAAGATTGCCCGGATTGTGCAAGGGCGCTAGGGGTGAGCAGGCTTCGATCTGGTCGCGGGCGCGCTGGTCGATGACGACGCTGTCAGTGAACGCTTCTCCGCCATGCACCACGCGGTGACCGACGGCGGCTATGGCAAACTCGCCCAGCGCGGGTTGAATCATTGCCAACACTTCCTCTGGTCCGGCGCTCGGCGAAAGCGCTCGGGACGGCCGTGGATCCCAGCGTAGGACGGCCTGCGCTGAGCCGAGGCGGTCTGCGATGCCGTGCAGCAGCGTGCGGCGCTCTTCCACGCGAACGACCGCGAACTTGAGGGAAGAACTGCCGGAGTTGATCACCAAGACGTCGCTCATGAGTGGCCCATGGAGGCGTGACCTATGCCCCGCAACGCCCCGCCTGCAGCCAACTAGCCTAATCCGTGGTCGCTTGCGACTGAAGCTCACTTTTTTGGGCCGTCCGGCGACAGGCCGGCGGTTCTGGCGGCTTCGTCCTGGACTCTCGTCGCTAGGACTGTCGAGCACCCGTCCACCGACGCAGACGTTCTCTGGCGACACTGCGGTTCTCTGGCGACACTGCGGTTCTCTGGCGACACTG
>CAZNZA010000200.1:0-2461 GCA_964577325.1 uncultured Polyangiaceae bacterium
TCGAAACCGGTCAAAACTTGGTTGCCGAGGTACTAGTCAAAGCGTTTGGTACCCGTTTCAATTGGAGACAACATCCGTTGATGCTGCACGGCGTGTAGTGCCGGCTCCGGGTCACCCCTTCTGACTAGGTAGCGACAACACGGGATATGTATTGCGGCGCTTCTATTGTGTCCAATACTATGCCCCGCGACGATGACAGGGAATGGTCAGAACAACGGGGCGCTCAGGCCATACAGCAGTGTCGTCTACCGAATACAGCCATTGGTCGACGCGGCGCTGATTTGCGTCACGCGATACATCGCCGTCGTTGCTTATCCACAGGAGTGGGACAATCGTGACACACTGGCCTGCCTGTTAGCGGTGGCCGTGTATTGGATTGCTGCCTCCAGCAATCAGGTCTACCGCTCCTGGCGCGCGGCTCCGCTGCGCGAACAGCTACGAGCCGTATTGTGGAGCTGGGCGATGGTAGCCCCGCCGCTGCTCCTGGTGGCGTTCATCTTGAAGACGACCGCCGAGCACTCACGCCTGATCAGCTTGGGCTGGTTCTTGCTCGCCGGTTTGACACTCTCCGGTCTACGCGTCGCCATTCATCTCGGGCAAGTGCACCTCCGCAAGCAGGGGCGCAACACGCGCACGGCAGCCATCGTCGGAGCAACCCGCGTAGGATTCCGTCTCGCGGAGCACTTGAACGAACCCACCAACGGTATCCGCCTACTGGGCGTCTACGACGACCGCAACCACGAACGCATCGCCAAGTATTTGGGCCAAGACAAGCTGTCCGGCAACTTTGCCCAAGCCGTTGCCGACGCCAAAGCGGGCAAGCTGGATCTCATCTACATCGCCCTGCCGCTGCGTGCCGAAGCGCGCATCGCGCAGCTGGTGACGGACCTCGCCGATAGTACGGCCGACGTGCAGATGGCGGCCGACTTCTCCGTTTTCGAGCTCCTTCACGCCAGGTGGGGTTCCGTCGGGGAGATACCAACGGTTAGCTTGTACGATACTCCGTTCCACGGTGTATCTGGTTGGGCGAAGCGAGTGGAAGACCTGGTGCTGGGCTCGCTCATCTTGCTGCTGATTTCTCCGGTGATGCTCGTCATTGCCCTGCTCATCAAGATGACGACCCGAGGTCCCGTCTTTTTCGTCCAAACGCGGTACGGCTTGAACGGCAAACCCATCAAGGTGCTCAAGTTCCGCTCGATGACGACGGCCGACGACGGCAAGGTGGTCGTGCAAGCGAAGAAGAACGACCAGCGCGTGACGAAGGTTGGTGCCGTGCTACGAGCGACGTCACTCGACGAACTCCCTCAGTTCATCAACGTCGTATTGGGCGAAATGTCTATCGTCGGTCCACGTCCGCACGCGGTGGCCCACAACGAGGAGTACCGCAGCTTGATCCACGGCTACATGCTGCGTCACAAGGTCAAACCTGGCATCACCGGTTGGGCACAGGTAAACGGCTGCCGGGGAGAGACGGATACCGTCGAAAAGATGCGCGAACGCGTCCAGTACGACCTGGAATACATCGAAAACTGGCGGCTGAGCTGGGATCTCGAGATCATCTTCAAGACCGCATTCAAAGCGTGGAGCGACAAGAGCGCGTACTGAGGGCGCGCGCACGGCGAGCGCTGCCTATGGCGAGCGGCCGTCTACTGAGCGCGCGGCGGGCGAGCCAACTCGGCAATGTGCGCCACGGCCTCGCCCTTGTGAACGAGGGCGCGGGACAACAAGCCAATGACGATGCCCGCGCTCGTTGCCTTGACGATTCCCTCCTCCTTGCCAGAGGCAGCGAAGATCGTGGCTAGCGGCAGACCTGGGCGAACCACATCCCCCAGCTGCGCCTGCATCTCGCAAAATCCGCTCCGCGTGGCTCGCTCCCAGTGGCTGTCTCGACTGCGCACCACCGGCTCTTTGCCCACGGGATGCTTGGCGCTGTCCAAGGTGCACATCTTGAGATGCTGCAACACGCGCAGCACGCCGGCGGTTCCAATGCGGATCCCCTCCGGGTCGAAACGCCCCGCCTCCCCCGTTTCGTACAAGAGCACGGGGACGCCCAGATCCCGCGCGCACGCGCGGAGGGAACCGTCGCGTAGGGCCGAATGCAGAGTGACCGGGGCGCGGAAAGCATTGGCTGCCGCGCGAGTCGCGGAGTCGTCCAAGTCACAGCGGATCTGAGGCAGGTTGGTGCGACCGCCTGAGCCCGTGTGCAGGTCGATCCCGAACTCCGAACGGCCGACGACTTCGCTGGCGAAAAGATGGGCGAGTTGTGCAGCCAGCGAACCGCGCCTGGACCCGGGGAAGCTGCGGTTCAAGTCCCGTCGATCCGGCAGGTAACGCGACTCGTTGAGTAGCCCGAAGACGTTGACGACCGGGACGGACAACAAGGTGCCCTTGAGATGTGCCGGGTCGATCGCGCGCAGCACACGTCGATTGATGGCGATGCCGTTTAACTCGTCGCCATGAA
>CAZNZA010000200.1:2561-7541 GCA_964577325.1 uncultured Polyangiaceae bacterium
ATCGCGCGCAGCACACGTCGATTGATGGCGATGCCGTTTAACTCGTCGCCATGAATGGCGGAGCTGAGCCACACGACTGGCCCCGACTCTTGCCCGTGTACCACGAGCACGTCTAAAGTTAGCATCCCACCGGTTGCCGCCCGTGTCACCGGCAGGGCTACCTGCTGAGCAGTACCCGCCGCTATCTGCTGACCACCGAGCTCGAAGGGGGGGCGCGGAGCCGGAGTACTGCGGCGGATCTTCTGTAAACGTTTCGGCAATGTTCTTCCTTACGTGACGAAAGGACACGGGGTCGTGGGGCAACCCGTGACGCGCCATCGCCCCATGGGGGGTAGGCTCAGCACCCGCAAAAGGCGGGCTGCAGTATTCAGTTGCCTGGCCGGCACCTTCGAGCTACCCAAACGAATGTCGGCATCTCGCCGACCCCATAACAAGAGACAGAACCAGTGACAAAGAGACTGTTCGTCGGGGGCCTCGCCTGGGGAACCGATGAGTTTGCACTTCGCGCGGCGTTCGAACGTTTTGGCGAAGTGAAGGACGCCGCGGTGATCACGGATGCGCAGTCCGGCAGGTCCCGCGGTTTCGGCTTCGTGACCTTCAACGAGGAGGCGGATGGGGAGCGAGCTATCGAAGAGATGGACGGTGCCGAGTTGGACGGCCGTCGAATCGCCGTTAATGTGGCGCAGGAGCGCCAACGCGGCGGGGGCGGTCCGCCGCGCGCGGGTGGCGGCGACCGTGGCGGTCGACCTCTTCCCGACAGCGGCGGAGGCCCGCCCCGCGAAGGAGGTGGAGGCGACTCTGGCGCACGAGGCAAGCGTCCCAAGCGCGGCGGACGTCCGCGAGACGACTTCGAAGACTTTTAGCGCGCAGTCCGGGTTCTCGCCGCCGGCGCGAACCCGGACCCCACGAGCCTTTTGGCCCCGCTCAGCCGGCAAACTGATTGAAGTAGGGGAGCGCTTGTGCGGTTTTGGCGATGTCCGCCTGAGCCGCCAGCAGTTCTGCGGTTGAATCCCAGCGCCCCTCCATGAAGCTGCGGCGCACCCCATCCGGCATTTGAAACGGGTAGGTCTTGCCGCCGCAAGTCACAGTTTTGGTCTCGAGATCTGCCTCGACGCGGAGCGATGGATCGCTTTCGATCTGGCTCATCAACGCCTCGATGTCGGATTCCGACAACATCGGGCAGGGCACCCCGAGCGAGATGCAGTTGCCGTAAAAGATCTCGGCGAAACCTTCTCCCAGGATGAGACGGATCCCCTGCCCCCAGCGCATGATGGCCTGGGGAGCGTGCTCTCGGGAAGAGCCGCAGCCGAAGTTTTTGTTCACCACCAACACTTCGGCACCTCGATAGCGCTCCTGATCGAACGAGTGCTGCTGACCCGCTTCCGCGAGTTGAGCGCGATCATCTTCGAAGGCGTGCTCGCCCAATCCTTCGAACACTGTCGTACGCAGGAAGCGCGCGGGAATGATGCGGTCAGTGTCGATGTCGTTGCCGCGAACGACCACGGCGCGCCCTGCAATACGAATACGTTTTGATTCAGACATGGGTTTTCCTTCCACAGTTATGCTCGCGCCCCAACGAATACTTCCCGTGCGTCCGCGACTTCGCCGGCGATCGCAGCAGCTGCAACCATCGCCGGGCTCATCAGCAAGGTGCGTCCCGTCGACGAGCCCTGGCGGCCCTTGAAGTTGCGATTCGAAGAGGAGGCGCAAACTTCACGCCCCACGAGCTTGTCCGGATTCATGGCGAGGCACATCGAGCAGCCCGCTTCACGAAACTCGAAGCCCGCTTGCTCGAATACCTTGTCGTAGCCCTTCTCCAACATCTCGACGCGCAGCTTCTGCGAACCCGGCACCACCAAGGCACGAACCTTCGGGTTCACCTTCAAGCTCGGGTTGGCACGCAACAGGTCGATCACAGCTTCGAAGTCGCTCATTCGACCGTTGGTACACGAGCCAATGAACGCGACGTCGACCTTCATCCCCTTGATCGCTTGCCCCGGCTCGAGCGCCATGTAGCGGTAAGCCTCTTCGACGGTTTCCTTTTCGTCGGCACCAAAGGCGTCCAGCGCCGGAATGCTCTGCCCAACCGCGATCGATTGCGCAGGGGTGATACCCCAGGTGACGATGGGTTCGATATCCGCCGCGTCGAAACGTACGACGTCGTCGTAGACGGCGTCAGTGTCACTGCGCACCGAATCCCAGTACGCCACCGCCCGCTCCCAGGCCTCCCCTTGCGGGGCATAGCGACGACCTTTGATGTACGCGTAGGTCTTAGCGTCGGGATTGACGTAACCACAACGCGCTCCACCCTCGATGGCCATGTTGCACACGGTCATGCGCTCTTCCATCGAGAAGTTGTCGAAGACCTCACCGCCGTATTCGTAGGCGTAGCCCAGGCCGCCTTTGACGCCGAGCTGCTGGATGATGTACAGCGCGACGTCCTTGGCGTAAACACCGGGCCTCAAGCTCCCGTTGACTTCTATTCTCCGTACCTTGAGCTTGTCCATGGCCAACGTCTGCGTTGCCAAAACGTCTCGCACTTGAGACGTGCCGATGCCGAAGGCAATGGCGCCAAAGGCACCGTGGGTAGAAGTGTGGGAGTCGCCACAACAGATGGTCGTCCCAGGTTGGGTGAGACCTTGTTCTGGACCGACGACGTGCACGATGCCCTGCTCACCTTTCTCAGGCGCAAAGTATCGAATGCCGTGCTTTTTGACGTTGGCTTCCAGCGCCACGATCATGTCTTCGGCAAGCGAGTCGGCAAAGGGTCGGAGCTGGCTTTTCGTGGGCACGATGTGATCGACGGTCGCGAAGGTGCGCTCCGGGTACAGAACCGACAACTTACGTTCGGCCAGCATGCTGAACGCCTGAGGTGACGTCACTTCGTGGATCAAGTGAAGTCCCATCAGCAACTGATACTGTCCTGACGGCAACTGTCTCACTGTATGTCGTTCAAACACTTTTTCATAGAGCGTCTTGCCCATATCTACTCCTGTTCTTTTACCAATGGCGAACGCATCGCCAGCGCTTCCAATCGATCTCCCAATACTTGTGCAAAGCTGCAGAACTGCTCCAACTGCTTTTCGTCGAAGCGCTCCCACACCTGCTCGATCGCCTGCTGGCGATGTCCGCGCAGTTGCTCGAGCACGGTGCGTCCCTTCTCGGTCAATTCGTACTTGCGCTGCCTGCCGTCCGTCGCCCCCACGGAAACGGCTATCAGCTCCTTGTCCAGCAACTGACGCAATGTCTTCGAAACCGCGGCGGGTGAACTCTCGCGCCGCCGAGCGAACATGCTCGGCATGAAGTGCTCGAGCGATATTTCCTCGAGTACCCCCCACTGGTGCTCGGTCAACCCCACACTGTCTGCCAACTGACAGCGGCGCTTCTGAAACAGGTCGCTCAGCCGCCGTAGGTGATCGATGGCAACGTGACTGCGCGGGGTCAAAACGGCGATGGCCGATTCCCTGGCTTGCTGCAGCTCCTTTGCCATGACCAATAATTAACCGTGGTTAATAATTACTGCAAGCAGTTTCTTCCGGACTCTGATTTTCCTGCCCCCGGACTGAGGGGCTTCGTTAGCATTCGGGTCGTGAACCGCCTCCACGACGCTTTGCTCCGGTGCGACCCCGTGTTTTCCGGTGCCGGTCCGATCGTCGCTGCGGCTCTCATTTTGGCGCTGTTGGTGCTGATGCCGAGGTCCGAGCGGCGCAAGGCGCGCGGGCCCTTCATGGCGCTTTTGGCGGCGCTTTCGCTGATGCTGCTGGACGCGTTCATCCCGGATCGTTTTTTCGGCCGCGACTTCCATCGCTTCATCGCGCAGTTCGTACTGCTCGCCAGTATTGGCCGCAGCGGCTTTCTGCTGGTCGTCGAGGCCCTGTGGTCACGGCGGCGCACGCGCCTGCCGCCCAAGATCCTCAAAGACGTCATTCAGGCGCTGGTATACGCGCTGGTCGGTATCTTGGTGCTGCGGGCAGCCGGGGTCGAGCCGGGCTCGTTGCTCACCACCTCGGCGTTGCTCACGGCGGTGATCGGCCTTTCCCTGCAGGACACCCTGGGCAACCTGTTCGCGGGTTTAGCCATCCAAGCCCAGCAGCCGTTTCAGGTGGGGGACTGGATCCAATTCGACGGCAGCCAAGACCGTATCGGACGCGTGCTGGAGATCAACTGGCGCGCCACCCGCATCCTGACGCTCGCTCAGATTGAAGTGACGGTCCCCAACGCCTTGGCGGCGAAAACCCCCGTCATCAATTACTCACGCCCTGACAGCCTGGTGCGTCAGTCTGTACGCGTCGTGGCACCGTTCAGTGTTTCTCCGGACAGCGCGCGTGCGTTCATCATTGCCGCCATCCGTCACACGCCGTTCTTGGTTGAACACCCCGAGCCGCTGGTTGCAACAGTGGACTACGACGAACGTGGTGTCGTGTACGAAGTGCGCTACTTCATCAGCCAGTTCGACAAGCGCGAGCTGCTCGAAAGCGACATACGCGAGCGCATCTGGTACGCGCTCAGCCGCGAGGGTTACGGCATCCCGGTACCTGCTAGGCGCATCGAGGTCGTGCGCCATACGACAGCCAATCAAGCCCAAGGTCCGAAATCTGCCGACTTTCGTTACCAGCTACTGTCGCGCTTGGAGCTGTTCCATGATCTAGCGCAAGGCGAGATCCGAGCGCTCGCCCAGCACTGTCGTCATCAGTTCTACGGCCACGAGGAATTGATCGTGAGACAGGGCGAAGAGAGCAGCGAGATGTACGTCATCGTACGCGGCAAGGTGCGCATCGAAGCCGACACCGGCGCCCACACGCCTCAAGTGATCACGACGCTCGGCCGCGGTGACTTCTTCGGCGAGATGTCCATGCTCACCGGTGAGGCCCGCGCAGCAAACGTCGTTGCCACCGAAGAAACGGAAGTACTTGCGCTGAGTCGCGAAATGTTCGCGCCCGTGATCGAAGCCAACCCGGACCTCGCCGACCGCATCAGCCT
>CAZNZA010000201.1:0-7285 GCA_964577325.1 uncultured Polyangiaceae bacterium
GTCGTCTGTGGTGTCGTCGGTCGTGCTTCCGCCACTGTCGACCGGAACCGAGCCGTTGAATCCCGTCTGCCCCTCCAGTGTTAGCGCTAAGATGAGCGTGCCCTCTTGAACGAGGACGTTGTTCGGATCGAAGTCGACGAGGTTTTCGCCGAACGTCCAGTCGGCGCGGCTCCATCGCGCGGCGTCAAAAGCGTCGAAGTCATCGGTCCACTCGTGGACGAACTGCCCGCCTTCGTAGCGGTAATACTTAATCCAGTTCACGTACTGGTATTGTGGCAACGCGCTGGTGTCAAACGGGCCAACCCAGCTTTCGATGTTTGCCGCCCAAAGGTTGAAGCGCAGACTCTGCGGATTGGTGAGGTCACTGACTTGACCACCGGTCGTTCGCCGTATCTCGACTCCATCAAGCTCCCAGGCGACATAGTCCGGCGTCCACTCGAGCGCGTACGTGTGGTAACCATCGGCCAGCGACGTGGGGTGCTCGTGATCTCCCTCCGAAGTCGTGCGGGTGCCGACCCCGGTGATGATGTTGGACTGCCATGTCCTGGCGTCGTCCTTGCCAAATACCTCGATGTCGATCTCTTCCCAAAAGGTGCCCTCGATCTCAGAGCCGTCCTTGTAGGTGAAAAAAGTGGACAGTATCCCGCTGCCGCGGGCCATCCGCATCCGCATTTCCATACGGCCATACAGGTAAGTCTGGGAGGATAGGATCTCACCTCCCTTGTAGGGTTTCGCGAAGCCGCTCGACGGTGCCACAAGCGCTAGAGCACCCGTCGCCAAACCCAACGCCAAGCCGATTGCCGATGTTCGTTTCATTGCTGCACTCCGCGTACGAGTTTGTGGGTGATAGCATTCTGGATCCAGCCCGCTCGTCGACGCGCGAACCACCCGAGAGTCGCCCAAACGAGCAGCCCGAAGGCGCCGCCATGCTGTGGCGAGCTAGGTGCCAAACGACAGCCGCTCCCGTCGCCGCTAGCGTCATCGTTCCCCGCTGGAGGTGAGGGTGGCTCGCTGGTGGATGGTACGGTGGGCTCAGCCGGTGGAGCGGGAACTTCGCCAGCACCAGCCGTAGGAGCCACGTCGACGCCACCGGCACCATCTGGTGGCGGTGTGCCGGTGTAGCCCCTGGCATCGTCAGCAGTTAACGCCAGTACAGCGATGCCGTTCACGAAAACGACGTTTTGCGAATCGTGGGTCGAGTTCTCCAACGGCGATACCCACGAGCCCATCTGCCAGCCGCTTGGGCGGCTGTCGAATTCTTCGCGCCAAGACAGCGTGAAATCTGTCCCGTTGTCCCCGGCCCCTGGCGTATATTCCGAGTATTGAGCCCAGGCCACGTACTGGTACACGGGCAGAATCGTATCGCTGAAGTTTCCCCCAAAGTTCGCGTTACCTGGCCACACATTGAAGCGGAACTGCAGTCCCTCGGTCGCGTTCTCGGAGTAAGCCTGAGCGTGTTCACCGGTGTCCCTGCGGATCTCCGTTCCGTCGACGAACCACGCGATGTACTCCGGCGTCCACTCATAGGCATAGGTGTGATACCCGTCGCACAGACCGCTCAGAGCGTAATCGTGCCCCTCGTGGTTTTCCTGTGGCAGCCCGTGAATCGTGTTAGTTTGCAGCTCGCAGTCGGCCCCGAGTTTCTCGAAGTCGAGTTCGTTCCAGTACACGTCCGACAGCTCCGAGCCGTCTTTCCAGAGAAAAAAGGAACTTACCACGCCGTCTCCGGCTGCGAACTGGACGCGCGCTTCGAACTTGCCAAACGTGTGAGCTTCTGTGCGGTAGAGCTCAGCACTAGTGACGGCGCTTGCAGTGCCGGAACAGAGCAGCACGAAGGGGATCAGTGATAGATGTCGGTATTTGAACATGGTGTTGCAAAGGATAAACGTTCACTGGCAAGGCGCCGAGCGCCGCGGCACTTGGTGTGCGAGCTTTCACCTGCCAGGCGTGAAGCGAACGTAGCATGCGAGATGTTGCGCGGGCAACGGACGACACCTGAGCTTCACCAGCTGCGATCGCGGGAGCATCAACAGCTATCGCCCCGAGATGTCTGGAGATGCGTCTGAGACGTCTCGAGCCGTGATACTCGGTCTCGTGAGCAGCAAACGCAGGTCCTGGGCCACCTAGGTTAGTCTGAATTTAACGGAGTGACTCATCTTCAGACAAAAAAGTGCGGTGCCACTGCGACGTCAAAAAGCATTTCCGAACACCATCGACCCAATATAACCCAGGCCGGGAAAAGTTAACGCGGCCGAGCGTGTGCTTCAACGGGTGAAGCGCTCGTCGCGGATGGCATGGGGTTGTTGCGAGCCTCGACCAGGGACCGCGACTGCGGCCTCAGGCTTGCCCGGTTTTTAGCTCTTGACGACATGAGCATATTCGCATATGCAAATGCAGAGATGTCATCGGCGGTTGCTGAGTTAAACGTGCGCCCCGTTTCACGGTTGTTCAAAGCATTGGGGGACGAAACGCGGCTCCGGATTGTAGCCCTTCTCGCGCACGGTGAGCTTTGCGTCTGCCACGTGGAGGCCGCTCTAGGCCTCACGCAGTCCAACGCATCCCGGCAGCTAGGGATCCTGCGTAGTGCAGGAATCGTTGAAGCGCGGCGGCACCTGAGCTGGGTCTACTACCGGCTCGCCGAGCAGCCGGAGGCGGACTGCAGCCGACAGTTGCGCGCGCTCGTCGAAGCGTTTTCCAAGCATACCGCCCTCCAAGCTGACGTGGATCGTCTGCTGATAGTGAAGGGCCCGGGAAGCTGCGGCGAGTGAACGGATCCACCATTTTCACATGCTCGTTTGGACGATGGCTGCGTAGGGGTCCGCCACCGATGCCACTCGGGAGAAGGGACGACAACAATGACGGTACGGGTCGGGATCAATGGTTTCGGAAGGATGGGGCGGCTCGCCTTGCGCGCCGGTTGGGGTGCGGAAGGGTTGACCTTCGTTCACGTCAATGAGCCTTTTGCGGATACGGAGACTGCGGCTCACCTACTCAATTTCGACTCCATTCACGGTCGGTGGGAGCGCGAAGCACGCGCCGTCGCGGGATCCCTCGACGTGTCCGAACGAAAACTGTCGTATTCCCAACACGCCGCACCAGGCGAGGTTCCCTGGAGCGAAGCTGGGGTCGACGTCGTGCTCGAGTGCTCGGGTAAGTTTCGCACGTTGGAAACGCTCTCGCCGTACTTCGAGACCGGAGTGCGAAAGGTGATCGTCGCGGCCCCTGTCAAACAAGGGGCACTCAACATCGTCATGGGGGTCAATGATCACGAGTACCAGCCAGAGAAGCACCATTTGGTGACGGCTGCATCGTGCACGACGAACTGTCTTGCACCAGTGGTGAAGGTGATTCACGAGGGCATCGGGATCCGGCATGGAGCGATCACCACCATTCACAACATCACCAACACTCAGACGGTGATCGACGCTCCGCACAAGGATCTGCGGCGCGCCCGCGCGAGCGGCGAGTCTCTCATCCCCACGACGACGGGGTCGGCAACGGCAATCGGGCTCATCTACCCCGAGCTCAACGGCAAGCTGAATGGCCTGGCGGTCAGAGTGCCGCTGCTGAACGCGTCGCTGACGGACTGCGTGTTTGAAGTAAGTCGCTCGACTACGGTAGACGAAGTAAACCATCTGCTGCGGCACGCGGCGGAGGGGTCGCTGCGAGGGATCCTGGGTTACGAAGCGCGGCCCCTCGTATCGGTGGACTTCAAGGACGATCCGCGCTCATCGATCATCGATGCCCTATCAACCATGGTCATCGATGGCACGGGGGTGAAGGTCCTTGCCTGGTACGACAACGAGATCGGTTACGTGAACCGGATGGTGGAGTTGACGCAGAAGGTGGCGGCGGGCCTGCGCTGAACGTCCATGAGGGCAATCCGCAACTACATCTTCGTCACGCTCGCCTACTGGGCGTTCACGTTGACGGATGGAGCGCTCAGGATGCTGGTCCTGCTGCACTTCCACGAGCTCGGTTACTCGCCGGTTCAACTGGCATTCCTGTTTTTGTTCTACGAGTTCTTCGGCATCATCACGAATCTCTTCGGCGGCTGGTTGGCGGCACACGTTGGGTTGCGAGTGACGTTGTTTTCGGGGCTGGCGCTGCAGGTTCTGGCGTTGGGAATGTTGTCATTGCTCGAGCCTGGATGGTCGAAGGCTGCGTCCGTCGCCTACGTGATGGCGGCGCAAGCGCTGTCTGGCATCGCGAAAGATCTGACCAAGATGAGTGCGAAGAGCTCAATCAAAGTGCTCGTTCCCGAAGAGGCAGCATCCTCGCTCTTCAAGTGGGTGGCGCTCCTCACCGGTTCCAAGAACGCCCTGAAGGGCGCAGGATTCTTTCTTGGAGGACTCCTACTCACGGTCCTGGGTTTCCAATCTGCGCTGTGGGCCATGGCAGCGGTGCTCGTTCTGGTGTTGCTTGCGTGTGTCCTGTCGCTGCCGCCTGACCTGGGAAAGGCCAAGGCCAAAACGAGGCTTACCAGCATCCTTTCAAAGACGCGGGCGATCAATGTTCTGTCCGCTGCCCGGTTTTTCCTGTTTGGTGCCAGAGACGTGTGGTTTGTGGTGGGGGTCCCCGTGTACCTTTCCCAGCAGCTGAGCTGGGGCTTTGCGCAGGTCGGGGCGTTCTTGGCTGTGTGGGTGATGGGTTATGGTGGGATTCAGGCGGCTGCGCCGCTACTCATAAGACGCTGGACCAGAGAACGCGCGCCGCAAGGACGCGCGGCTTTGGTACTGGCATTGCTACTGGCTGCAGTTTCCGCCGTCATGGCGGGGGGCATCGTGTCCGGAGCGTCGCCGAGCGTGATGTTGATCGCTGGCTTGGGCGCTTTTGGTGCCGTTTTTGCCGTGAACTCGGCAGTACACTCGTACTTAGTCCTGGCGTACTCCGACGGAGATAGGGTCGCGCTCAACGTCGGCTTCTACTATATGGCCAATGCCGGGGGGCGGCTGATCGGAACGCTGTTGTCTGGCGTGTTGTACCAGTGGGGCGGCATCGCCGGGTGTCTGTGGGGTACCGCCGCTCTTGCCGCGGTGACGGCGCTGATTTCGACACAACTCCCCCAGAAGGACGTCACGCTACCCGCGGGCGTCCGAGTTGTGAGCGGTGATTGAACACGCAGCGTGGGCCAACCTGTCGCTCAGGCGGCAAGGTGAGCGCGCCGCAGCCGGAGCGCATTGCCGATTACCGAAACCGAAGAGAGGCTCATCGCCAAGGCGGCCAGCATGGGTGAGAGCAGCCACCCGGTGAACGGATACAATACACCCGCCGCGATAGGGATGCCGGCAACGTTGTAGACGAAGGCGAAGAACAGATTCTGTTTGATGTTGGTCATCGTGGCGCGGGATAGAGCGCGAGCGCGGGCGATGGCGCGCAAATCCCCTTTGACTAGGGTAACGTGTGCACTCTCCATAGCCACGTCGGTGCCCGTACCCATGGCTATGCCGACGTCAGCCAGCGCGAGCGCCGGTGCGTCATTGATGCCGTCGCCGGCCATCGCCACCTTGTGGCCCTCCGCCTTGAAGCGTGCCACGTGTTCGGCTTTCTGATCGGGCAGCACCTCGGCAAGCACCTCGTCGAGACCAAGTTTACGAGCCACGGCCTGTGCCGTCGCCTTGCTGTCGCCCGTCATCATCACGAGGCGTAAGCCTTCCTCTTTGAGCGAGCGAATGGCGTCCACGGTGCTGTCTTTGATTGGGTCCGTCACACCGACGAGGCCCGCGAGAGCGCCGTCGACCGCAACGAACATCACCGTTTGACCTTCTTCGCGCAGCGCTTCGGCACGATCACCGAGAGGCGTCGGGTCAACGCCTTCGCTATCCATCATCGCCCGGTTACCCAAGGCAACGCGGTTGTCATCCACCGTCCCACGCACTCCCTTGCCGGTCGTTGATGCGAACTGCGTGGCTTCCGTGAGCTCGACGCCTCGCTCGATCGCACCGGCAACGATGGCTGCGGCTAGGGGATGCTCGCTGGCTTTCTCGAGGCTTGCCGCAAGCCGCAACAGCACGGCGTCCGTCATCTGCGAGGCGGGCTCTACTGACACGAGGCGCGGCTTGCCCTCAGTCAACGTACCGGTCTTGTCGACGACGAGCGTATCAACGGCGCGCATGACTTCGATCGCCTCTGCATTGCGGAATAGTACGCCCATGGTTGCCCCGCGCCCCGTGGCGACCATGATGGATACGGGAGTCGCGAGACCGAGCGCGCAGGGGCACGCGATGATCAACACCGAAACCGCATTGATGATAGCGTGCGCCATCACCGGTTCGATTCCCCAGAGCGACCACACGATGAACGTCACCACGGCGATGACGATCACTGTTGGCACGAACCAACTGGCGACTTGGTCCGCCATTTTTTGGATCGGTGCTCGGCTGCGTTGCGCTTCCGCAACCATCGAGACGATGCGCGCAAGCAGCGTCTCGGCGCCGACTTTCTGCGCGCGAATCGTCAATGCGCCGGTGCCGTTGACGGTTGCTCCAACCACGTGGTCACCCGCGCCTTTCTCGACGGGAATCGGTTCACCAGTAACCATCGACTCGTCCACGGACGACGAACCTTCCAGCACCACTCCGTCGACCGGTACCTTCTCACCGGGACGCACCCGCAGCCGGTCATCGACCTGAATTTGATCGAGCGGCACGTCCTCTTCCTCGCCGCCGTCGGTCAGTCGCCGTGCCGACTTGGGTGCCAGGCCGAGCAACTTACGGACCGCTTCTCCCGTCGAATTGCGGGCGCGCAGCTCGAGCACCTGCCCAAGCAAGATGAGGGTCGTGATGACAGCCGCGGCTTCGAAGTACGTGCCCACAGTACCGTCGTGGTTACGAAAGGCCGCGGGGAAGACGTCGGGGACGAGCGCGGCAACCAGGCTGTACCCGAAAGCAACGCCGACACCGAGGCCAATCAACGTGAACATGTTGAGACTGCGGTTCTTCAACGACAGTGCGAAACGTTGATAAAACGGCCACGCGCTCCAAGTGCACACCGGTAAAGCCAAGGCAAGCTCCGCCCAGACCCGCGAAGGTCCGGGAAGGAAAGTCACGCCTACCATCTCGCCCATGACGAGGACGAACAAGGGCAACGTCAGCGCCGCCGATACCCAGAAGCGTCGGGTCATGTCAATGAGCTCGGGATCCGGCTTGGCGTCTAGCGACGGCATCTTGGGCTCGAGCGCCATGCCACAGATCGGACAGCTCCCCGGCGCATCGCGGACGACCTCTGGATGCATGGGGCAGGTGTACTCGGTTGCGCCGAGACTTGACTGCGACGCCTGCGACGC
>CAZNZA010000202.1:0-7222 GCA_964577325.1 uncultured Polyangiaceae bacterium
GAGCCCGAGCAACGGTTCTTGCTTCAGGAGATTGCACGTCTGGCAAAAGCCTGAGATGCGCTGGTGTCGCCAGCCCTGCAGAAGGAACGTAGCGCGAGGCGAAGGACCAGCGCCGAGCTGCCGATGCTAGTGAGGCACGGGATGCGCAGCGCGTTCAGTAGCGCGTCCATGACCGAATGAGGGCAGTCCCTTCGCGAACTGTTCGTTCACAGCTGCAACGGCACATACGTTTCGTCTCGTACAAGATGTGATGTCGGTAGACGGCCGTCTCACGTTTCGAGGACCCGTATTCGAGGGTGAGACGCCTTGAGCATCGACTGGCCGTGCTAAACGGTCAGCGCTACTGTTTCGTATCAGCACGCAGCAACCACGACACGGTTACAGTTAACTTATAAATGACACGTCTTCAAGTTGTGACCGTTGCAAGACGATGGCGAAACATGTGGAGGCGACTGTCGAAGGCACAACGATTGGCGTTCCACAGGAGACAAGTCAATGACACATGCGTTAGCGTCGTACACTACAGGGCGTCGGCTCACGCCGACCGCGAGACAACGAAACGAACTGTCCAACCGAAGACTCTTGCTACTATTGTCATGCCTCTGCTGGATCTTCATCGCCGGCTGCAGCAAAGAAACCAACGCCAGCGAAAGCAGTTCGTCACTGACAGCCAACGAGTCCTCGAACGGCAGCCAAAGAAAACTGGCAGTGACGGATAAGGAGGTGATCGTGGGCCAGTTGCACAGTGCGACTGGTACGATGGCAATCAGCGAAACTGGCTCCATCCAAGCCGAACAGCTCGCTATCGACCAGATCAACGCATCCGGTGGCATTCTCGGACGGCAAATAAAGGTCATTCAAGAGGATGGGGCCAGTGACTGGCCAACATTTGCTGAAAAGGCGAGGAAGCTACTCGTGCAAGACCGCGTCGCTGCCGTCTTCGGCTGCTGGACGTCGGCTTCTCGGAAGGCGGTGTTGCCGGTCTTCGAGAAGGAGAACGGTCTTTTATACTACCCGACGTTTTACGAGGGCTTGGAGCAGTCCAAGAACGTCTTCTATACGGGGCAAGAGGCGACTCAGCAGATCATCGCTGGACTCGACTGGTTGCACCGGGAGAAGGGAGCAAAGACCTTCTTCTTGATTGGCTCGGACTACATCTGGCCCCGCACCTCAAACAAGATCGCACGCAAGCACATTGAGAACGTGCTCAAAGGCAGTGTTGTCGACGAGCAGTACTACCCACTCGGGCACACTCAGTTTGGATCCCTGATCAACAAGATCAAACTCAAGAAGCCGGACGCCGTCTACGCCATCGTAGTTGGGGGCTCAAACGTCTCTTTCTACAAGCAGCTGAAGGCCGCCGGGGTAACCTCAGAGAATCAGACCCTGCTGACCATCTCGGTAACCGAGGACGAAATGCTGGGCATAGGCGGCGAAAACATGGTCGGCTTCTATGCGGCAATGAAGTACTTTCAGAGCCTAGACAATCCCAACAACAAAGAGTTCACTCAGGCGTTCAAGGCCAAGTACGGTGAAAACTCCGTCATAGGAGACGTCACGCAGGCGGCCTACTTGGGCCCTTGGCTATGGAAAGCGGCGGTGGAGCGCGCGAACAGCTTCGACGTCGACAAGGTCGTCGCCGCCTCGGCGGGCATCGAGCTGAAAACGGCACCGGAAGGTTACGTGAAGGTCCACGACAATCACCACTTGTGGAGCAAGCTTCGCGTCGGTCAGGCGCTGGAGAACGGCCAGTTCAAGGTCCTCTACGAGTCCGAGTTGATCGAGCCGGATCCGTTTCCCAAAGGCTACCAGTAACTCCGACGTCGTAGTGCGCGGGAGAAATTGCTCTCGGTTACCCGCGCCACCCACGAATACCTTCGTATGCGACAGTGATACATTCGGTGAAGGCGAGGTGTTGTTGTGAACTCGATGAGTGAACTGACTTCCATTTTCATCATGCAAGGATTCAATGGCCTAAGCACGTTCTGCGTGCTGTTGCTGATGGCTTTGGGTCTAGCCATCATCTTTGGCCAGATGGGTGTCATCAACATGGCCCACGGCGAATTCCTCACCATCGGTGCATATAGCACCTACGTGCTCTCGCTTCTGAGTGAACGTTGGCTTCCCTGGCTGCACAACACCTACTTCGTACTGGCTATCGCGGTCGCCTTCGTCGTGGCCGCGTCCGTGGGGCTGCTGGTCGAGTACGCCATGATCCGACATCTCTACAAACGACCTCTCGACAGTCTGCTAGCGACGTGGGGTCTGAGTCTGATCATGCAGCAGGTATTCCGCTCGGCGTTCGGACCCAAGGAGGTGAGCGCGCGCTTGCCGGACTGGCTCATGGGATCGGTTCAACCTCACGAGACGATCGACATTCCCATCAATGGATTGATGGTGATGGCTCTGACCGCACTGCTCACTGCCGCCTTGTTCTATGGCCTGTTTCGAACACGTTGGGGAGTTCAGGTGAGGGCTACGATGCAGAACAGGGCCATGAGCGGGGCAGTCGGAATCGACACGCGCCGCGTCGATCGTCAGAGCTTCGCCTTAGGCTGCGGACTGGCCGGCATCGCAGGAGCCGCGTTCACTACCATCGGCTCCACCGGGCCTACTAGCGGCTCTCTTTATATCGTCGACACCTTTCTCGTCGTGGTCTTCGGCGGCGCGGAGAGTTTGCTCGGCACCATTGCCTCCGCCTTCGCTATCGCTCAGGCGCAAGCCACCACCGAGTTCTTCATGACTGGCTCAATGGCGAAGGTCCTGACCTTGCTGGCGGTGATTCTCATCCTGATGCTGCGCCCACAAGGCTTGTTTTCGGTCAGCGTCCGCAGGTAACCCCGGAGTGTAGATGATGAACGAATCGATAGAAGCTACGCACGCGTCCCGTCTGCGAGTGTGGCTCAACAACAAGTACCTTCCTTACGTGCTCACGAGCACACTCTTACTGGTGGTGTTCCCGCTCGTTCTGGACGAGTTTCGTCTCAACCTGGTGGGCAAGTACTTGACGTACGCCTTCCCCGCGGTGGGGTTGGTGTTGTGTTGGGGCAAGACAGGGATCTTGAGTCTAGGTCAGGGTGTGTTCTTCGGCTTAGGCGGCTATGCAATGGCCATGTTTCTCAAGCTCGAAGCATCAGACCCGCAATCAACTTCGATTCAGTCCACACCAGGTATCCCCGACTTCATGGATTGGAACCAGCTTACCGAGCTCCCCTTCTTCTGGCGACCGTTCGACAGCCTGACGTTCGCACTGATTGCGGTAGTTACCATCCCGGGCATACTCGCCTTTCTGATTGGTATATCAATGTTCAAGAGGCGAGTTGGCGGGGTGTATTTCGCAATCATCACGCAGGCCATCGCGTCCATTCTCACCATTCTGATCATCGGCCAGCAGGGTGTCACGGGAGGCGTAAACGGTATCACCGACTTGAAAACGCTAAAGGGCTGGGACATTCAAAGCTCGGCAGCTCGGTTGACTTTGTACTACGTCAATGTCGTGCTCCTCCTCGGAGTGGTCGCGCTTGCCGCAAGCATAGTGAACAGCAAGCTCGGGCGTCTTTTAGTGGCGCTGCGCGACAAGGAAGAGCGGGTGCGCTTCAGTGGCTATGACGTCGCCGGACTGAAGGTGTTCGTCTTCGTGTTCGCCGCGGCGATCTCGGGCATAGGCGGCGCGATGTTCACGCTGTTGGTGGGCTTCATGTCGCCCTCGTTCGTGGGCATCGTGCCGTCGATCGAAATGGTGATCATGGCAGCCGTTGGTGGTCGACATTCGCTGCTCGGCGCGATCTACGGTAGCCTGCTGGTCAACTACGGGAAGACGTTCTTCTCGGAAAGCTTCCCCGAACTCTGGCTGTTCCTGCTTGGCGGACTGTTCATTCTGGTGGTCATGGCCTTCCCGGACGGGCTGGCGGGTCTGCGTTGGCGCCAAGTCGGGGGCAACTGGGCACGCGCGAAGGAGCGGATCAAGAATCTCGTTCTACCGGCGCGCCCATCAAGAGAAGGAGCATCAAGATGATCAGCGAGAGCTATCTGCTTCAGGTCGAAGACCTTTCGGTCTCGTTCGACGGATTCAAAGCGGTCGATAAGCTCACGTTCTACGTGGACAAGAACGAAATTCGTGCAGTCATCGGACCCAACGGAGCCGGAAAAACCACCCTCCTCGATCTGATCTCGGGCAAGACGAAGCCGCAAGCGGGACGCGTGAAATTCAAAGGAGAGGATATCACTGGCCTAAAGGAACACGAGGTCGTCAAGGCAGGCATGGGGCGCAAGTTTCAGACCCCTTCCGTCTACGAATCGCTGTCGGTCTACGAAAACCTCGAGATGGCCTACGCTGACTCGCGCACCTGGTTGGCGGCATACCTGTTTCGCAGGACTCCGCGCGTCGTCGAACGCGTGACGGAGACAGCCAAGTTGGTTTACCTCAGCGACGTCCTGCACGACCAGGCGGGAACGCTGAGTCACGGTCAGAAGCAGTGGCTGGAGATAGGTTCGTTGGTGATGCAAGACCCCGAACTCATGCTTTTGGACGAGCCCGTTGCTGGCATGAGTGTACATGAACGCGAGAAAACGGCCGACCTCTTGAATCAGCTCAGCAAGGGGCGTTCCGTAGTCGTGGTGGAACACGACATGCAGTTCGTCAAGCGTATCGCGCATCGTGTAACGGTGTTGCATCAGGGGCAAACGCTGTTCGAGGGCAAGATGGACGCGGCACAGAATGATCAACGTGTCAGAGATGTATACTTGGGGCATTAGGAGCTGTGTAAGAGGCCCTAGTGCGCCGTCATTCGAACGGAGAGACTGATGGAAGCGGTGCTAAAAGTAGCTGGTATCGACGTAGCCTATGGTCAGAGTCAGGTGATCGCGAACCTATCCTTGCAGGCGAACCGACGAGAAATAGTTGCTCTCATGGGCTTGAATGGCATGGGCAAGACCACTTTCATGAAGGCCGTCATTGGCTTACTGCCCGTACGCTCGGGAACCATTGTAGTCGACCAGCACGACGTGACTCATGCCGAGCCCCACGCCCGCGTGCGCAAAGGATTAGCCTATGTCCCACAGGGACGCATGGTGTTTCCCAAATTGACCGTGGAGGAAAACATTCTCACTGGTCTACGCTCGAGGAAAGAGGCCATTCCCGAGCGACTGTTTCGGTACTTTCCGGTGCTTCACACCATGCGCCATCGACGCGGTGGCAATCTGTCCGGTGGGCAGCAGCAGCAATTGGTGATTGCACGAGCGTTGGCGAGCCGTCCCAAGGTGTTGCTCTTAGACGAGCCGACGGAGGGTATTCAACCGTCCATCATCAAGGAGTTGGCTGAGATTCTAAAGACGATTCGCGACGAGGAAGGCGTGACCATCGTCGTCTCTGAGCAAGTGCTGAGCTTCGCGCTGGCCGTCGCTGACCGAGTGGTGGTGCTGGAGCGGGGCAACGTCGTACACACGTCATTGCGTTCTCAGATAAACGAGCAGGAAGTGAGTCGACTGCTCTCTCTGTAGCTAGTGTTGTTGTTTTCTGAAAAGTGAACACAAGTGTTGGAGGTAGAATAGATGGACACTCTCATAAAAATTGACATCAAGGCGCCACCCAAGGAGCTCGACGTATTGCACAACCGATGGCACCCGGATATCCCCATGGTGGCTTGGGTCAAGCCGGGCGATGAGTTCCGCGTCGAGTGCGTGGACTGGACGGGGGGGCAAATCAGCAACGATGACTCGGCGATGGACATCAAGGTCGTCGATCTGACGAAGGTGCACTATCTGAGCGGACCCATCGGAGTGGAAGGAACAGAACCCGGGGACTTGCTCCAGGTTGACATTCTCGACGTGGGGGTGTTGCCAGAATCTCAATGGGGATTCACCGGTATTTTCGCCAAGGAGAATGGCGGCGGGTTCCTGACGGAACATTACCCTGAGGCACGCAAAGCATGCTGGAACTTCAGCGGCATCTACGCTAATTCGCGGCATATTCCCGGGGTCGAGTTCGCCGGCATCATGCACCCGGGCCTGATCGGATGTCTGCCCTCACAAGATTTGCTCAACACGTGGAACGTGCGCGAAACTGCCTTGTTCAATACGGACCCTGAGCGGGTCCCGCCGTTGTGCGCGCTCCCCTACGCCGAAACCGCACACATGGGCCGCATGTCGGGCGCCGCGGCCGCAGCCGCCGCTGCCGAGGCGGCACGCACGGTCCCCCCTCGCGAGCATGGGGGCAACTGTGACATCAAGAACCTATCGCGCGGTTCAACCGTTTACTTTCCGGTGTACGTCAAGGGTGGCGGCCTGTCGATGGGAGACATTCACTTTTCGCAAGGTGATGGCGAGATCACCTTCTGCGGCGCGATTGAGATGGCCGGCTACTTAGACATTCGCGTCAGTGTGATCAAGGGTGGGATGGCAATGTACGGGATCAAGAACCCCATCTTCAAACCAAGTCCTCTCGAACCGCGCTACTCGTCATATCTCATTTTCGAAGGCATATCGGTGGATGAAGCGGGTAAGCAGCACTACTTGGACGTGCATGTCGCCTATCGACAGGCTTGCCTAAACGCCATCGAATACCTTGGTAAATTTGGCTTCACCGGAGCCCAGTCTTACGCAATTCTCGGTACAGCTCCGGTCGAAGGTCGCATCAGTGGTATCGTCGATATCCCCAATGCGTGTGCGACGCTGGCATTGCCGACGGAGATCTTCGAATTCGATATCCGGCCCAATTCCAACGGACCAGTGAAGATGTTGAACGGAGACAAGGATCTTGCGAAGGCTACATGAACCCCGCGCTTCGTCGCGCGAGCAACAGGTCCTCCCCAAGAACCACAGATGACCGAAAGTCTGGAGAATGCCATGCCCATCTATGAGTATGAGTGCAAAGTGCACGGCACGTTCGAACAGACGTGTCCAGTGAACGAATATCGGTCGCCGGCGTCCTGTCCATATTGTCAACTCAGTTGCGCTCGAATCGTAAGTGCGCCCCATCTCGCCATACTGGCACCTGCGGTTCGCATCGCTCATGACCGAAACGCTCGGAGTCGCTCCGAGCCGCAGGTGCGTCATGGTGGCGCGCACTGCGGACACGAGCATCACGTCCAAGAGAAGAAACGGCAGCGCAGCGCCGGCCTCACCGCGTACAACGGGCCACGACCTTGGGTGATCGAACACGGCTAGGCGCGAACGGGCGTATCGAGGCGAGACGGTCGTGCGAGGAATGTGCTGCTCCGCGTGC
>CAZNZA010000203.1:0-2290 GCA_964577325.1 uncultured Polyangiaceae bacterium
CGGTGGGGGTTGGCTTTGCTCGGGCTCATGATGTGCTCCACGTGCCCGCCGCGCGCGGTCACGGCATCGGCGACGAGCGTGCGGTGGCAGCGCCACGGAACGGACTCGGCGCACATGATGACGGTCGTTCGGGTGTGGCAGAGGTCGAGCAGTTTTCGTAGTCCGAGCTCGAACTCGTCCGTCAACATGTGGTCGGCATAGCCGCGGAAGCTGGCGTTCTCCCAAGCTCCGTTGACCGAGTCCTTGTTGGCGCGGCGCAAGCCACCCAACTCTGCGATGGGCACGTACTGAAGGTCGCGCTGGGATAATGACGCAGCCAGCGCATCGGCATTGAATTGAGGGTTGCGTGTCGAGCGCGGCACAGTGCGGATGTCGGCAAGTGCGCGAATGGCAAACGTCTGCAACATTTCCACCAGTTCTTCGAGCGGGCGGGTGGAGTGTCCGATGGTGTAGAGGTGAATGCCAGACCAGTCCGTCATGCCTCGTGCGGAATGCACGAAAGGTGCCGCTTCGTAAATGGGGAGGACTCCGCATGCTACCAGGACGCGAGATAGTCGACTAGTGCGGCTCGATCGGCGGCTGACAGCTCCAAACCAAAAGCATGACCCGGGTAAACGTCGCGTCGCGTCGGCTGAAGAAAATACTCAAGCGAGCCATTCAGCCCCGCGTGAGTCAGCCGCGTGCGGCTCGAGAGGAAACGCAACGCCGGCACTCGGAATCCACCCGTGCCTCGAGTCGGCGAATGTGCCACAGTCGGATCGCCCGCCACCTCGTCGAGGCTCACCCAGTCTCCTGCACCAAACGCCCCGCCATGGCAGCGCTTGCAGGTGGCATCGAACACTCTCTTGCCCGCCTCTCCGTTGGAGGTCTGGATAGGTGCAGGCGCTTCGCCTAGCGATTGCACATAGAGCGCCAGGGCAAATGCGAGCTGTCGTGGTGGACGCGCCGTCTCACCGGAATTGGTCACGAGCAGGGTCTCGATACGCACGGCCAAGGCTTCGAGACTATTTGCTAGGTTTCCGGTCCAGTGTAGACGTCTCTGGTACACGGTCGCGCGAAGATCGGCGATGGCGACGGGGTTGGCGACGCCGTCTGGGGTCACGTCCACCTTGCCCGGCCCTGAGCGCGCATCGTCGCTGTCGCGGGTGAGATGAAAGTCGGAAGCAGGACCGTGGATGAGTTCGCCGGAAGCGTCTGTTCGCGCGTGACACGTTGCGCAGCTAGCGGCCAGCGTCGAAGCGCCGGACTGGTAGCTCACAGCCAGCAGCCCTCCAACCCACCCGGCCTTGTCGCGCCACAGACCTAAAGCGGACTGTAGCTGAGGATCGTCCTGTTCTCCCAATGCCAGATCAAAAACGGGCAATGGCTGGCTTGGCCAGTGCTCGAACGCCCGTCGCCCGAGCGCCATCAGCGCAGGTTTGGTCCATTCCACGTCGCCCGTCCAGAATGGCTCGGGTGGGGTATCGGCACGCGAGCCAGCCTGGTAGATGAGGGGTGTAGTGCTGGGCTCGAGTTCAGGCAGCTCGTCCCAACCTCCTGCTGTGGAGTAGCGCTCCAAGCGCAACGTCGCGTAGCCGTTATCCCGAATTAGCAAACTTTGCTCCAACACGTCACGCCGGAAGCGCTGGTCATCGACGTAGCGTTTGCCCAGCGACAGAACGTGTTCGTCTTCGGCGCCCGATGACGAGGTTTGTCCGCAGCCAGGAAGAGCCACGGCCAGTGCCGACGCGGCGGTCAGTGCCGCAGTCGCCACTGACCTGGTTAGCCCACGCATTGTCCGTACTGGCATGCCCAATAACCTACCTCCGGATAGAGGGCACAGTAACCTGCTCCACGCTCTGCATCCACGCAGTCGCTGTCTTCGACGCACGTGTCTTGGGGGGTCCGACACCAGTACGCGACGACTCCCGAGTAGCCGCCACATTGGCCGAACGAAGGACTGCAATAGCTGCCCGCCCCACAGTCGGCGTCGACCTGGCAGTTGCCACCGAGACATGCATTGGCGTCGCTCCAAAAGCCCATCTCGCAGCCGCAAGGACCGCCACTGGGGCAGTCCGAATCGCTGAAGCACTCGTCGTAGGTGCAGCTGGGACCGCGACGGTCTACGCAGCGTCCGTTAAGTCCCTCGGTGCAGTCGGCGTCTTCGCTGCACGGTGCTCCATCATAGGTGTACGTGAGCTCTCCCGGCGGACGGTCCGCGTCGCACTCCACGGCTACAGGTCGATGCTGGGTCGGTGTACGGGGCACATCGGTGCCAGTGGAGTCGTCGCCGGTGGAGGTCTCGGTCTCG
>CAZNZA010000203.1:2390-5593 GCA_964577325.1 uncultured Polyangiaceae bacterium
TCGCCGGTGGAGGTCTCGGTCTCGTCGTGGGAGGACGTCTCGTCGTGGGAGGACGTCTCGTCGCTCGTTGCATCGTCCTGGCTGTTGGAACCATCGCGGTTTTGACGGGTCTCCTCTGGCGCTCGAGCGTCCGCGCCGCAGCCGACCATTCCAAACACTACAATACCAAGGGCGCCTGTCGCTAAGCTCTGCAGCATGACTTCACCTTAGCAACGACTGATGCAACGAGCCACACGCGACGCGACGCCGGGTGGCACAGCTCGGGTAGCAACCTCCGGCAAGGGTTGAAGTGGGTCAGGAAACATCGCCGCAGTCACGAAGGCGGCCTTCAAACGAGCGCATGATGCGGGCGAATGCTACTGGGCAGATGGATGGAGGTCGTTGCAACGAGGCGCGGGATCGTCCGTGGCGTTCTGCTGGCGGCGAGTTGGCTATCCGGGTGTACCCCGGCTTCGAGTGGTCTAGCTGGCAGCGAAGAAGAGGCGGGCGCCGTCGTCTTTCAGCGTGTCGAGCTTACGCGGCAGTTTCTCTCCGAGGGTGCTAACGCCGGTGACTTCGACCGTGACGGGCTGATGGACGTGGTCGCGGGACCATACATCTATAGAGGCCCCGACTTCACCAGCCGCTACCTGATCGATCGCCCGCCGTCCGGCACCTTGCCCGAACCCTTCGACGTCAAAGACTACTCAGACCACTTCTTCTCGTTCGTCGACGACTTCAACGCCGACGGGTGGCCTGACGTGCTGGTCGTTGGTTTTCCGGGGCGCGAAGCCCGCTGGTATGAGAACCCTCAAACCTCGGACGCCGACTGGCCGAAGCACCCGGTGTTCGACGCCGTCGGCAACGAGTCTCCAGCCTATGCGGACATCGACGGCGATGGTCGGCGCGAGCTCGTATTCGCGCGCGACGGAGCGCTGGGTTGGGCGGCACCGTCTGCGTTGCCGAGCGAACCGTGGACTTTTCATCCGCTGACTCCCAGCGTCGGGTTTGGAACCTATACTCACGGATTGGGGGTGAGCGATGTGGATGGGGACGGGGAGGTGGACCTGATTGAAGCGTCGGGCTGGTGGGAAGCCAACGGTGACTCCAGCCTTTGGACGCGGCACGAGCACGCGTTCGGCGCGGGCGGTGCACAAATGTTTGCGTACGATGTAGACGGTGATGGTGACCAGGACATCGTCACGACCCTCGAGGCGCATGAGTACGGGGTGGCTTGGTTCGAACGCTTGGGTGATGATTCCGTCGCCGAGTACACACGGCATCTGATTTCACCAGAGCAACCAGGGCCAGACGCGCTCTTTCAACCCCACGCGCTCGACGTTGTGGACATCAATGGAGACGGTCTGTTGGACATCGTTACTGGTGAACGATTCTGGGCCCATGTCCCTGCGGGCGATCCCGCGTTCGAAGAACCGGCAAAACTGGTGTGGTATGAGTTGCGCCGCGAAAATAGCGGGGTGCGCTTCATCGATCACTTGATTGACGATGACTCCGGCGTCGGTACACAAGTCGTTGCCGCGGACGTGAACGCGGACGCCAGACCCGACATCGTGGTGGCAAGCAAGAAGGGGGCGTTTGTATTCATCCAGCACGGCGAGTGAGACGCTTGCACTTGGTCGGCGGTGCGCGGGGGGTAGCTCGCGATGGCTATGTCTGCTCGAGACAGTGAGATCCGAAGCGGGACGCCATAGCTCCATAGCTGCAGGGATCACACAGCGTGGCTGGAAACGAGGAAGTCACGAGCAGCCGACACAGTTTGCGCTGCAGTCGGGCAAGGACACGAGGTATAACACCGCGCGCTGTATCCGGCGTTAACTGTATAGCCCTTGCAGCCTCACGAGACTCCCATGAATCCCTTCATCTCTACTTTCTTTCGGTCATCTTCCTTCAGCAAGCCAAGGGCAGAGCGCCGCTCTACCTGGCGCCACTCCTGGCTAGTCCTGGCGCTGTTGGCGGGTAGCGCTGTCGCCTGCAGCGACGACAGTGACGACGGGGGAGATGGCAAAGCGAGCGATGATTGCGAAGCCCTGTGTGACAGGAACCTCGATTGTCCGATGGATCCGGACCGAGACGAGTGCGTGAGTACCTGCGAGGCTCTCGTGGACACCTGTCCCGACGAGGGGGAAGCGCTTTTGAAGTGCACCCTGAAGCGTTCCGATTCGGACTACGAGTGTGATGAGTCAGGCGAAACGAGTCTCAAAGCAGGGCTCTGTGAGACGGAGACGAACGAACTCATCGCGTGCGTGGCGGGCGGAGGTGACGACACGGACGACAGCACTGAGGACGAGACCGGCGACGGCAACGCCACCAGCGACGACGAAACCGACGAAACTGACGACAGTGGAACTTCCACGGACACTGACGACACTGGCGCTTCCACGGACACTGACGACACGCCGTCGGAGCCGGCCGAAAACGACGACTACGCGGAGCGCTGTCAAGCCACGTGCAGCGAACTCGCGGTGCTCAACTGTGACCAATCAGCCAGCGAGTGCGAAGCCGAGTGCGTAGCTGCCGCCGAGATTGCGGTGGGATTGGACTGCGCAGCCGCACTCAATGCGTCTGTCGAGTGCACCTTAGCCGACGTCAGCGACAACATGGAATGCGATGAGGATGGCAGCCCAGCGCCGAAGGAGGGGGTGTGCGAGGAGGAACAACTTCAGCTTTTCAGCTGCTTGCTCGGAGGCGGGCTAGACGATGAGGAGCTTGAGGCCGCCACGACGGCTTGTGCTGCGCACTGCGAGAACGACTCACCCCCTGTCGAGTGCGCTGCGCCACCTCCATGCCAGGAAGTATGTGTTGCATTCTTCGTTTACTATGGTGCCAATTGTGGCCAACTCTACATCGACTATTCGGCCTGCACGGGTGAAGGGGATGCCAGTCAGTGGACCTGTGACGAGGATGGCGCGCCCGTTTACGGAGGAGCCGAATGCGACGACGTGGGGTCGGAGTTCCTGGCTTGTATACAAGACAGCTGACCCGTCGTGCCGGTGGGCGCCATGAGTACGGCACTGCTGATCGTCGACATGCAAAACGACTTCGTGCGGGAGGGAGCTCCCGCACGAATCGCGGGCGCGTTGGCGACCGTACCTCGCGTCATTGAATTGTTGGCAGCGGCCAGAGCGCAGAAGTGGTTGGTTGTTCACGTAATACGTGAGTACGCTGCGGACGGCAGCAATGTCGAACTTCCGCGGCGAAACAGC
>CAZNZA010000203.1:5693-7156 GCA_964577325.1 uncultured Polyangiaceae bacterium
TCGCGGTGCTAATCTAGTCGTGGATGTCCGGCGAGGGGCCGTAGAGCGAATCCCGCCACAAGATGTAGCCGATGCGCGTGCCGGGACTTCCGGTCCAGCGCAGCACGAGCTCTTTGTCACGGGTTACTTCGTGGACGATAGAGTCGTTTGAAAACGTCACTAGAGTGTTGCCGCCAGGTAGGCGCTGTACGTCGCCCAGGTTGGCACTGCTGTCACCGCTGTCGTAGCGCCAGACTTCCTCGCCCTCCAACGTGTACTCGACCACGGCAGACTCCCCGCCTTCACCGCCGCTATTGGCGAAGATGACGAACGCGTCCTGGAGCAAGTGATGCCCATGGTTGCGTCCGCCCCAGGCGGCCACTCCTCCGCTGACTCGATCGGCCAAGCCCCACTCGAACTCTCCTTCTCGGCTAACCACCACCACGTCGGTGCTCACGTCGGAGAACGTATACACATCCTCGGCAGCGGAATAGCGCAAGGCGTTGCCATGGCATCTTCCGCCGCCCGCCGTAGCGGCACCGCCGCCCGAACCGGCACTTCCGAACCAGTCTTCGGAATCCCATACTTCTCGCGTCTCACCGCTTACCTCAATCTCGAAGATGCTGTCGCAGTCGCTCTCGCCGTAGTCGATGTACGCCATGGTCGACCCGGATACCGAGGTAATGTCGTGGGAACCCACGGTTGCCGCGTACGTTTCAGCGTTTAGCCCGTCCATACTGACGCGGCGGAGCGCGCCCCCTGTGTTACTGGCGGTTACGACCCACATGTGCTGCCCATCCTCGGACATCCGGGCGCGCGCGATCCCCCCGGCGATTCCGGTATCGTATGCCCATACGATTTCTCCCTCAGCGTCTAGGATGAACGCAACGGCGCTACCCGCACCCGACCAGTATGAGGCGACGGTGAAACCGGGCTCGCGCTTTGCCTCGTCCAAGACTTCGAAGGAACCGATCTCGACAGCGCTCGTGGCTGGCCCAGTCTCGAAGGAGTAGTCATCACTCGAATAGGTCGTCGCACCATCCGACGCGAGGATCCGGAAGTGGTAAGTTTGGCTCGGCTTCAGGCCCAGCAGCAAAGTGCGATGCTCCGGTGCCGTGAGATCAACGGGTGCTTGCATCCCGTAATCCGTGGTCAGTCCAAACTCGATGTACGCAGAGGTAAAGTCGCTCTGCTCGGACGACCACTCGACGATGCCGACCGTCGTCGGCGCGCTGTCGTCGAGCTCGCTCGCTAGCTGAACGTCCACCGTAAACCGCTCCCCGTCCGTGACGATATCGCCCGGCGACGGTGAGACGATGGGGGAGGCGTCGCTCATCGTCGTGGTGGTGCCGCCGTCTGATGACTCGGGAGCGGACGTTTGGTCATCCGGTGTGGACGGGGAAGCGGGGGCCGAGGTCGAGTCTGGCGAGACCGACGGGGTCACCGGAGAAGATGGGTCGCCACTGTCGTCGTTACTGTCGTCG
>CAZNZA010000204.1:0-2594 GCA_964577325.1 uncultured Polyangiaceae bacterium
TCGAGGATTTGGGAATCGGCGGTGGCGACGGAGGAGGAGGCGGCAAGCAGGAGACGGTCGGCGTCGGGGACGACGTGGGTTTGGAGGGGGAAGCGCGCGCTCCAATCTTGCTCGACGAGGGCGCGCAGGCGGCCGCTGTTGGACACGGGGCGGTCGAGCACGAGGTGCACGTGGCGCGGCTCGAAGGTCTGCAGATAAGTGCCCAGCAAGGAGATGGCGGGTACGGTTTCGTGGACGCGTCGATAGGTGCCGTGCACGCTGGCGAGATCGCGCAGGCAGCCATCGCGACAGCCGAGCACGACGCCGCCGCCAAGGGCTACTTCCAAAGTCAGCAAAACGTTGAAGCCGTCGATCCAGAGCTCGCCGTTTCGTTGCAAGCGTTGGAGCTTGGCTTGCCGGAGTCGCACGGCAGCGTCGGAGCAGCTGGCGCGCATCACTGCGTCCCGTTGACGCTTGTGGAGCGCGTAGCGGTCGCCGACGAGTTTGAGCGCCGATAGGGACGTGTAGCCGCGTGAAAGCAACCAACTGAGATCGGTCGTTGCCGCCTGCAAAACGGGGAGGGCGGCAGGAGCGAAGTACTGGGCATCGGACGGATGGGCGCCGCGGTGCTCCCGTGAATCCGGCATCGATCCCGTATGACGCAGTTGGGCGCGGCTTGCAAGCCGCGCCCAACTTCCCCAAGCACGACGAGGGCAGTCGCGCTACTTGGAGATCACGGAGGCGCCGTGGATGTCACTGCGCTCGACCCCCGTGTACGGATGCCCGCCGGGCACGGTGATGGGATCGGTGTCGAGGGTGTTTGTCGCGCGCAAGACGTCGAGCAGTCGTCCGCGCTTGCCGTCACTCGACAGCTCGATGATGCCTACGCCGGGACAACTGCCTTGCGAGGAGTGGTTGACGGTGACGGGACCTGGCCCACGCAAGGAAACGACCATGTACTTACCGTCGGGGGTTGCCTGCAACAAGTCCGGGGCAGGATCGTTTGCGGGCAGTAGCGGGTCGTCAGACACCGACGCGGCGAGACAAGGCCCCTGCCCGCCGCCTTGTCCGTCAAGACTGGTCAGGTCGTAGCTGTCGACGTGAGCGAGGGTGCTTCCGGCGAAGACTTCGACCACGTTGCGGATGCGGTCCGCGTTGTGAACGTAGGCGCCATCCAAGGTGCGCGCCGCACCGTGTGCGTCGCGGCGCGTCGTGACTCCGGGCAGCTGGCCACTGGCGTTGCTGGGCGCGCTGCCGTCGATGTTGCCGAGATGGGTGGTGTTGGTCGGATCTTTGAAGGCCACGTGGGGAGCCGGCGCGTTGGGGGGATTGGCGACATTGCCGAAGGCAGAGTCGTCGAGCACGTACATGGTGAACGCCGATTGATTGAACCCGGCGGCAGATGCGGAGACTCCGGCATTGATCCAAACGTGGTTGTCGGTTTGCACGCCGGCACAACCGGCGCCATTGACGACCTGATTGCCGTACTCACCGACGATCCGCATCGGAGTGGCGTTCAGGTCAGCGACGAACAACCCACCGCCAGCGAGCGTCACGTACCCGCGGTCCGACGCCGTGGTGATGGGGCAAATCACGGCTGTGTTGGGACGTCCGCCGTTACTGGCGTCGGGGCCCGTGAGACATCCGTTCTCCTTACATTCGCCGTTGGGGGTGAGATCTCCGAGGTCGGCCTGGGCGTAGCTGCCCGTGATCTGGCCGACCATGTTACGGTTGTGGTGATTCTTGCCCAAGAACACGGTGGCCTCGTTGACCACGCTCATGTTCTTGCCGAGGGCCAAAGACGCACTGCGGTTGAAGCTCGCTTGCATGATCTTGCCGGAGCCATTGCGTTGCACGTCGATGCGCTCGAGCGTCTTTCCGTCGAGGTTGGCAATCACGATCGACGATCCGTCGGAGTTCCAGAACGACATGTGCACGGAACGACCAGAACTCATTTGCGTGACGCGAAATAGCGCAATCGCCTCTTTGCGCTGGGCGTCGATGATGCCGACATAGCCGCCGCCGGGGGCGAACAAGTTGGCGGTGAAATACTTGTTCTGGGGGTCCGGGATCATGCCGTGGAGACGGCCAAAACCCGGCCTCGAACCAAGCTCGTTGCCGGTTGGTCCCGATGCAGCGTGCTCGACCAAATCCTGGGGAAACACTTCTAGCACGTCACAGGGTCCGCGATTGGCGTGAGACGAGTTATTGCCGTCGCACCCTACCGGCAGGGCTGTCGGGCCGCCAGCTAGTTGGGCCTCGATGTCCGCCGAATCCCAAACCCAGATCAAACTGCCGCGCGTCCCTTGGCCGCCGCCGCTTACGGTGTTGGCCTGATCGGCAGCCCACACTTCGTAGCCGACCTTTGCTTTACCGCTGTTCGACGGCGACTTGGCGTTGCTTGATGGCGGTTTAGCGCTACTCGATGCGGCAAAAGATACGCCTCCGATGACCATCATCGCGACATGTTTCCAATAGCGTCCCATGTAACACTCCAGTGTTGTCGGCGTACCGGTGTTTCTAGACATCTACCGTGGATGTCTTCGTGGAATAACACTCGGCACTTCCCCGAGACCCTGGAGATGTCATGGCCAAATCGACTTGTCCAGCAGTTT
>CAZNZA010000204.1:2694-7069 GCA_964577325.1 uncultured Polyangiaceae bacterium
TCGGGACCGTGCTCGCGCTTCCAGATCGGCACCTGCTCCTTGATGCGCTCGATGAGCTGGCGGCACGCCGCAAATGCTTCCGCGCGATGAGGAGCGCTCGCCGCGCACACCACCGCCAAGTCCCCCACTCGGAGATCTCCGACGCGATGGGTACAAGCCAAGATGGTTTGCGGGTACTCGGTCTGGATGGCTTCGACGATGCGATGCATCTCTTTTTCCGCCATCGACGTGTATGCTTCGTACTCCAAGCGATTGATGGCGTGACCTTGATTGTGATTGCGCACGCGGCCCACGAAAATCGTCACGCCGCCTTGGGTGTCACTCTCCACCGCTCGGTAGGCCTCGTCGATGCTCAGGGGCGTGTCTTGAATGGCTATTAGCGTCATGCTCGAACCCCACCGTGCTCGTCGCTTCCCTCGCCATCGTTCACACGCCGGTCGTAGTCACCGGTGCGCCCGCCGGATTTATGCGCAAGCCGAATCGGTCCCAAGCTGATGCCGCGGTCCACGCCCTTGAGCATGTCATATACGGTCAGTGCCGCCACGCTGGCGGCGGTCATGGCTTCCATCTCGACGCCGGTGCGGTCATTGGCGTGGGTCGTGACTTCGATACGCAAGGTGCGCGCGGGCGCATCGACCTCGAATTGGACCGATACCTTGGTCAGGGCGATGGCGTGACACAGCGGAATCAGATCCGGCGTCTTCTTCGCGGCTTGTATGGCCGCAATGCGCGCTACGGCCAAGACGTCCCCTTTGGGGCCATCACGTTGCACGAGGCGCGTCAAGGCATCTTCAGACAGCGTCACCCAAGCTTCGGCGACCGCCGTGCGCCGCGTGACCGGCTTGTCCTCCACGTTCACCATGCGCAGTCCGCCCTGGGGCTCGAGGTGATTGGAAAGCGCGGACTGCCCCACGATCTCGCGGTAGGCCTGCTCCAACCTCTCGGCACGCCCCTTGGCGGCAACCTTGGAAAGCACGTACCTGTCGAGAGCGGAAAGCGCGCTCCAGGTGGCGACCGGTATGGGTCGCGCTGAACCGTAAGCCTGTCGCACTTCATCTGGAACGGCGAGGGCACTCGGCTCGGCAGGTGCCTCGACGCCCGTCGTGACCGCGCCACACCCAGCCAGGACGCGTTGCACCAAGGGAACATCCACGTGCGCCTCGCTGCCAAGCGCCGTCAGTTGCCGCCGCACCGCAAGCGGCTGCTTCTTCCACTCCGCGAGAGACACCTTCTTGCCGGCCCGATCGAGCGCGCGGCGCGCCGCCATCGGCAGCAATTCCAGCGTCTCGTCGACCTCATCCAATTCGTACAGCCGCACCCGGCTACCGTGCCCCAAACCAGCTCTGAACGGAAGCCACAAAACAAGCCGAGTAGCTCCGTCCCTTGCGCCCTACCCGCCCCGCGAGCCCGGCTCAAGAGCGAGTGAGCAGCGCGGCCAGGTTTTTGGCGTTGAGCACGGCGTAGTCGCGGTAGCAGTTGTTGAAGATGGCGTGTACGGCTTTGGCTTCGGTGGCCAACTGTCTCACGACCGGCACCCAGCGCGAAAGTTCATCTTCTGCATAAAGGTAGCTGAAGCGTTCGTGCACCGACGCGCGCTTCTTCGCCCAACCCTGGGCATTGCGACCGTGAAAACGCACGATGGCCAGGCGTGAACTAGTGACCTGATGCAAGTCCGCTGCGGATTCACCGTGTTGCGGCTCGTCCGTGCACACGAGCGCGATGTCGTGGGCTTTCAACAGATCGAGAACGCGCTTGCGGCGCTCGGTCTCGTTCCAGCTGGCGTGCCGAAATTCCACGGCAAGGGGAACGTCTCTCCAGCGTTCGGCCAAGCTCTCGATGCGCTGAGCGTTACCTTTGGTAGCGGTGAACCAGGGCGGAAACTGAAGCATGAGCGCGCCCAGGCGTTGCTGGGTGAGCAGAGGCTCGAGAAAGCCATAGAACCTTTGCTCGAGTTCTTGGGCGATGGCTTCCGGCAATCGGTCGGCGTATACCCGTGACCCTGCACCCGAATCCTCAATCGCTTGCCGCAGATCGGAAGGTAAGCGCGCCACTTCGATCGGATGCCCCGTCAGCACGGGATGGGCCTTGATGTTAAAGATGAACGACGGTGGCGTCCACTGCAGCCAATTGTAAGCGTTGGTCACCGGAAGCAAGGCATAGTAAGTCGCGTCGACTTCGACCAAGGGAAAATGTTGGGAGTAGTGGGCCAAGCGATCTTGCGCGGCCCGGGCCGTCTTTGGATAGAACGCCGTACCCTTGGTCAACGTTGGGTCCGTCCACCCGGCGGTGGCGCACAGGATGTTGCCGTTCATGGCTGGCAGCGGAGCGCACGAAGCCAGACGACGGCTCTCTTCGTACGCCTCCGTCGGCGCTTCGTATACGGTGGACGACGGTGTGGGTGGCACGGTCAGTGTTGTCGCCGTTCGTGACTCTGGCTGCAAGTTTTCTGGATTGGGGTGGGCCCGAGCGGGGCACGGTAAGGAGCGGCTCCCTCCCCTCACCTTCACCCCCTGACACACCACGCACCCGGTGCCCGTTATCCTTCATGGACTATCGTCTCCTACAACTGCTCACCGTTCTTCTCGCCGGCTTGTCCGCTCGCTCGCCCAATTCGGTATTTATCGATACGTTTGTGGGGCAACACATACGACTCCGGCCTGAGGGCGCCTCGTTGCGACCGGGGTCAGGGAGATCCCAACTATTGTTTCTCGTTGGGGGCGCCGTGTGTGCTGCACCACCCGTCCGATTTTATTCCCATGCCTTCGTCGATGCGCACCGCCCCTCGTTCTACCGTTTCCTTTCTTTTGGCCTTGGCCTTGGCGGCTTGTAGCAGCCAACCGAGCGTCACCATCACCAAACCGCAGGACGATACCGAAGGGCGTGACGGCGGAGGCTCGACGGACACCGACGAGGACCCCGGCCCTATCATCGGCGGTCCTACGAGCGATGATACGAGCACGGACGACTGCACCCGGGACGCTGGGTGTGACGACGAGCAGTACGAGTGGGTCGATGCCGGGCCGGCGTGCGGCGATGGGTTGATCAACGCCGGGGAGGAGTGTGACGACGGCAATAGCTTGCCGGGCGACGGCTGCAATGGGGTATGTCAAGTCGAACCCCACAGCGAGTGTCCGCAGGCGGGTGAACCATGCCGCTCACTCATCGTGTGCGGTGATGGCATCGTTGCTCCCGGTGAGTTTTGCGACGACGGCAACACCGAAAACGGCGACGGTTGCTCCGCCGACTGCATCTCCCAGGATGCGTCGTACTATTGTCCCGAGCCGGGACAACCCTGTCGCCGCTTGTTCGAGTGCGGAGACGGTCGCGTCAATGGCTCCGACGAGTGTGACGACGGCAACCAAGCCGACGGTGACGGCTGCAGCGCGGACTGCAAGACGGAGCCGGGCTTCAGCTGCCGTCAACCCGGACGGCCGTGTTCGGAAGCGCAGAAGTGCGGCAACGGCGAGGTGGATGACGGTGAGACGTGCGACGACGGGGCGCTCGAGCCGGGCGACGGCTGCTCACCGTTTTGCACCGTCGAGCCGTTCTGGGATTGTTCGACCGGCGATTGCATCAACACCATCGTGTGCGGCGATGGCGTCAAAGATCCCGGCGAGACCTGCGACGACAACAACTTGGTACCCGACGACGGCTGTAGCGACACCTGTCAGCAAGATCCGGCCTACGTCTGCCCAGAAGGCCAAGCCTGCCTCAAAGTCGTCGATTGCGGCGACGGCAAGGTCGCCGGCGCGGAACGCTGCGACGACAACAACCGCAAGTCGGGGGACGGCTGCTCAGAGACGTGCCAGTTGGAGGTCGGATACTCATGTCCGCAACCGGGCCAACCCTGTCAAGCCATCGAGTTCTGCGGCGACGGCAAAATCCAGGCCGGAGAAGCGTGTGACGACGGCGACATCGTTCGCGGCGACAACGAACTGTGGAACGACGGCTGTTCCGGCGTGTGCACGATCGAACCCTTCTTCGTCTGCCCCACGCCGGGGCAACCCTGTGTCAGCACGATCCGTTGCGGCAACGGAAGCTTGGAGCCGGGCGAGGTGTGTGACGACGGCAACACCGACGCCGACGACGGCTGCGACGCCCAGTGTGAACAGCACCCGGACTACATCTGTGAGACCGTGGGCGAGCTGTGCACCCGCGTGCACCAGTGCGGCGACGGCAAAGTCACCGGCAGCGAACGCTGTGACGACGGCAACAAGGAGCCGCTCGATGGTTGCTCGGACACCTGCCAGCTCGAGCCAGGCTATACCTGTGCCACGCCCAACACGAGCTGCATCGTGCCCGAGTACTGCGGCGACGGCATCATCAACGGCTCGGAAGTGTGCGACGACGGTGACGTCGTGCGCCAAGATCCCGT
>CAZNZA010000205.1:0-7045 GCA_964577325.1 uncultured Polyangiaceae bacterium
ACTGGTTCAGGTCGTAGGGCTTGTACCGGGCCGGTTTTATCCATCCGGACCCTACTCCGAAGCAAGGGGACTGTTAATCAGGGACACGTTCAATGTACGACGTCACCCTGGGCTATAGTAGCGGTCGATACACAACAACACGTACCTAACAACTCGACAGGAGGCGATGGACTTGTCGGTTCGCTTGGTGGTTTTCGAAACTCATTCGGCGCGTCGATGAGTGCACCAGCGACCATCTGTTGGAGGCTCTGGTCGACATCGCGCTCAGCATGGGTTCGTGCGAGGTTGCGGGACGCAACATTTTATGTTCCCTTGTCCCGCGTGAGCGTTCAGCTCCGTTTCTAGCTCCCTTCCCGTTTCCGATATCCTCATGGAAGTTTTTGACACCGCGTTGGCCACGCTAAAAGGCCATCCACGAGCGTTTACGGCGCTGCAGATCGTTGGGCTACTCCTGGTTGTCTGGCTCGTCAATCTGCTGACGAATTCCTTGCTGCTGCGTGCGTTGAGCCGTGCTGTGCGTGCCACGCCATCGAAATGGGATGACGCCCTATTGGCCAATGCGGTCATCAAACGGCTGGCGCACATCGCCCCTGCACTCACGGTCTACTACGGGATCTCGTTTATTTCAGGCCTGCCCGAAGGCGCGCTACAACTGATCCGCAGCGTGGCCAGTGCCTACGTGGTGCTGACGCTCGCGTTGTCATTTGTTAACTTGGTCGATGCCGTCGGAGAGCTCTACGAGAAACGTGATCCCACACGCGCCCGAGCGCGTCCAATCAAAGGCTATCTTCAGCTCGTCAAGCTCATTGTCTTTGCATTCACTGCAATTCTAATGATCGCCGCGCTGTTCAATCAAGATCCGCTGCTGTTGCTGTCCGGCCTGGGCGCGATGACGGCGGTGCTGATTCTCGTGTTCAAGGATACCATCCTGTCACTAGTCGCCAGCGTGCAGCTCTCTACACAGGACATGCTACGCGTCGGCGACTGGATAGAGATGCCGCAGCTCAACGCGGACGGCTATGCCATCGACATCTCGCTGCACACCGTCAAAGTGCAGAACTGGGATCGCACCATTACGACGGTGCCGACGTGGCGGCTGATCAACGAGAGCTTCAAAAACTGGCGCGTCATGTACGAATCGGGTCGCCAGATCAAACGTTCACTTTACCTGGATCAGACGTCGGTGCGCTTCCTGACCGATGATGAGTGCGAGCGTCTGCGGCGCTTTGTGCTGCTCGACGACTACCTGAGCCGCAAGCACATAGAAATCGACGCGTTCAACGAAAAGTTGATCGCGCAAGGCCGCGATCCTGTCAACGGGCGGCGCGCCACCAACGTGGGCACCTTTCGCGCGTATGTGCAGGCGTACATCGAAGCGCACGAAGGCATCAACCCGGAGCTGTTCCGGTTGGTGCGCCAACGGCAGCCAGGGCCTACTGGTTTGCCGTTGGAGATCTATTGTTATACGGCCAAGACGGGATGGGCCGACTACGAGGGCATTCAGGCGGATATATTCGATCACCTCTACGCGGTTCTGCCGGAGTTCGACCTGCGTGTGTTTCAAGGGCCCAGTGGCACTGATATCGTTCGCGGGTTGGCGCTCGACAACAGGGCAAGGAGACCCGCCGCCGACGGCCGAGGGCTGCTGGGATCCGGGAGCTAGCGGCTCCAAACGAACGGTCGCAGCAATCCAAAGGACCAGTCTTCGGAACTTCGACTCGACGTGCATTGCAGATCCCCATCTGCGGCTCGGCGCGACACACGGCGCAGGGCTCTGCCCGATGTCAAAGCTTTCAGGAGATCGAAATACCCCGGCTGGTGGAGAACCACGTGCATTCGATGGCAGGCTGGCAAGACGGGGCGCTGATGGCACAGGCGAAAAAGGAACGCGCGAAAGACGAAGGCAAAAGTGCACGCGACGGCGCAAGAAGCACTCGAACAGAGCCGAGCGGGAGCGGCTCCGGAGCAAACCTGGGCGTTTCCGCTCGAGGTGAACGAATTGGGGGCGCCCTACTCCTGGACAGCTGAAGCCCTACAGCGGTAACTTCCACCATGCGAATGCTACAGGAAGTGTAAATCTTTGTCCCATACGGCCGAACAACCTGGTCAGTACATCTTGGATGTTGACGCTCGACGGCCGCGACCGGGCCTCGTCGCTCGAGCTCTACGCAGACCGCTAGGAGCTTGCCGAGCGCCATCGGCACTCCCGGGACGTCTGCTGCGGGCATTCGCCGGAATCACGTCGATTCAAAACCGACCCAGTGGTGGGCGTCCCGAGCTAGCCGTAGGATAGGCGTCACGTGCTATCCCGCGTAGGGGCGCCGTTTGCATGAACTTTGAGGCATCTGACGGGAGTGGCGAACATCAGGCATAGTGATGCAATGAACGTCAAGCTCCTGATCGACGCCATAGTGCAGCAAACAACGGTGTTGATCGCGCAACTATCGACCAACGCCGGGGTCCGTGCCCCGTTGGCCCATCTTGCAGATCAGGTCTTCCTGTCGCTGTCCCGCGAGATCGAGGCTCAAGGGGTCAAACGCAAAGTCGCCGCCGATATGTTCGGCCTGGCGCTCCGCAGCTACCAGAAGAAGACCCGGCGCGCTTCCAGTAGCGCCACGCGACAGGGCAAGACGTTGTTCGAGGCAATCCTGGAGTACGTGGAGAGCAAAGGTGGTTGTAGCCGCGAGACCCTGATCCATCGATTCCGCAACGACAACGAGCGTGAAGTGATTGGGGTGGTCCATGACTTGGTGCAAAGCGGATTGCTCTACAGTACCGGGAGTGGCGCCTCGACCCTGTACGGAATCACGAGTGAGGCAGAGCGACAGCAGTTCACTCGACGCAGTGATGTGTTGGGTCTGGCGTCCATGGCGCTTGGCCTCGTGTACCGGGCGACGAGCGTAAGCCGCGACGAGCTGGCCGCCCAACTGAACGTTTCCATCGACGAACTGGAAGAAGCACTGAATGTTTTGCTCGATGACGGTCGAGTCGAGGTGGTCGACGGGCGGTGCCGTGCCGCAAGTTTCTTGATTGAAGAAGATGCCGAGCACGGCTGGGAAGCCGCGGCTTTCGATCACTTTCAGGCCGTTGCCAAAGCACTGGCCAACAAGATCTACCTGCGCACTCACAACCTGGAGGGGGCCAAACTGGTGAGTGGGACAACTCTGCACTTCGAGTTGACGGAGAAACATCCTCTGTTGCCCAAGGTATTGGGGTTGCTAGAGCAAGCCCGCACTTCGACGGACGCAGTTTGGGACGAAGTCTATCGCTACAACCAAGCGCATCCGGTCAACGACGAGGAGCGCGTAAGCCTGACGTTTTACTTGGGGCAAAATGTAGACAGCCCCGAGGTATTGGTATCATCAAAGGAAGCAAGGTCATGAGAATCGGTTTCAGGGTCGTGTGTATGGCATTCGTGTTGAGTGCGTGTGGTGCTCGAAGCACCGACAACCACACGGGAGGGAAAACCAGTTGGCTATCAGCCTGCGTTGGCAACGACGCGTGTAGCGGCCTGGAGGGCAGTGTGTGTGTGAATCAATTGTGCACCAAGACCTGCGAGGACACTTGTGGCTTGGAAAACACCACCTGTACGCCCGTCGTTGCGCGGTCCATCGAGAGAGAACAAGCGCCGCGGGTGTGTTTACCCGATTGCGTGGAAGATCGAGATTGCGCGAGTTTCGGTTCTGGATACGCATGTGAGATGGCCGTTTGTGTGCATGAGGATAACAGTTCAAGTGTGACTTTCCAGGATCCCGAAGCCAGCAGCGAGCCCATAGACAGCCGTGCCCCCGCTAGCTCCGTTGACGTTGTTGAGACGATGGAGGCTTCTACAGACGCAGGGACTGACATAGAAGAGCCCGTGCAATGGTTGCGTGAAGTCGAAGCATGGGAACGTCCGGCTGCTGGCCAAGCGCCGGAGGGTACGCCGGTCGCAGCGCACGGTTGGCTACGCGTGGAAGGGACCAACCTGGTAAATAGTTCGGGAGTGCCCGTTCAGCTGCGTGGCGTGAGCAGCATGTGGCTCAATTGGGATACCGGCGGTTATGCGACCAGCTCGGAGGCCATGAAGTTCATGCGAGACAACTGGGATCTGATGGTGTTTCGGGCGGCGATGGGAGTGGAGGAGGATGGTGGCTATCTAGCGAGTCCGTTGGCGAGGACGACAGACGTACGGCGTATCATCCAGAATGCGATCGATTTGGGAGTATACGTCTTGGTAGATTGGCACGCCCATGAAGCGCACCTGAGCCTAGACAAGTCGAAGGACTTTTTCGCAGAGATCGCCGCCGAGTTCGGCGAGTACCCCAATGTCGTCTACGAACCCTTCAACGAACCCTTGCACCCCAACAGCGCGAGTTGGGTGTTAGATATCAAGCCGTATCACGAGGCGATCATACCAGTCATTCGGGAAAGAGCCCCGGATAGCATAGTGATTCTGGGCACGCCTGAATGGTCAAGCGGGGTTGACGAGGCTGCGCGAGCTCCGGTTGTTGGTAGCAACTTGATGTACACGTTGCATTTTTCCTCCTGCAGCCACGCTGAGGAGCTGAGGCAGGCCGCCGATGTCGCCCTGGCACTGGGGGCGCCGCTGTTCGTGACTGAATGGGCTGCGACGACAGACGATGGGGGAGTCAACGCCAAGACAGTGTGCTCGGCTGAAGCTATGTTGTGGCACGAATGGATGGACGCGCGCAACATCAGCTGGATCGCCTGGAAGTTGGATCGATGCTCCGACGCAAGCTGTATTCTCGGTGGGCGCGCGTCGGCTGCCGGTGGTTGGGGCGACGAAGAGCTGCAAGGACACGGCGCGTTCGTACGCGAACGACTATTGGCGCCCAGCGTGCACTAGCCACTGCTCTATCGAGAAGAAAGGGGCCACAATCGTTTGCCCGGCGTCGTTGGCTGGATGGTCACGTAATGGGTGAGACGTAGAGTCGCTCGCGCAAATCCCGGCGATCGTGCCGTTCGCGCTCATGCTTCGCGGATGAACTCGAAGTCTCGTGGTTGTTCAAAGCTGAAGCCTTCGATGTGCCAACGGAGCTGCTGGAACTCCTCCTGTGCGCTTGACGATGCCGAACGTCACGCGGCCCTCGTCGCCGATCCACCGGAAGGCGTCCGACGCCCCGCTGCGTAGGAGCGTCGGACACGTCGTTCGTGGGCCGCGCGCGCGTGCGATCAGCGCCGCAGGGTGAGGCCGTCGCGTGGCCGTCGCGAAGGGTGGGGGATGTAGGCCGCAGGTATAGCGGGCACTGCTTCGAGGTCTCGTTCCGGTCCCGCCATGGGACCGATTTTTCTTGACCGCGGTCCCGTGGCGGGACCATGGTTGATCGGTGCGGGTCATCGCTCTGTCCAAGCTCCGGGCCTTCTGGGAATCCGGGCATGCCTTGGCAGAGGGCCCACTCAAGGCTTGGTATTCTGAAGCCAAGCGGGTGCATTGGGCCAGGATGGCTGATATCAAGGCCCGCTATCCCGGTGCGTCGATCATCGACTCCGAAACGGTCGTCTTCGACATCCACGGGAACACCTACCGGCTGGTCCTCAAGGTGTGGTTTCCGGGGCAGGTCATGTGGGTGAAGTTCATCGGGACACACGCCGAGTACGACAAGATCAACGTGAAGGAGCTGTGATGACCATTCGACCCATCGAGAACGAAGCAGACCTTCAGGAGGCTTTGGCTCAGGTGGAAGCCCTCTGGGAGGAGAAGGAAGAGAGCGCACGGGCCGCCGATGATCTCAAAGTGCTCAGCGTTCTGATCGAAGACTATGAACGGCGAACCAGCCCTATCGCTCCGCCTACTCCCATCGAAGCCATCCGTTTCAGGATGGACCAGATGGGGATCAACACGGCTCGGCTAGGGGAGTTCATGGGCACTACACGTTCACGAGCCAGCGAGGTGCTCAACGGGAAGCGCTCCTTGACCCTCCCCATGATTCGTTCGCTCGTTCACACCCTCGGAATCAGTGCCGATGTTCTGATCTCTGGCGAACGTCAGTCCGCGCCTCCTTCCGAATCGACTCATCCCTGAGTTCGCCCAAAGAGTGCCCCTACCGCCGGCGTTGCGACGATGGTAGAGCCGCACCAAGAGATCATGGGCTCGAGCGTGAGAGCATGGGGCCGTCTTCTGCACTGGGTGTAGTACCCTGCTCGGGATCTGTTCATACCATCGCAGTGTGTGCCAAGGTAACACACTTCGATACGACCGCATGAGCCTGTACACATCGCAAGGGCGTCCCCTGTTCGTGCGTTGAAACAACGGTCGAACCCTTCCAAACCCGTAGTTTGCGCGACTACGAACGCTACGACCGTTCACGGGCAAAGCGTTTTGTACGTTCGATGGCTTTCACAATGCTCTCAGCGCGACGTTTCGTCCAGAGCGCAACGGTGGTACCGTTCCACGGAGGGCTCTCCGAGCGACAATGGAACGGTTTGAGCGTTCACTGATCAATAAAACGTTCAGAATCGAACGTTGGGACCGTTCGAGGGCGAGCAAAACACAGGAGCCAGGAACGGTCCGAGCGTTCGATCGCGAACAAAACGTAGGCACCACGAACGCCCAGACCGTTCTGTCTCGCGGCCTTCTCGCAAAAGGCAACGGGGCAAGCGTTCAATTCTGAACACTTTGCGCGATAGCGAACGGTCATACCGTTCGAACCCGGTTTCGGAGGGCGAGCATGCAACGGTCGGAGATTCGAGCACATACGTTGTGTTGATGCGGCAACGGTCTGACCGTTCGCGTCACGGCCGCAGTGAGAACCGGGCGTAAAATCCCGGACTCCAGCGCCCATCGCCAGAGCTTTAAGGGCTAGGACCCCCGTCAAGCCCGGTTGCTGCGGCCGCCTTGCGAGAACCCCCAAGCCTCGTACCCACTCAGCTTTCGCTGAGCGGGACCCGCTCGTTTGGGACCCCGGAGGAAACCTTGCGGTTTTTGAGCACCCCCAAGCCTCGTGCCCACGCAGCTTTCGCTGCGCGGGACCCGCTCGTTTGGGACCCCGCAGCGAGGTGGTCGCAGCAACCGGGATCGGCGGGGGTGGTTTGCGCTTAAGAT
>CAZNZA010000206.1:0-6964 GCA_964577325.1 uncultured Polyangiaceae bacterium
ACTCATCATCGTCTGCGACGTCATCGTCGGACTCATCGTCGTCTGTATCGACGTCGTCGGACTCATCATCGTCTGCGTCGTCGTCGTCGGACTCATCATCGTCTGCGTCGTCGTCGTCGGACTCATCATCATCGTCGTCGTGATCTACATCGACGTCTATGTCGTCGTCCGTCTCGAACGCGTCGTCGTCGGCATGGAACTCGTCGTCCTCTAGGTCCTCGTCCGCTCCGAAAACCTCGTCGTCGTCCGACCCCTCATCGTCAGCACTTGCGTGTTCGCCGTGAGCGGAGGACTCGTCATCCTCGCCAAAGTCGTAGGCGTCGAAATCGAGATGAGTGGCGCCCGGCTCGGAGGAGGACTCCTCGACGGCGGCTCCTCTCACCGCTATTACCTCTGTCTGGCTCTGCTCTCCCTCGTGGCCCCCATCACCAGCGTCGACATCCCCAGCGTCGCCACTTCCGATATCCCCTTCCGACCCCTCGCGTAAACCATGTGGGACGCGGGCACCTCCCGGGCGATCCGCCAACGAGGAACCGGCGCTGGGCTGCGTCGAGCGCTGCCGTCCTTGCAGTTCTGGCTCCTTGACACGACCTCGCCTGCCCCGACGGCGACGTCCGCGACGCGCGCCAGGCTGTGCCGCAGCCATGACAGCGGCGTCTGCCTCGTCCGCAGCCCCTTCGGCGACCGGGAGTTCTGCACCGCGCACTGACTCGGGCCCCTCGGCCAGTCGTCCGCCGGCTTTGACCTTTTCCCCTTCGCGAGCGTCGCCCGCGAGATAGGCGTCAAAGTCGTCCGGACGAATCAGGTCTTCGACGTGCAGAAACGCTGCCCGCTCCTGACCCACGTCGATGAACGCTGCCTGCATTCCGGGCAACACCCGCGTTACTCGGCCAAGAACGACGTTCCCGACGGTACTGCGGTGAGCGGCTCGTTCGATCTGGAGTTCTGCAATGACTCCGTCCTCGATGAGAGCGACCCGGGTTTCCTTGAAATCTACATTTATGACGATGAGGTTGCGTGCCATGCGCTCGGCAGGGCGAGGAGCGGCGCCGGTGACCGGACGCTACCCGTAAGGCGGTCTCGACCGGGCGGTATGATGCGGCTCTATGCCCTCTGAAAAGCTCCAGCCCCGGGCAGAGCCAAAGCGAGAGGAGGATAAAAGACTTCGGACGGAGAACCTCTCTCGCCCTAACGATGCGTGATATCCCAAGCAAGGCGCAGAATCAATTCGTAAACCGCCCCGGCACCCGTTGATTGTTGGCATGCGTCATGCTTACCACCGGCCGCGGGCCACAGTTGAGCCATTGCGGCTCGAGCTTTTCCACCCGGCACACCTTGGCACACGATGTCCTTCCGTTCCTTCCCCTGGGCATTAACCGCAGTATTTACCGCCTGCGCCCTGAGCTGCAGTAGCCCCAACACCGACCGCACCCCCGCCCCCGATGCAGAAGGGGGGGCGCCCACGGATCTCGACGCCGGCGTCACTCCAGCGGCCTCTTCGCCTGGCCCTGTTAGTCAGCCACCCGACTCCGGCACTAACCCAAGCTCGGACGATGCTGGGGTCACAGACGAGGACGGCGGACAAGTGAACGCCGACCCCCATGCGCTCATCATCAATGAGGTGATGGCAGTCAACGACGGCACCTGGATTGACGCTGTCGGTGAGACGGACGATTGGGTGGAGCTCATGAATCCAACGGAGCAAGCCCTGGAGCTGTCTGACTACACGCTGGAAGACGACAGCGGCAAGGTGGCGGTGCTTCCCGCGGGTCGGCTTCAACCCGGACAGTACCTGCTCCTCTGGGCCGACGATACTCCCGAGCAAGGCGCCACACACCTTCCGTTCAAGATCAGCAGTCAAGGCGACCGATTGACATTGCGCGCCCGGGACGGGTCCGTCGCCGATAGCGTCGAGGTCACTGCGGCCGTGGCAAACGAGAGTTTCTTGCGACTGCCGGATGCTAGCGGCGAGTTCACCCGTTGCCGCTATGCCACCCCCGGCCGCTCCAATGGCACGACCTGTACCCCTCCGCCTCCGCCCTCTTTGCCGGAGAGCACGTCCTACGAGCCCTATTCCTTCCCGCAACCGTTCCCCGCGCTCCACGGACCGCTCGTGGTGTCTGAACTCGCGCTCAAGCCCGCTCGCTTCGTAGAGCTGATGAACACCTCCAGTGCATCTGTCGACCTCAGCGACTTCGTGCTGCGTCTAAGCCCGCATGCCCCAGGACTGCCGTGGCCGGATGCGGAGGGCGGGGTGGAAGTGGTCCTACCTGGCGCCACGCTACAACCGGGCGCCCAGCTCGCCGTCGAAGTCGACGCGACGCTAGAAGCGGCCCTGCTCGATGACCCGCTCTACGAAGGTGTTTTGACGCTTTTCGCCCGCGAGTCGTCGGAGGTCGTGGAGCGCGTCGATTTCATGCATTGGCCCACTGACGCAGCCCTCGCCCGCGTGCCCGATGCTCACGGCATCTTCCGCTATTGCTCAAACGTGACTCCGGGGGAGACGAACGTATGCGACGCGTTGGCGTCGCGCGAGGTAGGCGACCGCCTGCGTTACCTGCGCACGCCCGGTGACTTCGCTGCCCTTGCGAACGGTGAGACACAACTCGGGATACGCGGGGTCAAGTTCGTACTCGACATGGCGGCCGGTGATGTCGTCCACCTGCTGGGCATGGGTCGCTGGCCGTTGCACTATACGTTCGTGAGAGAGCTCATCGACGGCGACCCGCCTCTCGATCGCTGTAATGAGGCACAGCGCCAAGAGTTCGATCAAGGTTGGTACGACTTTTCAGTCAGCGAATACTTCACGCCGGAAAATCGACGCTTTCTGCTCGGTACACTCAACCATCACAGTGGCGCCGACATAAAGGCCGTCGAGCATGCGATTGGCGACACGATCGTCGGTCAACAGATGAAACAAGCGTTCTTCAGTGTGGTCTCGCATACGCTCGAGCCGGAAGCTTGGGTCTTGCGTCCACAAGACGCCGCACAAGCGGAGCGGGCGCGTGACGTGGACGGAGAGTTGCCCATCATCAGCCCGGAGGCTCCGTTTCGCGATGTCACCTTCCAGCCTCTCACCGAGGGGGTCGCGTACGGCACGCTGAAGTTCGTCGAAAGTTCTGCCCTTCATCAGGAACGATTGGGCCCGGATGTGATCGTCATCACCGACGATGTGCCGAACGACATTCCCCTCGTAGGGGGGTTGATCACCGAAGCTTTTCAGACTCCCCTGGCGCACGTCAACGTGCTGAGTCAAAGCCGAGGCACGCCCAACGCCGCGCTGAAGGACGCACGGAGCGTGCTTGCGGAGCATCTCGGTAAGCTGGTCCGTTTGGAAGTCAGCGGCGCGGGAATCGCTGTTTCCGAAGCGGACCTGGCCGATGCTCAAGAGTACTGGGATTCGTTTAAACCCCAAGGACCGACGGTTACACCGCGCCTCGACCTGAGCGTGCGCGGCGTGCAACCGCTCAGCGCCCACTCGTTGGAGAGCTTGCCCATCATTGGGGCAAAAGCCGCTCAACTGGCTGAGCTTGGTCGCGTCGATACTTCGGCGCGCGATTGTCCTTCGACGACGACGCCTCTACCTCTGCCATACGCGCCGTTTGCCATTCCTGTCGTGCATTACCGCGAACACTTCGAGGCCAGCGGCGCATCACTTCTGCTTCAAGAGCTAGCGGACGAACCCAGCTTCGACACCGATCCCGTGGCGCGCGCCACGGCGCTTGGTCGAGTGCGCCAACTCATGCTCGACCACCCCATGGATGCAGCGCTCTTGGCCGAGGTCGAGAGCGCGATCGAAGAGCGTCACGGCAACGCCCGGGTCCGTTTCCGAAGCAGTAGCAACACGGAGGACCTGCCTCATTTCAACGGGGCGGGGCTGTACACTTCCGTCGGCACCGAGCTCGACAGTGCGGAGCAGTCGGTCGAGGACGCGGTGCGCATGGTTTGGGCGAGCCTTTGGAATGCGCGCGCCTACGACGAGCGGCTGTGGGCGAACATTGACGAAACCAACGTCGCCATGGGCGTGCTGATTCATCCGGCGTTCCGGTCCGAAAGGGCCAACGGCGTTGCCGTCAGCCGCAACGTTCTGGACCTGACACGTGGCGACATCTTCTACATCAACGTCCAAGCCGGCGAGGCGAGTGTTACCAATCCCGCTCCCGGGATCAGTACGGAGCAGCTCGTGTACCGCTGGAACCGGACACCGCGACTGATGTACCAAAGCGAGAGTAGTTTGCTCGGTGCACTGGAAGGTGACCCCCAGACGGTCATGACCCCCGTCGAGGCCGAGCAACTAGCCTGTGCACTTGCCGCAGTGCACGATTGGTTCCGTCCCCTGCTCGACCCGGAGGAGGAGGAATCGTACTTCGCCATGGAAGTCGAGTTCAAATTCATCGGCGAAACACGTGAGCTGTTGATCAAACAGGCGCGGCCGCATTCATTCGGAGGCGCCGTCGCTCCGGGGGACTGCCGAGAGCTTTAGCCTGGCTCGCGCTCTGCAACCCCCAAGGTCTCGGCTCGACGACTATTGACCTCTCCGGCCGAGCAGCGCACTGTGGGCCCCCATGGACCGCGGCTACCTCGTCTTGGACATCGAAACCATTCTCGACCAAGGTCTGCCCCTGGCTGAACCTACCGAGAACGAAGGTCTGCCCGCGCCCCCCCACCACGAAATCGTGTGTATCGGGGTGCTCTGGCTGGGCTCTGACTTGAGCGTCAAACGCATCGGCATCATTGGCGAAGACAAGGACGAGGCGGGGGTACTGGCCGACTTTGCCCGGTTTCTCGACCGTCATCGTCCCACGCTCGTCACCTTCAACGGCCGCGGCTTCGACCTACCCGTCATCGCCGCACGCTGCATGAAGCACGGACAACCGCTGAACTACTATTACCGCGACCGCGACGTGCGCTACCGCTTCAGCGCGGAGGGGCACTTGGACCTGATGGATTTCTTGTGCGACTTCGGCGCAAGCAAACGCTCACGTCTCGACATCTGGGCGAAGCTAGCAGGCATGCCGGGCAAGGTCGGGGTCGATGGCAAGGACGTCGGGCCTTTGGTGCATGCGGGGCGTATTCAAGAGGTGAAAGATTACTGCCTCTGCGATGTCGTCCAAACCGCTGGGGTGTTCTTGCGCGCACAGCTGGTGCGCGGTGAACTCACCCGCGAGACATACCGCTCCGCCATGGCGGCTCTCATGCGTGCAAGCCTGGCTGACGCGCGCGTGCAACCGGTGTGTCAGGCGTGGAACGAGCCGCAGCTGTTGCTGGGCAAGACGCTGGCCGAAGTGCCCGTCATCACCTCGGAACTAGAAGCGGCGACGGAGTAAACATGCTGCGACGCATCCTCAATTCGCGCGTGGCCGAGGTCCTCGCCTCACCCACGCGCTTCGAACGCGCCACGACCCTGAGTGAAAAATTGGGCACCGAGCTGTGGCTGAAGCGCGAAGACCAAACGCCGATCTTCTCCTTTAAACTGCGTGGGGCGTACAACCGCATCGCTCAACTTTCCGAGGACGAACGGCGGCTTGGGGTAGTAGCCGCCTCTGCGGGCAATCACGCGCAAGGCGTCGCTTACTCGTGCGCCAGACTGGGCATCGAGTGCACCATCGTCATGCCCCGCACCACACCTCCGATCAAGGTGCAGTCCGTCCGCCGACTGGGGGCACGCATCATCGTTGCGGGCGATAGCTACTCCGAGTCCGCGTCGCACGCGCAGCAGGTGTTGGCCTTACAAGGGGGTGTATTCGTTCACCCCTTCGACGACTTGGACGTGATAGCTGGCCAAGGGACCGTCGGTCTCGAGTTGCTCCAACAAGCACCGCGTGATCTGAGCACGGTGTTCGTACCCGTGGGGGGTGGCGGCTTGATTGCCGGCGTCGGCGCGGCAATCAAGGAGGTACGCCCTCAGGTGCGTATCGTTGCCGTAGAACCCGAGGACGCCAATTCCCTGCAAGCAGCTCTGCAAGCGGGACGCCCCGTCGACCTGCCCCACGTCGGCCTCTTCGCGGACGGTGTCGCCGTGAGACGTGTAGGTGAGCACACCTTCCCGTTGTGCCAGCAGTTCGTGGACGAGGTCGTGACGGTGAGCGTCGATGAAATATGCTCGGCGATCCGCGACGGCTTCCTCGATACCCGCACCATGCTCGAGCCCGCAGGGGCGCTGTCCATTGCCGGCGCCAAACGTTTCTTCAAGCAGCGGGGCTCGGTGATAGGCACCCACGTGGCCATCACCTCGGGTTCGAACATCGCCTACCACCGCTTTGGTTACATCGTCGAACGCGCCGAGGTGGGGGAAGAGCGCGAAGCGATACTGGCCGTCAACATTCCGGAAAGGCGCGGCGCGTTTCTCGACTTTTGCGCCGTCATTGGCGACCGCTGCATCACGGAATTCAACTACAGGCTCGCTTCGCGAGAACGCGCGCTGATTTTCGTCGGACTCGAAGTCGACAGTGCCGCCGCGACGCGTAACCTTTGCCAGACGCTCGAACGGCTCGGCTACCCCACTCGCGATCTCAGCCACGACGACGTGGCCAAGACCCACGTGCGCCACATGGTCGGCGGGCAATCCGCTGAAGTGCGCAACGAGGTCTTGTACGATTTCGAATTTCCGGAAAGGCCCGGAGCTTTAGTCGAGTTCTTGAAGCGCCTGAGCAATCGGTGGAACATTTCTCTATTTCATTACAGGAATCACGGTGCAGCCTATGGTCGAGTCCTGTGCGGCATGGAAGTGCCTCCCGAAGAACTCGAGGAGCTGGATTCGACGCTGCAACAAGTCGGATTCCCCTATACCCGCGTCACGGACAGTCCCGCTGCGGAGTTCGTGCTCGGCGTACCGAGCGTGCCCCCGCGCGCGTCGGTGCCGTCGAGCGGCTGACGACGTACCGCATCGCCGGTATCTTAAGCGCAAACCACCCCCCGCGCCGGTTCTCGCAAGGCGGCCGCAGCAACCGGGCTTGACGGGGGT
>CAZNZA010000207.1:0-3130 GCA_964577325.1 uncultured Polyangiaceae bacterium
GCGGGTTGGGGCGTACGCTGGTGCCTGGTAATGGTCTGGGGTACAGTTCTTGAATGTCCGAGCCCGCCCTCCGCAAGGCCACCTACCAAGATGTATTGCATGCGCCCGCGGACCAAGTCGCAGAGCTGATCCATGGACACCTACATCTTCAGGCGCGGCCGGCGCCACGGCATGCTCGGAGCAGTAGCGCACTCGGAGGGTTGCTCGATGGCCCTTTCGATCGGGGCCAGGGCGGACCGGGAGGTTGGATTATTTTGGACGAGCCGGAGCTTCACCTGGGTGAGGACGTGATCGTGCCCAATCTCGCGGGCTGGCGGCGAACCACTTTGCCGGAATTGCCGGACGGAGCGTTTTTGACGGTGCGTCCCGATTGGGTGGCGGAGGTGTTGTCTCCGTCCACTGAGCGCAAAGATCTCACATTGAAGGTGCCCCTCTATCGGCAGCAGGGGATAGCCCATGTGTGGCTCGTCGACCCCACGGCACAAACCGTGGAAGTGTATCGCCTGCATGCGGAAGGCTATCTTCTGGTCGGCAGCCACGGTGGTGAACAACTCGCCCGCCTCGAACCCTTCGACGCCATCGAGTTCGACGTGGGGGCGTTGTGGCGGAGATAATGAGGGAGCTTCTCGACCAAGCGCTCGCCCCCTATGCTCACCTGCGGCCCGCCTACCCCTTAGTTTCCTCGCCCTTCATGGAGTAGCCCCCATCCGGGCCGCGTTCACCTACAGAGGACACTTCGTCACCTCTGCTCACTGCGGCCCGCTTCCCCCTTGGTTTCCTCGCCCTGCCGGGCTGCGGGAAGCCGGGGGAAGGCGCACTTTACGTCTCGTTGACCTGTGAGATCGTCCAGGTACTGCTCGCACTCGAGTGGACCCGCTCGTTCCTTGACCTGCGAAACCCTGCGCGACATGCTCAGAGTGGCGGCGGTGTGGACCTTCCTTCTGGAGCACATGCGGGCGGCGATGGGCTACGGCCAACTCGTCGATAGCTAGGGTGGCCGTGGTGCGCAAGGTCTTGACTATGGCGGCATGCACAGTGCGTCGTTAACCTATTTGAACACGTTACACACTTACACGCGCAACGTGTCCATACGAGGAAAAATGACTATGACACGAGACATGTTCACTAACAACAACCACAACAGCAAACCCAACGGCAGATGGTGCGCCCCAAGCGCGCTCTTTTGCCACACAAGGTGCATAACAAGCTTGGGGGTGATTGCCGCTCTGTCAGCTGGCTGCGCCGTGACCAGTCCTCACTGGGACTACGTGCCGGAAAGCACAACGGCAGCCATTCCGGTTCAAGCCTGGACGCCTTACACGAGCGCGCCCATCGTCGTTGAATGCGCCCAAAACACGAACGCTCACGGTGGCCCATCGCCCGACGAAAGCGCGTATATCGTAGCCGCGACGATCCCGGTCCCTACGGCCGCCAGTCTCGACAGCGAAGGGACAGCTATGTACTCCGCAGCGGCCAACGTCACCTTTCCCTCCAGCTGCTGGGACTACTTCGGTAGCTACGACTTCTGGCAAATCAACATGCGCATCACGCAGATCCAACCGAACGCCCTCGGTGGCGGCACTTCCAAAAAGGTGTTCTCCTCATTTGACCTCGATGGTCTCTCGTGTTTGGGCAGCACCAACGGAGCCAGCGGCACGTGGTACGGCTTCGTCGACCAAGGTTGCGAAAAAACATACTTAGGAACCGACGAGCAGATCCCGTATATCGTGCTGCGGATCAACGGCTACAGCAACGGCCTCAGCACTCGTTCAGCAGCTGCGCAACCTAAAATTCGTGCCGAGTCCCCGCCCGAGGCCAACATGAAAACTACGGACAAGGTGCTACCTATCATACCCGTTACTCCAGAACAGGTAGAGACTTTCCGTAAGCAGAAGCATTAAGGCTCGCGATAGCGAAGTTCGTGAACTTAGAGCAGGCGCGCGCGTCGATCACCATGCAGCTCGAGCTCGTCCGCCGCGAGATTTCCGAGCGAGCGCAACAGGCGCTCGGCCGTCCGATCGTCGAGTGTGTAGTCGATGAAACTCATGGATGTTCGGCTTCACATCCGAAGACAGCACGGTTTTTGTAGCCGGTGGTCGGGGAACACTCTTGGGATCGAGCCGGCGCAGGATTGCGAAAGACGAGAGCGTGCGCACGGGCGTCGTGCTGATTGCTCCGACGGCAAGTCCGGCGAGCGCCGTTTGCACGCTCTTCTCGCGCCGCCCCTCAAGCCAAACGTGGCTTTCATGACAGCAAGGCCGCGCAAGATGAGAACGGCCGAAGAGGGAGTACATCGAGGCGCGTCCGAACCTCCAGCGACCCTGACTCGTGCTAAGTTCTGCAGGACGAGCATGCTGCTGAGACGCCTCCCCCTTCCGGCTCTGCGACCCCTCGTCGCCGCGCTCTGGGCCTCTGACGACATGCATCGCTCCAAGCCACGGCTCAACGAGCGCGAGCGAGTCTTGCCGACGGGGGCGATGCACGTCGTGTTCCGCCTGTCGCTGGAGCCACTTCGGGTGTTTGACCACGCCGACGCTCGGGTCGGGCAAGCCGTAGGCCACGCGATCATCGGCGGCGCGCGCGCCACCGCTTACGTGCGCGACGTATCGGCCCCAGCCTGCTCCGTCGGCGCGATGCTGCACCCCGGCGCTGCGGGCTTGCTCTTTGGCGGCTCTGCCACGGAGCTCGCCGGCAGGCATACCCTGCTCGAGGACGTTTGGGGTCCCCACGCGGCGACCGCTCGCGACCGGCTGATCGAGGCGCGATCGCCCGAGCGCCGGCTCGACCTGCTCGAGGCATTGCTCCTCGAACGTCTGCCGCGCGTACGCGGGGTAAACCCGGCAGTGGCGGAGGCGCTCGGCAAGCTCGGCGCCTGCTCCGTGCAGGCCGTCGTGGCAGAGAGCGGCTACAGCCATCGCCGCTTCATCACTTTATTTGCGGACGCGGTCGGCCTGACACCGAAGCGCTACGCGCGTGTCCTTCGCTTCCGGCAGGTGCTCGCGCGTATGGCCGCTGCTCCGAACGAGTCGCTCGCGCAGCTGGCGCTCGCGGCCGGCTACAGCGATCAGGCGCATTTTAACCGAGATTTCCACGAAATGACGGGGATCTCTCCGACCCGCTACCGGTCCGC
>CAZNZA010000207.1:3230-6849 GCA_964577325.1 uncultured Polyangiaceae bacterium
CTTCTGAGACGCAACATCAGTCGAGTTCAATTTCATCCAATACCCGGGCGAACCTACGCTTAAGCTCTCCATAATCCCCAACGAGAGGAGCAAGCCGTATGATCATCAAGGAGCTGTTCGCTTATCTACGCGTGAAGAACGCTGGCAAAGCCATCGATTTTTACAAACGTGCTTTCGGCGCGACGGAAAAGTTTCGTCTCACGGAGCCGAGCGGCCGCATCGGCCACGCGGAGCTAGACTTCAGCGGCGTGACCTTGATGCTGTCGGAGGAATACCCGGAGCTCGGCTTCCTCGGACCGGAAAGCGTCGGCGCGACGACCGTGTCCATCCATCTCCACGTGGACGATTGCGACGCGATAATCCAGCACGCGGTCTCGGAAGGCGCGAAGCTCGTGCGCGAGCCGTCAGATGCCTTCTACGGCGAACGCTCAGGCACGGTGCGCGACCCATTCGGCCACGAGTGGATGATCGGGCACAGTATCGAGGAGGTCACACCGGAGGAAATGCAGCGCCGCTACGACGTGCTGATGAACGACAAAGGTTCGATCGTTTAGCACGAACTCACGAGGTGCAACCCGAATGCTGAGCGGCGCAGCCTGGGCTCATGCGCCCCTTCCGATCGTGCGCTCAAAGATGAGGCCCCTCCAACGAACGCATGCGCTCCAGTGAAGGGGAAGTCTGGCAAGCCGGATCTTCCGACAAAGTGTAACGAGAACCAGCACTAAGTAAACGCCACTTCAGCCCGAACGATTGTTCCGCACGAAAGACGATCTGGCGGGTTGTCGCTTGAAGAAAACCAGTGCGAATAGGGCCCAGAGCATCGACCATGTGTGAACTGACCCCGGTCGTGAAGGCGAAGCCAGGCTCCCACCGGCGCTACAACCCCCTCCGGATTCATTGAGCCCGCCACCCGAGCCAGTACCTGTCGTGGCGTCCTCTGGCTCGGTTGTCGTGGAATCCGCGGACGAAAAGGGAGAGACGGGCGCCCGCTTTTCGCAAAGCTCATAGTACTGCTCACACGCCGCAGTGATGCTGCGGTAGTCAACCTCTGGTAAGGTGAGAACCTCCTTCTCACAGGTGTACGCTTGCGCAAGACACCACTGCGCTTTGTACTCGGGCGGTGGAACGGTGCATTCGGTGATGTGTCCAAAGGAGCTTACGGTTTCGCGGATTGGGCGGAGATCCGGTTTGCGGTAGGGAATGCAGTGGCTGACCATCGTGGTCGTTTCATCGAGCCAACTGAATACCTCAGCCACGCCACAGAGTTCGCTTGGCTCGCTGGTTATCTCCCACTCACCTGCTGGGAACTGACCGCTGTCGGTTTGCGCCGGGGAGCGCACCTGCACTTGCGACGCCAGTGGGTCGCTCAAGTCCATGCCGTAGGACACCTCAACTTTCTGTTCCGCAGCGTACGCCAATGGCACACACAGGGGCGTGCAGTCCGCCGCACAGGGGGCGGTATTTACTAGCGCTGCACCCTCTTTGCAACAGGCCCACTCCAACACTTCCGCGGCGTCCACACGAGGCGTCACGCGGATTTGAACGAAGTCTGGCGGCAACGAGAGCGCAGCGATTACTTCGAACGTTCGGTCGTTTGTCCACTCCGGATGCTCTTCGAAGCTCACATCTGCGGTATAGGTGCCGACTTCAAATGGCTCGTCAGGTCGCCAGATACCGTCGCGAACGAACTTGCCCGACACCTCCGCCCCATCGGCGGCGACAATGCGAACGGTCATCTTCGGTTCGTTGCTGAAGGTGAGCACGCCGTTGGCGGGCACAGGCTTGTTGTTCAGAAGTCCCAGCTCTGGAATCGGATCAGCGTAAGACGAGCGGGCAACGTACATGACCCCAGTAAGCGTGACTAGGGCAATGACACGGCGAGACCATCTGTGATTTTGCATGGCGTTGACCTTACGATGGGATGTATGCGACACGCGTACTCGCTACTTGAATAAGGTCCGGACCATGCGAAAGCCGATGCCGGAACTGCCTTGGTACGCCTGTGAGAAAGTAGTGCGCTGTTCGCTAGTGACGAGCTGCCCAGGGAACCCGCTGTTCCCCCCCCGCATGGTCGGGTTGTCCTGGCGCGTAAGCTGCGCTTCATCCAAGGCATGGGGAAACAAGTTGCGTTCCTTGTACCCGAATTCATCGTACCAGTATCCTACTGGGTCTATCAAAGGTCCTGCACCATAACCGCCGTACGACATCGTAGTATTCGTCCACTCGCTTACGTTACCTAACATGTCGTACAAGCCCCAGGGATTTGCCCATTTCTGTTTGCCGGGGTGAACCTTCTTGTTCGCGTTCCAGCAGTACCAAGCAATTGGATCGAGATTCGGTTCGGGTCCGACGCACTCCAGGGTCAAGTCGTACCAAGAGATATTGCCCAACCACGTGGCCGTGCGGGTGCCACCGCGCGCTGCGTACTCCCATTCCGCTTCCGTGGGCAGCCGGTAACCTTCACAGGCGTAGGGCGTGTCTTCCGTCAGAAACAGGTCGTTACATGCCAAGCCGTCTTCTTCCGTTCGGTCGCATTCCAGCGATCCGACTTCGGGTCCTTGGCGATTACAGATCGGGCCACTGCCAACGGTGCCAGTGCAATTGCTTAACTTGTAACAGGGCTTCAGTCCTTGTTGCTCTGAATATGTATTGAGAAAGGTAATTGCTTCGTAGAAGTTGACGTTGGTGATAGGGCATGCGGCATCGGTGCAACGGGCCACGCCTACATTTCGGCTCGGTAAGGCAAAGCCGGCGTTCGTCCATTGAGCGTTCGTCACTTCGGCTTCGCTCATATGGAAGGCATGGGTGAGCGTCACCTGGACTTGTACGTCTGCGTAACGGCCTGCGGCGGGACGATCGCGCGGGGCGCCCATAATGAAGCATCCGGGCAAGATTGTACAGAAACCGTCTGCACAATCTGCCTTCACCTCTGGATGAATGCAATCCGGCGGCGGAGCAAGATTAATGGGAACACCGGGCTGAACAAATTGTGGGGGAGTAGGCCGTACTGGTACCGGGTAAGCTGTACCCGAATCAGATTCAGGCGTGTGCATCGTTACCGCCGAATCTGACGCGTTGGTTTTCGAGGATCCATTGCTACCATTAGATTGGGCACAAGCACCAACCATCAAGAAAACCAAAGACCCCCAGATCTCAGTACGAACCATAGTGAACCCCTGCGAGCTATCGTTTAGCGCCAAACACTATGCTTCAGCTGTTGAACAACGGTTCCTTGACGTCGTCGAAACCCTGTGCGCTCACGCTGGTGTTCATTTTGTTCCACGTCATCTCGTCAGCACCGTTACACGACCCGCCGCACATTGCATTGTGTTTCATGATGTTCATAAGATTGGTGCCTGAGTACCCCGTTTCGCGCCCAGGCCGTAGAGCAGTCCTAACGTCGAGGGGCTGCTCGCGATTGGATGGGCTTACTCGCAACTGTCCAACCCAAGCTCCTCCCTTCCGTGGCGGGCTCTCCACTTTTGCGTGCGCACGCACCGCGCCGCGCCGGTGTGGTGCTCAGGGATCCAACGTCAACCCGTCGAGCGCGGCACGCTGCCTGCGCTTCGGGGGCGTGGCGAGCCCGCCGCGGAAGGAGTCACCATGGTTCAAGCACGTC
>CAZNZA010000208.1:0-5165 GCA_964577325.1 uncultured Polyangiaceae bacterium
ATGGCGAAGAAGAGCGCCAGGAGCAAGTCTTCCAGTTGGAAGGGGAACGGGAACAGACGTGGGACGAGCAATGACGTTGCGAAGAACGTCATGCCCACCCAAATGAAAGCGCTGCCCTTCTCCAGGGCTTCGCTGGGTGCGCCGACCGCGCGTACGCCCCTCTGAAGTGGCCCTAGGCCTCGCGATGCCCTCGGCGGCGCGACGGACGCGATGCCTTCGTGAGAGGGAGCCTGCATCAGCAAGCGATAGAATAGACCTGAGCAAGGTGCAAGCAGACGTTCGCTGGGCCTGTCGCGACGCGGCTATTGCGCTAATGAGGTTTCACCACGAGCTGACGCTCCAGTAAGGCGTCCACCAGCGAGCGGGTCAGCCTCGTGGTGTCGGTCGCGTCGGCGTGAATTCCGTCTGGGTAGACGATACCGTTCATCCCTCGCAGGTCTTTCCGGCCGAGGGAGTTTGCTGGAAACTGGGCGCGAAACCACGACCAGCCCTGAGGCTCGGGCCACAGCTGCTCCTCCATCTCTCGAGCTGTACCACTCGCTCCCAGGTTGACGAACACGACGCGCCCACCGCGTCCCTCTATCGCCTGCACCCACGCTCGAAGCTCTTCGACGCGTCTTTCGAGTTCGAGCTGGCTCAGGTTGTCGCTGTTCCAGTTGTACGCAGGCGAGGGGAAGTTTTCGGGGAAGCGTCGCGCAGAGAACCGGTTACTGTACGAGCGGCTGAGAGCCAGTACGTCGTGCTCCCGCCCGAGTGCCCAGAGCACGAGCCTGCGAGGCGACAGCCAGCGACTGACCACGACGAACTGCGACTGAAACCAGTGTCGCACGGCAGTCTCGACGCCGGAGACGACCGGGAGACGGTCCATGCTTCTGATATGAGCTTCCGTATCCCGCACCGTGTGGTGTTCATGCCTGAAGAACCGGCTCGGCATGAATTCAACCAGAACGGTCCCCACCACTTCACGATCCCGCGCCAAGTCACTTAGCACCGGAAAAGGACTCTTGCCGTGCATCGCCAGATTTGCCACCGAGGTGCTAGGTATACGGCGCTCGATCAGCGCGGGGTCGATGGCTCCTTGAAACTTCGAGGAGCCCACGAGGATGATAACCGCAGCCCCTTCTTTCGCCATGTTCCTGTGCTGGGCCCAGAGGTACTTACTGTCGGCAATCGATGGACGCATCCCATCGCGCCGAAGAGCGAGCTCGAGCGCCCCCAGAACGATGAACAAGGTCAAAGCCCCTAGGGCGAAGGCTCGTGCCCAGCGCACGGCTGGGGCTCGGTGCATCGGCATCATGGGAGGGTCACGTCCTAAAACTGAAAGTAGATGAAGGCTTCGTTACGCTGACCGACCAACAGGATCGTGAATATCATGACCGACATCATGATACCGAAACACCACCAGGGAACTTTGGCTGCGGCTTGCTCCAACGTCGTATTCCGCAACACCACCTGAACCCCGACCACCGACAGAAGTACCGTCAGTATTTGGAGCGCATCGCCGCGAGACACCTGCCGCAGGCCAATGTCCGCAGGCCATATCATCGATCCGGCCGTGGCCAAAGCTTGCTCAAAGGTGGCAGCCCGAAAAAACACCCAGGCCAAGCACACGAGCAGGAATGTCACCGCTCCCCAAAAACCGCGCGCAGCCATCGACGTGACCCAGCGCCCCCAGCGCAGCGCCCTCAGGGCGCGCTCCGCAACCAAGTAACCGCCATGCAACCCTCCCCAGATCACGAAGTTCCAAGAAGCCCCGTGCCACAGGCCGCCGAGGAGCATCGTCAACATCAGATTGACGTAGGTGCGCAGCTCGCCGTTTCTGTTTCCCCCAGCGGAGACATACACATAATCCCTCAGCCATTGGGACAGGGAGATGTGCCAACGCCGCCAGAAGTCGCTGAAGCCGATGGCCGCATAGGGGTAACGAAAGTTGTCGGGCAAGGCGAACCCAAGACACATGGCGACCCCGATCGCGCAGGTGGAGTAGCCGGCAAAGTCGCAGAATACCTGAATGGCGTAGGCAAACGTACCGATCCAACCGTCTGCGAATGTAGGAACGAACTTCCCTGAATAAACCTCATCCGCCGTCGGCGACATGAGGTAGTCGGCGATCACAACCTTCTGGAACAGTCCCAACACCAACAGCCACAATCCCCATCCGACCTGGGCAGAATTGGCACGTCGCGGGCTTGCGCATTGGGGAATGAAGTCGCTCGCCCGCACGATGGGTCCCGCAACCAGCTGCGGGAAGAACGTGACGTATAGAGCAAAGTCCAGAAATGATGACGCAGCTCGCAGGTTTCCCCGATAGACATCAATGGAATAAGATAACGTCTGAAAGGTGTAGAACGAGATACCAACCGGCAGAATGATATCCGGATCGGCCAGCTCTAACCTCCCACCAGCTAGCGCGACGAGGTCAACGAGGTTCTCCGTGACGAACCCGCCATACTTGAAGTACCCCAGCAACCCCAGATTGCTGACCAGACTCATGGCCAGACCAACCCACCTCCGATGCGGAGCGACGCGCTGCATGTAGCGTGCAGCGAACCAATCGATCAGGGTCGAGAACCACAAGAGCAATACGAGCGGTGGATCCCAGGCCGCGTAAAAGACGTAGCTGAACAGCAGCAGCGCTAACTTTCGCCACTTCCACGCGAGGGGCGAATAGTGCACCGCAAGAACTACCCCGAAAAACAGAAAGAACGAGAGCGAGTTGAAGATCATTGCGGGCGTTCGGGGTGCCGGTCGCTTCCGTCATCGCGGATCGCTCAATTGAAGGCGACCGAGAGGCAGTCGAGAGCGAGAGAGAAGTCGGCGATGAGCAAAAGAGGCAAGCCCTCGCCAGATTACCATCGGGCGAAGCCCGCTCGTCGCCGACTTTTGCCCTCTGGCCCCTAGAGACGACGGTAGGTAGGCGGACCGACCGTTTGGCACACTTGACGGTCGCTCCGCCGTGTCGTACGCGCCAGCGGGAATCAGACTCTGCCGAAGATACTTTTTGGAACCCGGCTACCGCCTTTTAGGCATAGTGCCACCATTGGAGAGTCACGTTACCATGTCTTCCTCTAGCTCTAGCGAGACACCAGCCTCGACGCCGCGTGATGTGTTGTGGGCAAACGGAGTGTTTTCCCATGAGTCGGCGTGCGAGCAGCGAGCGGTCAGCGTGGCGGGTAACGAGTGGCAGCTGGGCCTCGTCCAAGGCTTGCTCGAGTGCGGGACGAGCATCAGCATCATTGGGCATCTTCCGGAATCGGTATGGCCCCGCGGTTCGCTCCTTCCGGACCCCGGCACAGCACAGCTATCAGCGGCTGCCCCCGGACACTTGGTGAAATACTGGAACCTGCCGTTGGTGCGCCACGCGAACCTGCTGGCTTCCTACATCCGGGCCTACGAAAGCCACGTGGTCCGTCATGGTCCGCCCCGCGCTGTCATCACTTACGATGCGAAGTTCCACTCGGCCCTGTTCGGCCTCTATTGCCAGAACCGGTACGGCATTCCTTGGCTGTGCTTGGTGGCCGACACGCCTACCGGCAAGCTGAGCGACGTGCATGAATGGGCGCTGAGCCGCGCCAAAGGCTGTGTCTTCTTGCCGTGGTCGACGTACGAGCATTCGCCGGTACGTCATAAGCTGCACCTGGACGGCGGCGTAGCGAACATTCACTTCGACCCCGAAACCGAAGAGGCGATTCCGCCCAAGCATCGGCTGATGTACGCGGGCGGGCTGACTGAAGAGCGAGGCGTGAACCTGTTGCTGGACGCTTTCGCCCAATTGAAGAACGCGGACGTCGAGCTTTGGGTGGCTGGACCGGGGCAAAACTCGGCGCTGTCTCGAGCGGCGGCGGCCGACCCGCGGATACAAATCCTTGGCTTGTTGCCCGACGCGCAGCTCAAGGAGAAGCTGGCGCAAGCCGACGTGTTCGTCAATCCCCGCGACCCGACCGATGCTCGAAGCTTCGGCAGCTTTCCCTCCAAGGTCCTGCTGTACTTGTCGTACGGCAAACCCGTCGTCAGCACGTGGACGCTGGGTCTGAGCCCCGATTACCGGGACGTGCTCGTCATCGCCGAAGCCGACGGGAGAGCACCACTCACCGAAGCCTTCGCTGGGAGCATCGAACGCGTACTGAACCGCACGAGCGAGGAGCGCCGCGACTACCGGCGTCGAGTAGCTACGTTTTTGGGCGATACACGGTTGTGGCGCTCGCAGGCTCAGCGTCTATTGTCTTGGTTAGATACGGAACGGCTCTGGCGCTCCGCTCCCCAACCCTCCAAAGCATGAGCAAGATGCGCATTCTTCTCGCGACTAACGAGTTGACTCACTACAGGCTTGCCGTCTTCAATGAACTGGGACGGCGAGACGGTGTTGAATTGACCGTGTTGCATTCGGGCAAGCCGCAGACTGGACATTGTCAAACCTTCCGCGAAATGGTGACCACGAGCACGAGCAGGAAAGGCTTTTATTGGCAACACGGCTTGCTGCAAGCTGCTCGTCGCCACGACGTGCTCATCGCGATGTTCGACCTGCATTGGCTCAGTAACATGAGCCTCCCACTCCTTCCCTCGCGCCTTCGCAAACCTGTCGTGCTTTGGGGGCACGGTTACGGCGACCAGCGCTGGGTTGATCCTGTCCGGCGCTGGTTCGCGCGTCGAGCGGACGCCGTGTTGCTTTACGATGAGGTAGCGAGGAAGCGATTCATTGCTGAAGGCCTACCGGCATCGCAGTTCTTTGTCGCACCCAACACCATTCACGTTGAACGTCCGGTTTACGACCCCGAGCACCCTAAGACGGACTTTCTATTCGTGGGGCGGCTTCGACAGGAAAAGCGCATTGATCTGCTCGTCCAAGCGTTCGCCGACGCTGTGCCGCAGATGAGGGATTCAACGCGCCTGTCTCTCGTTGGGGCGGGGGGTGTGGAGCGAGACCTGCGCGACTTGGTGGTGGCCCGAGGCATTGCGGACCGTGTCGACTTTCACGGGCCAGTCCTCGATGAAGACCAACTCGAACCCTTTTTCCGTCGGGCCATTGCATACGTCTCCCCAGGCCACGTCGGCTTGGGAGTGCTCCACAGCTTTGCCTATGGCGTTCCGGTCATTACGGAAAAGGACCGTTTACACGCGCCCGAAGTCGCCAACATACAGCATGGGGTGAACGGCTTTTTGGTCGA
>CAZNZA010000208.1:5265-6845 GCA_964577325.1 uncultured Polyangiaceae bacterium
CCCCGGGATCCGTAAGGTCAGCGTCTTTTCCTCACCTGCAGGAAGTCGGCGCTTTGAGTGGCCCAAAAGCGAGCGTTTGCACGTGCTGGAGACGCCTGAAGCAGAAGGCGCTCTGGGCCGCATGAAGTGGCTGGGCCGGGACCTGGCGCGCGCGGCGACAGCGGTTGGGGCGGATCGATTGCTATGTCTCCAGAACGGGGGCATCGGCCCCCGCGCCACCCCAGCGGTGGTTTACATTCAACAGTCGCTCCCCTTCTCTCGAGAAGCGATGACGCGCTGTTCCCACGCGGTTCAAGCGCGCATGCGCTTCATTCAAGCGACGATGTTTCTTTCGGCTCGCCGAGCTAGCAGCGTCATCGTGCAAACGCACACCATGAAGAGCTGGCTCGTTCGCGCCTTTGGAATTGCGGCAACCAAGGTACGAGTGATCCTGCCGAACGCGGGACACAGCACCACAACTGATTCTTTTGTTCCACGCGGTAAGCACCTCCTGTATGTGGGCAGCGATGCCCCTTACAAGAACTTAGCTATCGTAGCGACGGCCCTGGAAAACCTCCGGCGCGATGGGAACCTCATCTCACTGCGCTGCACGCTTCCCCAGGAGCACCCATTGGTGCGCAGGGCTGGATGGCAACCCCTCGGCTACTTGACGCCTGAACAGTTAGCGGATGAATACCGGCAAGCTGGGGCGCTCGTGATGCCGTCTCTCGTCGAGACGGTGGGCCTGCCCCTGCTAGAGGCGATGCGGGAAGGGGCTCCGATAGTGGCCGCTGATCGGCCGTACGCTCGCGAAGTATGCGAAGATGCGGCTCTGTTCTTCGATCCGAATGACGCCCAGGACTTGGCGAAAGCGCTGCTGAAAGTTATCAATGACACCAGCATCACAACGGCGCTTTCCGCGCAAGGTCTCGCCTTGACAGCACGTCGCGCAGCTACGGATCCGTACACAGAACTCATTGCAGCGGCAGTTCGGTGAAGGACTCGAGCGGACGGACCTGACCGCAAGACAATTCGCTGGTCTTGAAGGCTGAAGCCCCGTATCGTATTCGCCACCCACTCGGGGAGACGCTCGCTTGAAGTCCCAATCCAACCCCACCCCGTACACGTGGGCGGTTTTTAGCCAGTCGCAGCTCGTATCCTTCACGAACATGGTCCAGTCCCTTTCTAAGGACCTGGGTCCGTGCCTCATGTATACGGGCAACGCCGTCGCTAGTGGACCGAATGTTGACGTGGAGATGGGACCGCCTTATCAGCGCGGCAGTCTCCGCCAACGAGCAGCATCCTGGAGCAGGTTTACGCTATCGGCAGCCAAACGCGCCGCGACTCTACCTGGTGATCCGCTCCTGCTCTTCGTCACCAATCCTCCCCTATTGCCCCACGTTGCCTGGCTTTGCCGTCAGCTCAAAGGCACTCGCTATGCGCTGCTGGTATGGGACATTTACCCGGAGCACATTGTCAGCTCGCAGCTGCTTGCCGAGCGGCATCCCTTGGTACGGCTGTGGTCAAGCTTGAATCGACAAGCGCTGGCCTCCGCCGAACAGGTGATTACCATCGGCGATGGAATGGCAGAGCAGCTGTAT
>CAZNZA010000209.1:0-6824 GCA_964577325.1 uncultured Polyangiaceae bacterium
GCCGCGGGAACCGAGACCGATCCCCCGAGCCTGAACGTGGCCAACAGCATCTTCTTCGACAACGGCGAGGACGGCACCACCCACTTCACGGCAGCGGACAACGCGGACGGCTTCAGCGAACAGGACTTCTTCGGCGACGACGCACGCGACAACCAGTTCGACGTCGATCCCGAACTGGGCGACATCGAGAGTCTCGTCTCACCGAACTTCGTCCCCGCATCCGATAGCCCCGCTGCTGACGGAGCTGCCACACCACCAGACGACGGTTTCTTCGACGTCAGCGCGACGTACATCGGCGCGTTCGAGCCCGGTGGCGACGATTGGACCGCGGGCTGGACCGCGTATCCCGAGGGCTGAGCGACTGAGCCCACACCATGTGATCAGTGTGGCGGGGTCGGCACCCAAAGGTGGTGCAGGCCCCGCCGCACTTTGTTTGGGCGTCGTCAGCGGATGGACCGGCGCGCGCGTGGACCCTACTGCGCGTCCTGGCAACTCGTTTGCAAGTTCCAGCGTTGGAGCACGGGCGCTGCGAACAGATCCGATGATGGGACCAGATGAATCATGACGCGTAAGAAGTCGTAGTTGCGCGGCTGACCAGCCGCGGCCAGGGCGTTGTCCACGAGGGCGGAACCCACTTGTGTATCTACCGGACTTGACTGCGCCACGACCGGAGATCCATTCAAGCCCGCCGGGCCAGGTGGGTTTGAGAATAACAACGGAACTTGCGGCGCGGTGTCGAGACCTGCTCGAGTCATAGCCGTACGCACGTAAAACTCGACGCGGGAATCCTCAGGCGTAGTTGCCGCCCAGCTCCACAAAGACCACACCGCCGTTTCGTCGAAGTTGCAGGTGCCGCTCATGTCGTAGTCGCGCACGAACCACGCGTGTTGGAAGGGTTCCGGCTGATCCGCGTCGGGGCTGCCTGGGTTGTACACCCCCGTGACGATGCTGGCGGAAGCACTCGACCAACGGAAATTGTCGATCAGTACCGTGGAGTCCCACACATGGTCTCCGGTGTCCCAAATGCTGAAGTGCAGTTCGAACTCCTCACCGGGTCGCACCGGCGCGGACGTGATCAGCCAGTCCGTGGAACCGCCGCAGATGCTCGATAGGCGATAGGTCCCGCCTGGGTTATTGGGACATACTCCATCGAAGCCGCTGCCATTGAGTTTGGGATGCGTCCCCGCCCTGAGGGGAGGCCAACCTGGAACGCTAAAAAAACCGTTGTTGACCGACACGGGATTACCAGCCGAGTCGAAGGATATGTTCTTGTTCGCTCGAGTGTTCAGCTCACCGTAGTAGTAGGCCACGAACGCATCATTGAACGCGGTGCACAAGTACTCGGGGTATTCCGAGGTGAAGAAGTTGAAGTTGTAGGAGAACGAGTGGGCGTTGGTCGGGGCGCGCACCTTGAGTTTCAGACCGCACGAGTCGAACCCTGACGTGCCAGCGTTACACCCCGCCGCCGGCGGCACGGCGTGCGCCGGAGTGCTCGAGGTGCGAGCATCATACGCGTTCTGTCCGTCTGGTTGCACCCACCCCGAGTCATTGCGGTCACGGGCCGTCCCCGTCGAGTAGACGGCCATTTGCTGACCTTCGGTCGGACGATTGCCGGAACCGTAGTCATTCAAGATGCGGTACTGCCGCGTGTCGGTGCACGGGGTCACGCCGTCGGCGCGGACGAATCTCGCTTCCAAGATCCCCCAAGAATTCTCCGTCGCGACTTTACACAATCCCATGGCACGCGCGTGATCGAGCGCTCCTCCAGAGGCGGACAATGCCCCGTCGCAGCCGACCGCTCCATTGTCAATGGTGCCGTCGCAGTCTTGATCGATGCCATCATTGGGAACATCGTACGCTCCCGGATTTACGGTGGGGTCACACTCACGGCAGTCGCCCTGGATCGGTGAGATACCATCACCGTCGTAGTCCACGGTACCTGTCGGGTCGGTGTAACAAGCCACGCACTCGTCCGTCTGCCCGTCTCGGTTACACTCGATCTGGCATTCAGAGGCGATCAAAGCCAGACATCCGGAGTGCCACGAATCGCTGCAACAGGTGGGGTCGACGGCACAGATACGTCCGACGCAGCCTGGGTCCGGAGGGTTTTGGACCTCACCGTCGATACGGACCTCATCCAGGTTCCACCCCGAGACTTGAGAGGTGGCCGCGCCGGACCAACCAAAGCGAATACGCATCTGCGCGTTCTTATAGGCCGTCAAATCATGGGTGATTGTTTGCCAGCTATTGTCACTGACCGCCCCCGTGTTCGCCCAGACATTGACCCAATTGCTACCATTGTACACTTCGACGTTGGCAACCCTGGATGAGGGATGCTCGATGTTCAGCCAGCGGCTGTAGCTCAAGGTGACGGGCCCCGTAGAAAGCGTGCCGTCGAATGCGGGACTCGTCATCCACCGCGTCTGCATGGTTGCTGGCGCCGTGATGCGCACGTCGTCGACATACACGTGTTCGTTAGTCTCGTTCGCCTGAACTCGGAATCGCACTCGGAAGTCGTCAACCAAGTACGGTGTCAGGTTGAGCTGCTCGGAGCGCCACTGGCTGTCATCCCCGTTCGGTGAGGTCCAGTTGAACGCCTGCACCCAAGACGAGCCATTCCACACGTCCACACGCAGGTATTCGCCGGTATCCAGGTTGCTGTCGATGTATCTCAGAAACTCGAGCGTGGCTGAGGTATATCCACTGAGGTCGATGGTGGAGCCCAAGGTGATGGTGCAACTCGTGTCGCAATTATCCACGTGAGCCGCTGGCGAGCCGGAGGCCGTGAAGATGGGATAGGTCCAGGAACTCGGTAGCGTTTCGACGTTCCAGTCGCCTTCTCCCGTCTCGTTCCAGGCATTGAGGTTCGGAAACGGATCGAAGAACAGGGTGCCGCCACCCCCGATGTTGCCCCCCAACACCGTGCCCGCTATCCGGCTATCAACCCCATGCGCGCTACCTGGATCGCCGTTGCCGGTCGTGTGCCCACTCGAGCTTTGTACGGTACCTATTGCCCATGTTGGATCCAGCGTCCAACCCTGAGCGTTGTGGTTCACGAACGAATCGGAGAACAGAACCACGGGGGTGCTCGTCGGTAGGGCTTCATCACAGGTCGGATCCAAGACTGAACCCACTTCACAAACGTGGTGTTCACAAGCGCCATTAAGCGCCGGATAGTCGCCCCCCACACAGCCAAACCCGCCGCCCATCGGAGGGCCAGTGGGTGGCAACGGTCCCCCGCCGCCCAAGGTCAAACCAGCATCGCTTTCGACGATACCGCCATCGGAACCGATACCGACAGGCGTATCGACGAACTCGGTACACTGCGGGTCACACGGGTTTCCGTTGCACGGCGTGGCAGAGCCAAATCCAAGCAGCTGACGCTGAGGCTTGAGAGTTATCGCTTGATTGATGATGCACTCACCCCAGCGTTCGCCGTCACACGTGGTGATGCCTTCGCCGCACAGCAGCTGCTCGCCAACTTTCGCGTAGGCCCGGCCGCAGGCAGCCTTCTGCCCCAACCCGTCACACGCGCACCCCACGTTTGGGTCGTCGCAGCCACATTCGTTGTGAGTGTCCGGGTCACTGTCGTCGCAGTCGTTGCCCGCTGCGCAACCAAAGCCGTACCCATCACCGTCCTCGTCGATGCACAGCTGAATGGACCCGCCATCACGCTCCTGCAACGGAGGGAGGTCGCGTTCTCTACGGTCGGCGCAGGCTAGAGCTAGCCAGGCGCCGACCAGGCACCACACCCACGCGACTCTGGGCAGGCACGATGATGGGGCGGTAGGGGCAAAGGGCGTGGTCGTCATGGCAACGCATCGAAGGCGAAGTCGATGAGCTCGGCCTCGAATAGAAGGCGAACCGAAGTGGCAGTAGGCTCACCGTTTCCGCGCCCATCCCCTGCGTCAGCCGGCCCCGCCGCAATCTCTTCCACCAAGTCTGCGTAGTCGGCGGAGATCACGGCAGAGAGGGTCACCATAGCACGCTGACATCTGTCGCTGGTGGTCGCCACGACGCTGATGTTGCTCAGGGGCAACTCCAAGGGGCCTGTCTCTCGCTCGAGCATCATCCAACCCTCGAGCTGCGTCTCGGCGTGGGCAAATCCCTCTGCAGTAGCCGTCGCCGGTGCGAATTGCGGTTGAAGTTGAGGGAAAGTATGCCCCTCTGCCGTCTGCACCGTATACGAGGCGGCGAGTTGGCGCCCGGATTCACCCTCGACCAGCACCAGGCTGATCGGGCTCGCTTCGTAGATGTCGCGATTGAGCTCGTGGGCGAGCTTGGCGGGCGTTGGACTGACAAACGCGCCGCCAGTCGCAAGGAACGCGCGATTGCCCGTGCACGGGGTATCGATCGCTCCAGCGTCAGAAATGTCGGTGGTCCCGGCGTCGTAGCGTTCGGTCACGGGAGGCGGTGGTCCGGAATCGTTTACCTGTGCCGAAGAATCGTCACTCGCGTCGCCTTCGGACACGTCGGCGTCAAGCTGTGGCCCAGCCTCGTGCAGTCCACCATCGCTTTCGGGTCCACGCGATGTGTCGGAATCGGAACCACTGGTTTCGCTTTCGTCCGCGGACGAGGACGAGCCGGTGTCAGTGTCGTCTCCACCGACGTGACCAGGGCGGCCGTCACTTCCCGAGCAAGCCAGCGTCGCTGTCGCTAAACCACCCAAGCATACATGCTTCCACTTCATCCAAGTCATATAGGCGCGCTATCGTACAATCGTCCAAGTATCCTGAGACTTGAGCGAGTTGGCTCCACATGCTCGTGAATTGTGCACACGAGTGCAACGTTGACCCGAACGGGAAGCGCATTCCGCTGTCAGCATTCGCCAATAGCCCCAGGCCAGGGTGCGTGCAGTGACCACCTTCAACGTCGGTGGAGTTACCGTCGCGACACGCGCCGACGTCGCAAACCCAGCATAGCTATACCAGCGAGCAAACATGCCGACGCCAGCCCGCCCGCTTGCCCGCTTCGGTCAAGGCGGCACCCTCCGCTCGAGGAGCCCTCACCCGACGGTGGAAGCGCGGGACCAGTGCCGGCGGTGGGCGGCACACCATTCATGGGCGCAGAGGGGTCCGGTACCGTCGGGTCCGAACCCGCGCCCACCGGGGTAACACTTGGAGCGACACCGGGCGTGGGTTGTATCGGGGCCGGGTTTGGGGTTATCGGCACGCCGGACACGTCACCGCCCATGCCGCCACCATTGGGATCGGGTGCGGGCTCACTTCCAACCGGTGCCACCGGAGTAGGTTGCCCGGACGGGTCGGGTTGGGTCGGGCCTGGATCGAGCGTGCCGCCTCCGACGTCGGTCCCGTCGCTCGTATCGGCATCATCCGTCGTCGGGGTTACCGGGTTGACGGGGCCAGGTTCAGTTGGCTCCGGCTCGACCGGGTCCGGACTGCGCACACAGCTGCCAGGCTGACTAAACGTGTGCGGCGCACCACTGAGCTCATAGGCGCCGACGTCGACGCCCCCGGTTCGTGGCTTGGGGTGAAAGCACTTCGCTACCCCACCGATGCTACGGATGTAGTCATAGTCGATCGAGTGCGTCCACCAGCTGTGACGGTAGGGCACGTCGGGAACACGCTGCACGATACACTTGGGATCGAACCCGATATCGACCTCCGGCGCGTAGTTGGGTGAGCCTTGATTCTCTACTTGTTGCGCCGCCGAAGCCGGTGGGCGGAAGTCTGGATGTTGGCCCGCAGGATCAGTGAAAAACGGGGTTGGGCCACTGTCGACCGTTACGTTGTTGGACAGTCCGCTCTCAGGTGGAAAAATGAACACGGCCGGATCGGCTTCCGTTCCACTTGCGGCCGCAAGGGTATTGATGACGATCGCCGTCTCGCGAGATTGCGGATCGGTGAAGTAGAACTCGCCGGGATCGGTCGGCGAGATCGCTGCCGGATTCATCCCGTTGTGATAACAGGTGAAGTTTATCATCCGCGTGTTGTTGCTGCGCGTCAAACGGATGCAGGACCCGCCGTTGCGGAACGCGATGTTGTTGACGAACGTCGAACCCATCGTGTGCTCATCCACGATGAATCCACTACCGTCCGTGTTCTTCTGAGCGTCCACGTTCTCGAACGAAATACTGCGCTCAACGACGTTATCCTCAGGCGTACCTTGCACCGCGTACAACTGAATGCCGCTCGACCACGAGTCGGTGGGGCTACCGCCATTGTGCGCAGCGATACTCTCCCGTATCTTGACGTTGCCCGCGCTGTACATGGCAAACGCCGTTCGCCCGTTACCATCACCGATGCAGTTGATGTACTCGAAGTTGCCGTTCGAATTGGTCGTTCCCTCACCCGTCCAACCATTGGTGAAGCCGCTATCCCAATGGCGCGACACGATGCCGATGAAGCGCAGATACTGACCGGTGTTGGACGCGACACCACTGGGTTTGTTCCCTTCCTCGTTGTCCACGAGCGCTTCGCCGGCCCCTTCGATGATGGGCAAGGCGCATTCATCCGCCTTGAAAGTGATCCAGGCGTCGGGTCGACCCGAGTTCTCCGGGTGAAGCGGCTCGTAATACGTGCCGTCGAGCAGGATCACCGTATCGCCCGCCATGGCCAAGAGTGCTCCCGTGCCCAATGCACACGGCGCGGCGCGGGTACACGCCTCCCCCGTTCCCTCGGGCCCCACGTAGTACGTAGCGGCGAGAAGCCAGGGACTCAAAGCAAAAGTAGCCAGGGCGGCTGAACAAGATAGAAGGACGTTACGCATGGTGCTTTTCGCCGGGACGCGGTCTCGTCTTACCAATTTCGAGACGTCTACCCCGCTATGCCGCGGCGCCTCGTGAGTTTATCACTGAAAGCGAC
>CAZNZA010000210.1:0-6809 GCA_964577325.1 uncultured Polyangiaceae bacterium
GAACGCTGGGCGCAGATCGCATACCAGATCGACGACATCCGCAAAATCGAAGGCACCACGGTGGCCCTCGCAGGGTGAGCACTGCGCCCACCGCAGCTCGTCTGCCCATCGCAGTGACACTCAGAACCATCCCTCGCCCAGCACAGCTCGCTCTCGCGAAGACGTTCAGCGTTGTCCGCTGCTAGGCACGTCCTCGCCAAGAGGCGAACTCATACTCTCGGGTTCGGGATCCGCTCCGGAACGCGGGTTGTCGTACTCGTTCAAGATGGTTTCTTTGCAGAGGGGCGTGCCCCGGTGCAGCGCGACGCGCGCAATGACGTGGGCGGTGAGTGGCGCGGTGAGCATGATGAAGGCAGCTATGCTGGCGAGCCGAACGATGACCGACACTTCCGGAAGCTGGATCCCGGTACCGACGAGCAGGCAGGCGAGCCCTAGGGTAGAGGCTTTTGACGAAGCTTGCATCCGCGACAAAGTATCCGGGAAGCGCAGCACGCCGATCGCCGCGAGTAAGCCGAGGCACGATCCCAGAAGGAGAAACAGCGCCGTGGCCCACTGCAGAACGATCACGTGCGCCCCCGCTCGACGTACCAGGCGTACGCTATGGTTCCCAAGAAGCCGACGAGCGCGATCAGGCTCGCAGCATCCAACAAACTGCGCTGGCCGGTGCGCGCTGTGGCCGTGATGATGATCCCCACAGTGAGGATGGCGACGAGATCCATCGCCACGATGCGATCTTCGAGCCGAGGTCCCATGATGACCCGCACGAAGCTGATGATCACGGCTATTGAAAGTATGACGAGGGACAATTGTAGGACGTTTTCCAACATTGCGTCTCTCCGATCAGCGTAGCAATTCAAGCACGCGTCGTTCGAATGAATTCTTGATCTCCGAGCGTATCGCTTCGGGATCGTCGAGGTGCATGACGTGCAGGTACAGGGTGTTTCTGTCGTCGGAAACGTCGACAACGATGGTGCCGGGCGTCAAGTTGATGAGGATAGCTAGCAACAGAATCTCGTAGTCGTCCTGCGCATCGAGCGGCACGGCGACGATGCCTGGCGAGAGGCGTTGCCGAAAGCGCAGCACGTCGATCGCCATGCGAATGTTGGCGATGACGAAGGCAACCAACAAAAAGCCGGCAAGCGAGAACACCCCTCCCACTTTGAGCGTATAGGTGTTCGGAATGACGGCACCGCGAGCCATGGCCGCCAATACGGCGTATCCAATGACGTAACCAACGACCAGATTCGCCAGCGAGAGCTGACCTTGTAAGGCGCCCCACGCAACGGCCAACAGAATATTAGCGAGCAGCATGTCATCTTCCTTTCAACACTGCGCGCACGTAGGGCTCTGGCTGCAGCAAGTCGTCAGCGATCGAGGACGTGAGTGACAGCAGCGGACCTGCCGCGACACTGAAGGCGAGCGTTAGCAGCGTGAGACCACCGATCGGCGCAAGCTGCTGCCAGATCGGGGAGCTCTTGTCAGCGTCGGGTGGCGCAGGCTTCCAGAATGACTCGTCCCACAGGCGCGCGATCGAGAGCACACTGAGTAACCCGACCGCCAAGGCTATTGCCCCCGCCCAATACAGGCCCGCCTCGAACGCCGCCTGCACCAGTGCAATCTTCGCGATCGCGCCCGAGAGCGGCGGGATCCCAGCGAGAGCAAACATCGGGACGAGCGCGAGGAGCGACACGTGTGGGTGCGTCCTGAACAGAGAGCCCAAGGACTCGAACTCGCTCGAACGCCGCATGCGCAAGAATAACCCCGCAACCAGGTAGAGGTTCGTGATGGCTAGGATGTGGTGAACCACATACAAAAGCGAACCCGCCAGTCCAAGCGTGGTCATCAACCCGAGACCCATCGTCGTGTAGCCGATGTGGCCGACGAGATTGAACGACAGTACGCGCCGAAAGTCGCGCTGCGTCAAAGAACACACGACTCCCACGACCATCGTCACGAGCGACACGACCAGTAGGAACGTAGGTGCCACCGGATGAACGTTTTGGAAGAGCAGCGTGAAGACCCGGAACATCGAGTAGACGCCGACTTTGGTCAAAAGGCCAGCAAACACCGCGCTGACCGCTGCGGGTGGCGTATGGTACGAAGCAGGTAACCACGAGAACCACGGAAACAACGCCGCCTTGGTGCCAAACGCAGTGAGAAACAACGCAGCCATTGCAAGCTGCAAAGGGGGTTGTTCACCTGTCGACCACTGATTCGACAGGTCGGCCATGTTCAACGTGCCTGCCTTGCCATAGAGCAGGCCAAGCGCGGTGAGCAAAATCGCCGAGGCGAGCAAGTTCAAGGTCACGTAAGTGAACGCCGCCCGCGCCTGCAGCGCGTTGCGATACAGCGCCATGAGCACGAACGAGGCCACTAGCATCACCTCGAACCACACGTACAAGTTGAACAGATCACCGGTCAAAAACGCCCCGGAAACGCCCATCAACAAGACCATCAGCACCGGATGGTACGCCACCGCTTCGCGTCGCGGATCAACTCCGGCGAAAGCATAGCTGGTGGTCGCGACCCCCACGACCCCCACGGCAACCAGAAGCATCGCGGACAGTTCGTCGGCAACGAAGCTGATCCCAAATGGCGCGCGCCAGTCGCCGGACTGCAGCACCTGGATGCCGTCGCTGTGCACGCGCCAAGCGACTGCCAAAGCGCAGCCCAAAAGCGCTACGCTCCCCCCCAACGCGAGCCACCGTTGCACCCGGATGCTCGGCGTCAACAGCAGCAGGGCCGCTGTCAACATCGGCACGGCCACAGGCAGGATGAGCAGCGACGCCATCAGCCTGCGTCTCCGATGTCGTCGCTGCCGCTCGTATGGTGCACCCGGTGGGCGAGCACCAGCGCGAACGCGAGTACGCCGAAGCCGATCACGATGGCAGTCAAGATCAGGGCTTGGGGAACTGGATCCGCGAACGGCGGCTCCAATACCTCCTTGTCATACGGAATCACGGGCGGCGTGGCCCGAGTCAACCCCCCCGACGTAAAGATCAGAATGTTCGTGCCGTTCGTGAGCAGGCCGAGCCCGATGATGAGCTGCGCCAAACGCCGTCGCAGCAGCAGGTAGATGCCGGCGGCGTACAGTGAGCCAGCTGCAAGGGCGAGCAGTAATTCCATGTCAATCTTCCGTCAAACTGAAGGTCATGGTCAGAACGACGCCGATGACTACCAGACAGACTCCCACGTCGAACAGAAGGGGGGTGCCTACCAGAAGCTCCCATTCCGGGGGCCCGAGCGGAACCCAAATCGCCGTCAGGAACGGCCGGCCAAGGGCGACAGGAACGAAGCCCGTGGCGAGTGCTATCAGCAGCCCACTGCCGAGCAGCCCCCAAGGCTTGACGATCAAGGCCTCCCGAGCGGCGGCGGTGCCCTCTGCCAACAAGCGGAGCACGAAAGCGACAGCCACCACCAAGCCAGCCACGAAACCACCGCCGGGCTCATTGTGCCCGCGGAACAGTAGGAAGACCGCGAAAACCAACAACAGAGGCATCAACACGCGCGCCGCCGCTCGCAAGATCACGGAGCTCATCGCGCGCCCTTCTCTTCTTTCGCGATGCGCATCAACGCCACCACCCCTACGGCTGCGGTTATGAGCACCGTGATCTCGCCCAAGGTGTCGAGGGCACGAAAGTCTACGAGGATGACGTTGACCACGTTGCGGCCGTGGGCGAGGCTCGGCGCGGCCTCCGCGTAGAAATCCCGCAGACGTGAGTTCGTTGGGTTAACAGCCGCATTGAAGGTGAGTCCGGCCACCAAGGTACCAGCGGCGAGCGCGATCATGCCGTCTCGCACCCGTATGCGTCGCGAACTCTTTTCCACGACCTGCGGGAACTGCCAGAAAACGTACACGAAGATGACGGCGGTCAGCGTCTCTACCGCAAACTGTGTCATCGCCAAATCAGGCGCGCCGTACAAAGCGAACGTGAGCGCGACCCCATAGCCGGCCGTACCCAACGACAAGACCGCCGTCATCGTCCGGCGCGCGCGGGTGGCGGTGATCGCCGCCATCACCACCAACACGATGATCAGTACCTCATACACGCGGGGTACGAGCAGGGTATATGCCTCTGTCCGATCCGGGGCGACGAAGAGCGCGGTCCCGGTTAGCACGGTTGTCGAAACGATGAAGACCAGGACGTAGGCCGGCAGCGAAGCGTCTTGAAGCGGCGGCGCGATCCGGGCGCTTACCCCATCGAGAGCCTTGAGCGTGGCGTGGTAAAGGCGCTCGGGGCCGAAGCCCGTTGCCTCACCCTCTCGGCGCCAGCGAGCGCGCGTCACTACGACGCCCAGCATCAGGACGATCGTCACCCCGCTCAGAAGCAGCGGCAGCTCGAAACCATGAAACAGCGCCAAGTCTGCGCTGACCGCACGGCCCGCGACCGCACTGGCTGCACTGGCGACCAGGCCCGAGCCCCACGGCGCAATCAGGCCGAGGAGGCCCAGCGCAGCGAGTAGGAGCGGGACCATAAACAAGCCCGCGGCTGCCTCGTGTGCCGCAAACTTAGCCCCCGCACGACCAACGAAGGGCACGACCCCGACCGTTAACCCCGCCGCTCCCAGTAGGGCGCTGGAGATGACCAGTAAGAGCGTCAACCCCAGGGGCGCAATGGGCTGGTCGAGCACCCCTGCGTACGCCAACTCCTTGCTCAAGAACCCCAGTGCCGGCGGCAAACCCGCCATCGAAACAGCCGCGACCCCGCCGGCGACCGCGGTGAATGGCAGGGCTATGCGCAAGCCGGAGAGCTGCCGCACATCGCGCGTGCCGGTTTCGTGATCGATGATCCCGGTGACGAGAAACAGCGCGCCTTTGTAACACGCGTGAGCGGCGAGATAGACGAGCCCCGCGGTGATACACGCGGGCGTACCGAGGCCGAGCAAAAATAGCATCGTGCCCAGGGCACTGATGGTCGTGTACGCGAGGATCTTCTTCAGATCCGTCTCCCGCATGGCGCGAACTGCACCCCCCAGCATGGTCACGCCGGCGATCGCTGCGATGAGAGTCGTCCACAGCGCCGTCGAGCCCAGTGCCGGTGTCATTCGCGCAACGAGGTATACCCCTGCCTTGACCATCGTGGCCGAATGCAGATACGCGCTCACCGGCGTCGGCGCCGCCATCGCGTTGGGGAGCCAGAAATGAAAGGGAAACTGCGCGGACTTGGTGAAGGCAGCCAGCAGAAAACAAAGCGCGATGGCCGTGTAGTGCGGGTGGTCGACGAGGTTTGCCGCGTGCAATGATGAGCTGCCCGTGGCTTGCCCCAGCAGCACCACGCCAGCGAGTAACGCCAAACCGCCGCCACCGGTGACGAGCAGCGCTTGGAGCGCGGCGCGTCGTGCTGCAACCTGGTCGTGATCGAAGCCGATGAGCAGGTACGACGTGAAGCCCGTCAGCTCCCAAAAGACGAACAACGCCGGGCCATTGTCGGTGAGAACGACGCCGAGCATCGCTGCCATGAACGCGAACAGCGTCGCCTGAAATCGCCCGCTGTAGGGATGACCGTCGAAATAATGGGCGCCGTAGATCATGACTCCGGTGCCGATGCCAGTGATCATCACGGCAAACAGACCACTCAGACCGTCCAGTCGAAACGAGAGCGTAAGCCCCAACTGAGGGACCCACTCGAAGTGCTCGGTGTACGGTGCGCCGTCGAGGGCTGCGGCGAACTTCGAGCCAAACCACAACGTCAGCAGCAGCGGCCACAGCGACAGCCAGCGTGCCCAACGCGCCGGACGTCTTCCAAGCCAGGCCGCGACCGGACACAAAGCCAGACTGAGCAAAATGGCGACCAGCACGTGCCGTTAAATGTCGTGGTCCGCAGCACAAAGCGAGCAAAATCTCGCCTCAAAGACACTCGCGCGAAGGAGTCGGTGCTGCTGTTGTCCCCCCTGCCCAGCGGAAACAACGACGACCTCCACCGGTCGCACCAGTGGGGCATTAGCGCGCGGTCATCGGAACATGTGGCGTTGGCTGTCGCCGGAGCAAATCGTCTCTCGTCCACACCCGGCGCCCGATGGTTAACCTTGCTTCTAACGCTGATGCACCCGGGTTACCACGGTGCTCGCCTGCCGCGACGTAGGCCCAACGTTCATGGTGGCGTAACGGATGTCGTCGCGCTCACCTTGCTCCAGCGCATTCGTTTCCGCACAGCCTACTCTCTTGTCGGTGTCTGTCTACGGCCGGTGCGTGACGGGTGCTGCAAACCCGTCGCCTGGTCGTCCTGGCAAATTGTTCCGTCGCTTGGGTGTTTCCCCGGGTGCTGGCTTTCGGAATCGTTGATCTCTTGCCGTCGGTTCACTACACGAATGGACGGGTGCGGGCAGGTGGCGAGCGGCGGTCGCATCCGCCGGCCACTTCCGCTCTCGGTACTGATCTTTCGAACCAGAAGTCACGACGGTCCTATGGTGTACGACGAAATATCCGCAAACGAAACGGTCGCCGCAGGTCGTCGTTCGTGCCAAGCCCGAGTGATCGGTCATGGCTATCAAGGAACATGGTCGGATTGCGCGCCTCTTCCAGAATCATGCGTCCGCTGCTCTCGAGACGCGCGACGTCATCTGGGTCCACGACGAGCCTGCCGAGCGAAAGTGGTTCCAAGTCGCTCAGCGGTGAGACCCCACCTAAATTGCCGGAGTTTGGCGGTGGTCGTGCTGACCCTACTGCTTACGCAGCGGGCTGACGCGGAGCAGCGGATGGCAGTGGTGGGAGGCGTTGGATTCACGTTTCCTGCGATACAGAAGGACCCTGAGGCTCCGAAAGTGCAGGGAGTTGGAGGCTACGCCGAGGCCAGCTACTACTACCGCTT
>CAZNZA010000211.1:0-6772 GCA_964577325.1 uncultured Polyangiaceae bacterium
CGCCTACTGATGCTAAAGTTGCGTTCGCAGGTGCTCCGCCAAGCGCATCGCCAGTGCTGACAAGGTGAGGGTGGGGTTTGCCGCGGGCGACGTCGGGAACACGCTTAGATCACAGACGTAGAGGTTGTCGTGGCCGACGTATTGCAGGTTCGTGTCCACCACGCCGGCGCCGGGCAGCCCCATCCGTAACGTCCCTACTTCGTGGGCGACGCCGCCCAAACCTCCGCGCTTTAGGCTCAAGTCTCCGCCGTCAAGTGGCTCACCGTCGAAGGCCGCAATGACCTGGTCCTTGACGCTGTTCACTTCGGAAACGAACGGATCTGCGGCAGGGCTTGGCTTCATGGTGACGGTTGGTTTGGCGAACGACGGCCCAGCGTGGTCGATGTGGTTGTCGTTCATGAGTGCCGCGTTGAATAGAAACACGACCTCACACAGCATGATATCCCCCTTCAACGCCCGATGCCGCGCCAAGGTGTCTGGGTCGAGGTAACGACCTTGATTTAGGTCTGCTCCGAGCTCCAAAAGTACGTTGTAGGGGTGGTGGGCCGCGTCGGCGGACTTGTGTCGAGACAGCGTTTTGCTCGACGCATCCACCCGGTGGTAAGGCTTGCCGGGTGAGATGGCGAAGTGGGTGAATAGCACTGGATGGTCGGTGAAGCCCCTGCCGACCAATTCTAGGGGGTCGGCAAGTTCGCTCATCTTTGCAAGCTTAGTGCTCTCGACGGCACCCGCGGCTAAGACGACGTAGCGTGCACGATAGGTACGGACCTTGTTCGATAGCAGGTCGTGAGACACGACGCTGCTCACGCGTCCACTCGCATCCGTTTCCAGCTTAGTTACCGCGTGGTTGAGGTTGACGGTGCAACGTCCGGCACTGGTCGGATCTACCGAAAGCCGCCCTTCGGCGAGCAAATCAGCGGTGGAAAACAGCCCCGGTGCTAACGTGCCGCGCGCCTGGTGCAGTTGTCTCACGGCCATCGGCGCTTCGAAGTGGTCGTACGTGGGGAGTACGGTGTTCAACACCGACCGGACCTGCTGCGAATATACCCCAGGGGCCGGCGGCCAGTACATGAGATCTTCGGCACGTTCGTACGCGAAGTTCTCCAGGTCCCAAGCCACAGCGGGGGGCCACGACTCGAGCTCCCACCAGGTCATGCGGGGAATGAACCCACCCCAAAATACGGAGCGCCCACCCAAGTTGAACGCCTGAGCACCCTGGTAGTCCGACCCGGGGCTGTTCTGGTAGTTCACCACCCCATACTCGTCGAACAGCGCCCACAGGTGCTTGTCAAACTTCCCCAGCTGGTGCTGGCGCGGCAAGTTGGCCGTGTGGGTGACGAAGAGCGCGCTGCCCGCCTCCAACACGAGCACGTCGGCACCTAAGTCCGCCAATTGATCGGCGACGATACCACCCCCTATGCCGGACCCCACGACGATCACATCGTACTCGTGGCTTTCATCCAAGGCCGGAGCGAAAAAGCGCTGCTGGAAGCTCGAGTTCTCGGTGATGACTTCGGTAAGGGCTGGGAACGCTATCTCGGCGTCGGTAAACACGAAGCTAGCCCCGGGCGTCGGCGGACCGAACAAGAGGTTGTCGCCGCCCATCCAGTTGGTGCCCTCCAGAACGAACTTGAACATGGCCCCGTTCGGGTAACGGTCCTCGTCGAGCTCGAAGCGCCACTCGTCGTTGCTGTATACTCCGCCGACATCATGACCCCACCCGTCGACACTATTGCGGATTGTCACCTGCAGGTCAGGTCGCACCTGGGTTGTTTGAAATCGAATCGTAAACATCCCCACCTCCTTCGACTGCACGTCGTAGCGGGTTCTGAACGACTCGGAAATGGGAGTTTATCCCGACCTAGCGCTGCCGCTACTGAATCACGCGGCGATAGCGCTGAACGAACGGGTCCCGAGCCCGCGAGCTAGCGCGCGCCTCGACTCCGATGACGCGCCCGTGTCGACAGCCTCACTTCAACTCGAGCAACTCGACTTCGAACAACAGCGTGGCATTGGGAGGGATGACGCCGCCCGCGCCTCGCGCGCCGTATCCGAGGTTCGGCGGGATGAGTAATGTGCGTTTACCTCCAACAGCCATACTCGAGACCCCTTCGTCCCAGCCGCCGATCACTTGGCCCACGCCAATCTTGAACGAGAACGGCCGTCCGCGATCGACGGAGCTGTCGAACTTGGCGCCCTTCGCACCCTCTTCCCAAAGCCAACCGGTGTAGTGCATCACGCACGTTTGCCCGCTGACCGGCGTGGAGCCGCTTCCAACTTGGGTGTCTTCGTATTTGAGCCCGCTTGACGTTTCAATCATGCGAGCGACGCTAGCGGGCTAGCTGCCGAGTTACAACCCTCCGGAGTTGGCTTCACGTCACAATTGGACGTGCGAAAGACGCGTCGAATGGCCCAAGCGCGCCGCGATGCTTCGCGATGGGAGTGAGCCGCAGAAGCGGGGAGACACTGAATTTTTCGTGGCGGAAGCGCCGGGGAGATAAGTATCGTCGGGGGATGGACAACTCAGTTCGGCTGCTTTGCTCGCCACGCTCCCAGGACAGTGACCTCGGTACCAGGTATGTCGTGGGCGGCGCGTTGTCGTTTCAATCGTTGGGCGCTGGGCCTTCAAATGTCAACGCGTCGGCTGGGGCTGAGCTCGGGTTTTACGTTCGATACTTCGAGTCGGCGCGAAAGCCAGCGCTGGAGGACTTTCGTCTATTCGCCACGTTGAAGGGGCAAGTCAGCCGGCGGCACGACGATAGTCCGCTGTTTAGCTGTGAACCGGATGCGGTAATAGAGTACGTCGAGCAAGCCGAGACGAAGAAGGGGGCGGTGCGCGTTGTTCAGCTGGTGTACGAGGCAAGCGCGTTCGAACCCGCACCCCCGTCGAGCGTGAGTGAGCTCAGGTTGCCGGTGGCGCCCGCTGCGGCGAAACATGCCGAGGTGGGGTTCGGGCTGAAGGTGGGTGACGTTAGCGAAGGCAAACCGGAACAGTGCGACGTGTTGGATGTGCCTTTACGGCCCTATCCACGCAAGCTACGGCTGCGGTTTCCAAAAACTGAAGCGACGTCCTCGACGTTCGTCTTACGACGAGAAGTGGATGGTTTCGAGCAGATACGCCAACACGGCGACGACTTGATCGCGGGCGATGAATTCGTTGACCTCGAGTTCGAGGGCGTGTTCGACGGCATGCCCTACAGTCTTTCGATTCGTTTCAACGACGGCGCCGCTCGCCCGGTGTTCAGTGGCAAGGTACTGAGTCAGCTGCTGGGTGGCGAGAGACGTTGATGGGAACCCGTTCTTCGTGTTCGGATCGCGTGGTGCAGCGTGGTCGATACTGGGCCCAGGTGCTGGCGTAGCGCGTAGTCGCAGATGCGGAGATGGACACGTGAGCCGACTCTGGTTGGCGAGTATCGGTCACGGCCGCTCCTCGAACAAGCGTGTGTACTCGTTCTGAATGGCTTCGACGGCGGCTTCACGTTGCTCTCGGGTGGAGAAGCGACGTTCGAGTTCAGGCTGCAGCGCCTCCCAGAGCGGGGCGTCGGAATCCCACGAGTCGTCGGAGTTCATGTTACGCAGCATGATGTTGAGCAAGTATGCGGCCACGGCGTCGTTGCCCTTTGCCCATAGCGCGTCGTCTCTGAGTTGCTCGAGTAACACTTGGCACTCGGCGCGGGAGGCCGGGGGGATGTCTTCCCAAGCGCGTGATGGGGCAGGTGGATCGGAGCGGGACTTGAACTTCGCATAGCAGCCGATGAAAAGGAAGGCGAGGCCGATCGGGACGATGGACGAGAACGCGAGGGCTAACGCCCAGCCGTGAGCATTGTCGATACTCAGCCTGGGGGTATCGTAGAGGTGCCAGGGGTCCTGCCATTCAACATAGGCGAGGGAGCCGAACGAAAGCGTCAGCGCCAATCCGGCTACTATCAACCACGTGTCTCGGCGGGAACCTCTGGGTGCTTGCCGAAACTCTCCCTTTTGTATCGCCTGAAGGACGGGGACCCAAAAACCCGCGCTGACCACAAGACCTCCCACCGCAGCCACCATCATGAAGATGTCCTTGCCGGTCACAACGAGTAGCCGCCGAAACAGCGGTGCGCGTGGCGTATGCACCAGTCCATCTGCCACAGAAACTCCTGCCAAGGGGCGCGGATCGATTCTACGACTTGCTTCTCGAGTTCCGCAGCGCGCTTGCGCAGCCACTCGGTCACGCCCAATGACTCATCTAGTCGGTCCAAGCCCCACCCGACCCCTACACACACGAGCAAAGTCGCGCCTGCGATGAGTACGACTGGTACCGCCGAACCGGCTGCAACTGCCGTACCGAGGGCCATCACAGCGACGCCAGCCAACATCGACGCGGCCAATTTGACGACATCTGCGGCCAGGGTTATCCCTAGCCGCGCCAAGCTTACCTCGTCTTCCAGTAGCTCCTGGTAAACGTCAATGCCAGCGACGAACACGAACGAGATGACCGTCGCTTTGGCGCCCGCTTTGAGCGCATTCTTTGTACCGAATCCCAACTGCGCCATGGTGGGATTCGTGAACGTGTACTTGCCGAAACTGCGCACGATTTCGCGGCGCCCGATGAACCCGCCACGCATGGGTTTGCCCTTGAAGATCAAGTACGCGCGGCCTTGGGGATGCGATTTCGGGTACTCGGTTTTCACGTAGAAGCGATCCGCACCAAATTCGCGCACGCGCTCTGCAAGCGTCTTCAGATCTTGTAGGGCACCGGGAATGTTCGTGCGTTCATCGATCAGGAACTTCTCGAGGTTCTCGCCGGTGGTTTCGAAAAAGCGGCCGTCGTGCTCGACGATGTGGGGTGCGGCTTCGACGACGATCAGCATTTCGTCCGGCGCGCGTTCAGTCGTGGGGTTGGGCTCGGTTGCGGGCGATTTGGTGAGCGGGGCGGGCGAACCGATGAGGCACATGGCTGATTCCTCCTCTTCGAGTGTCAGCGGGATGTCCACGTGCACGTCGTCGGGCCCGGAGAGCTGAACGAGCGCATCGTGCGCCCGAGGTGGGTAGCAGGCGTTGAGGGTGTCGCCGTTATCAGCCGAGCACTCAGGTACGCCGTCATTGAGCGGGATGCATTCACCCGATTCCTCGTCGTAGACGGACATCGACCACGGACGGGTGTCGGTCGCGTCATGTTCGAAGCGCACCAGTGCTTGCAGGTGGTTGCCTCGCGTCATCATCAGTTGAACGCCGTCCTCGACCTCTTCGGCACCGCTTTCACACCACTGGGGATCAGGCATTGCTCGAGCTCCTTTCAAGCGCGGCACACTCCCATTCGCGCGCCACGCGGTGCAATCCTACGTTCCAGCGGGCGGTGCTGGCAAGCGTGGGCTAGCGCTGCTGGGTCCAGTTTTTCGTGGAAGACCGATGAGACAGGAAGTGAGCATGAGCGGCCGCACCACGACTGACGGCGCGATTAACCTACCGCGGTTTATCGCGGCAGATACTCGAACCAGGCGAAATCGGCGATGGCGGCCTCAGTGGGACTCTCTGCATAGGCGTGAAGTCCGATGAAGGCGCCGGTGAACGATTCCGTTTGTTCGTACGAGAAGGGGGGGGTCGGTGCGCTGCCGAGGGCTTGGCGTTCGCCGTCACTCGTTTCGACGAAGAAGTCATAACGTTCGGGGAAGCCCTCGACACCCAGAACTACGGGTCCCTCGGCGACCGGGTGTTCGGAGACGGTTTGTGAGACATCGTTGATTCGCGTCAGGAGCACGGCTTTGCGTGTTGACTTGCCATTGACCTCGGCGCCCTCGAGCAGCAGCTGGTAATGATTCTGCTCGTTGCCGCGTACGACTAGCCCGGCACGTTGCCCCGCTTGCGGTGCGAAGTGCAGTTCGGTGGTGGCTCGCATGCGGTGGTGGCGTTGGCGCTGCAGGATAGCAGTGGGAGAGGCGACGTCACTGAGCGATGTGGACGTGCCGACAAGGCGTAGGAAGCCCGGACGCGCCGTCAGCGAGTAGTCGTCAGGTTGCGGGATCCTCAGGTAGTTCCACTCGTAACCGAGCGCGGTGCCGTCGAACTCGTCACGTGGAGGTTGTGGCGGCCACGGATGGGCTGCCGGTAAACCAGGTGCCAACATCTCGAGCTCGAGCGGTTGGTTGTCGTTCACAATCGGCCAAGCCGCGTCGTTCCAGTGTACGGGGGCGAGAAACGTCTCGCGACCGATATGGTGGTGTCCCGGCGTCGACGGACGGATCCCGAGCAGCACCATCCACCACTGCCCCTGCTCCGTTTGTACCAGGTCGGCGTGCCCCGTCGCTTGAATGGGATGTTCCGGCAAGTGTTCGTGCGTCAAGATGGGGTTTTCCGGATGCGCCTCGAACGGCCCCCATGGTGAAGGGGAACGTGCCATCGTCACCTTGTGGCCGTAGCTCGTTCCCCCTTCGGAGAGCAGCAGGTAGTACAGGTCATTGATCTTGTACAGGTGCGGCCCCTCGGGCCAGATGCCACCGGTGCCGTTCCAAATACGGCGCGCTGTCTCCTTCAGCTTGCCCGTATTGATGTCGATTTCCGCCTGAAAGACAGCACCATCGCGCCCCTCGCCGTGGCGCGTGTAATAGACTTTGCCGTCATCGTCGAAGAAGAGTGACGGGTCCATGGTGAACACGGGCTCCTCGATCCATATCGGGTCCGACCACGGCCCCTTCGGATCGGTCGCGGTCACGTAGAAGCTGCCGCCGCCCTCCATGTTCGTCGTCACCATGTAGAACGTGCCGTCGTGGTACCTGATGGTGGGCGCGAAGATGCC
>CAZNZA010000212.1:0-6605 GCA_964577325.1 uncultured Polyangiaceae bacterium
CCGACACCGAAACCGCTGCCGATACCCTTTGTGCTCAGCGGGTTAGACCGCATCGTCACCTGCGTGTACCAATCAAAGCTGCGGGGAGGAGAGCGGAAGGCTCAGTCGGCAGCGCCTTCGGTCGCCGGCTCGTCGAGGGTCGAAAGCAATGATCGAATCGCATCCAGTATACGTACGGCGTTCGGCTCGCGAGCTAGCGCTCGCTGTTCGTCTAGGATCTCCCTCAGGATCTGATCCGTCGTCAACGGATTGGCAAGCACGACGCGGAAGACGACGGTGCTTTCGCCCCCAGCCAGCGCGGGGGTCAGCGTCGTGCGTGAAACAAAGCTTTTGCCGCGCTCGCGCTGAACCTTTTGAATCTCCACGGTCAGCTGGTTCAGGAGCTCGTTCACACCGGAATGAAAGGCCTTTTGCTGGACGTCGGCGGGTACGAACCGGTAGGTGAGGATGTTCGTTTCCGGCGCGCTGACGAGCTGGAAGTCCGGGTCGCGGTCGATCATCTTCGCGAAGGACCGAGCCCGATCGAGGCCGAGATCGATGAGCAGCGCGAATCCGCGTCGACCGAGAATTCGCAAGGCGGAATGCACCAGCATTGCCATTCCAGGACGCGACCCCTCCAAAGTGGTCGCTCCTAGGTCCTTCGAACCGCGTCGAATGATGTACTGAGCGTGGTGAATGATGACGCTCGACGCGACGGGATCTTTGAATAACACGACGCCGGCACCCATGGGCACGTACAGCTGCTTATGGGCGTCAAGAGTGACCGAATCTGCGCGCGAAACGCCGGCTAGCAGGTGCTTGTGTTTGTCCGACATGAGGATCGGTCCGCCCCAAGCCGCGTCCACATGGAAGTGGGTGCCATAGGCCGCTGCAACGTCGGCCAAATCGTCGAGGGGATCGATGCTGCCGGTCTCCGTGCTGCCGGCAATACCAACGATGGCTAGTGGCTTGATACCGCTATCACGCAGGCGCTTGCAGGCCCTTTCTACTTCTGAGACGCGTACCTTGTTGGCCGAGTCGGTGGCTACCATGACTAAGTCTTGCCGTCCTAAGCCGAGTACGTCCGCAGCCTTGCTCAACGAGTAGTGACCGCGCTCGGAGACGATCACGGCCGCTCCCTCATATCCGTAGTGACGAAGCGCGCGGTGCAACCCTACCTGCGCCACACCGGGGAAATCCCCTTGCGGGCCAAACGCTACGTTGCGAGCGATCCACAAGGCGGTGAGGTTGGCAATCGTTCCGCCAGAACAGAACGCCCCCAAGGGGTGCAAGGCGTCGTGCATGAAGCGTGAGTAGAAGGCGTCATCATTGCTGTAAACCAAACGGTGTAACATGCCGATGACTTGGCGCTCCAGCGGCGTGAAGGCTTTGGACGTTTCCGTCTTCACCAGGTTCTGGTTCAGCGCGATCATTATCTTCGACAGCGGCAACATGAAGTACGGAATGGTCGACGTCATGTGCCCGACGAAACGCGGCGATGCGGTGTGCACGGAGTTGGCAACGACGCTTTCGAGCAGGAACTTCGTGTGATCGGAGACGAACGTTGGCTCGTCCGGGATTCGCGAGTTTGAGAAGTGATGCTCCAAGTCGTCGATGTCGCGCTCGACAGCGACGATGTGCTCCTGGAGGAAGCCCATCAGGTTCTCCGAGATGCGGCGCTCGATCTGGCCGAGGGTCGAATCGGGAGCTTCGGGAACGGTGAAGACCCGGCGTAAGCTAGCCAAACTGGCTTGCGCGATTCTACGACGGGGCGGGGTCACGCGACGACACTCGGAGAAAAGTACCCAGTCGACGGCAACAGGCCTTAGCTGGAGTCGATGCTCTTTGTCACAGATCCAGAACGGGTTGCAACAAGTACGGTAGGCTCGCCCAGTGGCGTGGCTGATGGTAGAAGGCCCGGCCCGAAAGGGCGAAAGGACGAATGAAAGCGAAATTAGACAGTCGACCAGGTCGTGATGCCCATACGCCGCGTGCCATCGAGATCGTTGCGGGATTTCAGCGGCTTGCCGAAGGTTCCGTGCTCTACCGCTGTGAGGGGACCGTGATCCTGGCGACGGCCAGCATCGATGACAGCGTTCCGCGCTTCCTGGAAGGAACCGGGCGCGGTTGGGTCACCGCAGAGTATCAGATGCACCCACGCTCCAATCCCAAGCGCCGCGAAGCGCGCGACGGGCGTAGCAAGCCGCCCTCTGGTCGCACGCGTGAGATCGAGCGCCTGGTCGGGCGCGCGTTGCGAGCGGCTGTGAACATGGATCGGCTAGGAGAACGCACGGTCCACATCGATTGTGATGTGCTCGAGGCGGACGGCGGGACGCGAACCGCATCTGTGACGGCAGGTTGGCTGGCGTTGGCCTTGGCAGCCGACAAGCTGTTGACGCGAGGGCAACTGAGCGGTCCGCTACTCATTGAGCAGGTAGCGTCGATAAGCGTGGGTCACGTGCAGGGTGGCTTGCTCCTGGACCTCAACTACGTCGAAGACAGCAGCGCGCGAGTCGATCTGAATCTAGTCGCTACCGCGAAAGACGACATCATCGAGGTCCAAGGAACGGCAGAGGGAAGGGCCATCCCTCGCCGGGAGCTCGACGTCATGATTGACCTCGGTCTAGCCGGCATTCGGACGCTATGTGGTGAGCAACGGGCCGCGCTCGAGAGGGCTGGGGTGGACCTGAAGCGGGTTGTAAACGCATGACCGGCCTCGGAAAGGTGGCTCCGAACTTCGGCATCCGTTTCGAGCTGACGCTTTCACGGGGTGACGCCGAGGGTGCCGAATACGTCTGTGTGGCACGCGCCCAGCACGAGACGTACGAGGGCCTGGCCCGCATCGCTATCGGCGTTCAGAACATCGAGCTTCAGGGCTTCACCGATTGCCCCGCTTGGGCTGAGACGTTTGTCGTTAGCTTGCTGCGTACAGCGACAAGGGGTGCGGAAGGCACTGGCTGGCCGCGGCGCATCACTCGCTGGCGCAGCGAACCCACTCGCAGTCGGCGTGGTGAGCCTGCGACATGAGCGAATGTGCTGGCGGATAGCAGCGCGGCAAGATCGGGCAGTTTCACTGCGACCAGAGCCCGGGTCGGTGCCGCCTTCCCGTCTAACGCTTAGCGCTTCTTCGAGCGCTTCTTGCTGGCCTTCTTCTTGCTGCTCTTGGCAGCAGAGCCAGCAGCTTTAGTCCGAGCTGAAGCTTTCTTCGAAGCTTTCTTTCGAGTCGCCTTCTTGGCGCCAGTACCTCCGGGTGAGCTGGCGACCTTGGCCGCCGCCTTCTCCGCGGCCGTCGCTCTCCGCCCTGATCCCGTGCTGCCCTTGCCAGACGTCAAGGCCTCGCTGGCCTTGGCGATAGCCGTGTTGCGGGTCCAGGCTTCCTTCATGCCCTTGTTGATGAATGCCAGCTGCTGCTTGACCGGCAGGCGGGCAGCCGTGATCAGCAGATGGGGAGGGATCTCGTCCAGTCGCGAGGTGATTCCAAGCTCCTCGCAGACCCAGTATACCTGTACACAACGGCCGAGCGTTGCGGTGCTGCTGACGTTGAGAGCGCTGGCTATCGAACGGAGCGACCAATCGCGGCGCGTCTGTGCGTGAAGTGCCGCCCCTCCTTGGAGTCGGTTCACGATCAGCTTTCCCACCTCGTACGCCTCTTTGGCGGTCAGAGCTTGTCCATCGAGGAGAGTTCGCGGCCACCCAAGCGCCCGAACCTGGCTTTGCGTCAGTTGTTTAGTCACGGCGGGTACGTGATTACACCCATCTCGTGATCAATTGCAAGTTTTCTGGATGTCTCGCCGCGTGAGCCTTGACCTCCCCCGATGTCTCGCCAGCACGTGGGGCGAGTGTCTCGCCAAACCCGTGCGCGTTTGGCTTCCTGCAACGCTCAAACCTGCATTAATAGCGCGTAGCGAATACCTGGGTCCACACCATACGACTCTTGCGGTCTAGAGCTACACCCACCCCCATGTCTTCAAACATGGGACTCAGGATGTTGCGGCAGTGCCCATCGCTTTCCATCCAGGACTCGACGACACGTTCCGGGTCGGGCTGGCCCATCGCGACGTTCTCAGCCGCCGCTCGAAAGTCGTAACCTGCCCGAGCTAAACGATCGAAGGGCGTGGCGCCGTCCAGGGAGGTGTGGTCGAAGTATCCGGCGTCGGCCATGTCTCGACTGTGGGCCCTAGCGACGCAGACTAGGGTTGCGTCAATGCGCACCGGACTCGTCGGCGCCAAGGTGACGCCCCCACAGGCGGCGCCAGCGGCGCGCTTCTCATTCACGAGGGACACCACGGACTGCTCGAATTGGAGCAGCGCTTCTTCTTGAGGGGAATCGGTACACGTGACGTCCGCCATCAAAGCGATGGGTGAACCTGGTAGCGCATCCGCAGCTTCGTCGCCCATGTCCGCGGAGGCGCAACTGGCGAGGCTGAAGCCGATGAAGACGGAGGTGATAGTGCGGGAGAACATCCGATAGTTCGCTCGTGTGTGCGACGGGTTCCGAGCTGTACGCTCGGAAGATCGGCGCCGCCGAGAAGGTGTGGGCCGTTCCGTTGTTGAAACGGACTTAGCGTCCAAATGGTATAGCAATGTCTGTACCATCTGAAGCGAGGGCGGCGCGAAGGCGTAGCTCGACGTCAACCTGCGAGACGCGCACGTCCGCAGTAGGGCATGGCTGTCGCAGTCCTACGCAAGTTACCAAGCGCGCGGGCTTGCATTAGGTCTGTGGGCGACGTGTGAGCACCTCGCACCCGCGCTCCGTAACGAGGACGGTGTGCTCGCATTGGGCGGACCACTGACCGTCGCGCGTGACCACTGTCCAGCCGTCTGCCAGGATCTCGACGTCCGCCGAGCCGAGATTGACCATCGGCTCGATGGTGAACGCCATTCCGGCGCGTAGCCGGAGGCCTTTTCCGGCGCTTCCATAGTGCGGGACGTGGGGGGGCATGTGCATACGACGTCCAATGCCATGACCACCGAACTCGCGCACGACGGAGCATCCCTCGCTGCGCGCGAAGGCGGCGATGACTGAGCCGATGTCCCCGAGGCGCGCGCCGTGGCGAACCTCGGCGATACCTAGCTCCAGACATTGCTCGGCGACGCGCACGACGTGAAGGGCCTCAGGCGATGGCTTCCCGATGAGGAAGGTGCGGGAGGTATCGCCGTGGTAGCCGTCGAGCTCCGTGGTCACGTCGACGTTGATGATGTCGCCGTCATTCAGGTGCTCGCCCGGATTGGGGATGCCGTGGCAGACGACGTGGTTGCGGCTCGTGCAAACACTCGCCGGGAAACCCTTATAACCAAGCTGGCTCGGCCGCCCACCGGAGCGCAGGGTGTCTTCCCGAACCCAGGCGTCGATCTGAGCTGTGGAAATGCCGGGCCGCAGCTGACGCCCGACGGCGGCAAGAGTGAACGCTGCTGCCTGTCCTGCGCGGCGCAGCCGCTCGATGGCGGGGGGGGAGTGCAGTTCGACTTGCATGGGTCGACTGTGACGCAGGCACGTGTCGCGGCGCCAAGACCATTTTGGTATCGGTCACCACGAGCCGCGCGGCCAGACGGGGGGGGGACAGCTCCGCCAGAGACGTGGGCCTGTCGACGAGCCTGCATCCGTTCCGGCACATTGGTGCGCACTCTCGCGCACGACCATCGCTTTTGTGCCGCCCTCTGGGCATAATGTGTGGGTGCCGAAGCGGCACGTCGCGTCCGATTGCGATGGCGACCAGACGACGGGGGTCAATTGTTGAAACAGGTGGTCGTAGAAGAACTAGAGGGTCTGAGCCGGAAGCTCAGCCAAACGTTACGTGGAAGTACGAATGGCAAGAGTTGAAACGGTGAACGCGGAGGGCTTTCGGGGAAGGGTTCACGGAGTTTCTCTCGTGGATCTGCTTCAAATGTTTCACTTGAGCAGACGCTCCATTGCCCTGCGCTTGGGCGAAGGAGCGATTCATCTGCGAGACGGAGAAGTGATCCACGCCGAGGCTGGAGAGCTCGAGGGTGAGGAAGCGTTCCAGCTGTTGATTGGCTTGACCGGCGGCGAGCTCGACGTGGAGGAACTGACCACTGTACCAATCTCTGTCGAGCGTTCATTTGAAACCATTCTCATGGATGCGCTCGTGAAGATTGACGAGCGTAACGCCAACCTGGACTCCGAGGCGTTGACCGTGCGCCCGCCCGATAATTCTGGGGTGCGGGCGAACTGCCGCACCGAGGATTTCGACAGCGTCTGTCGTGCCTTCATCGAGGGCGTTCAGGACGCGATGTGCTGCGCTGTGGTGGGCCTGGATGAGCAAGCGCAAGTCATGGGTATCGCTACCCTGGAAGGACTCGAGACAGCTGTCGAACCCAGCATGGCACGGGCGGCAGCGGCGTTATTCCGTAGCACGGGGGTGGTCGAGCTCGAGATTGCTCTTGCGGCTCGTGACACCACGACGCGGGCTTCTTCGGTCCCGACTTGTGACGAGGTCCACTTGATTCGCGGGCCTTACCTGTACTTGGGGCGAACGATCGCCAACAAGGACGCAGCGCTTTTGGTCGTGACCAAGCGGTCATGCCCGATCGGTTTGGCGATTGCACAACTCAACGCGGTATTGCTGCGTCTTGGTTCTGCAACGTCGTTGAACACTCGCTGACAG
>CAZNZA010000213.1:0-3256 GCA_964577325.1 uncultured Polyangiaceae bacterium
TGGTAGACGTGGAATCAGACGTGGTGGTTTCGCCAGGGGCCGTACTGGGATTGGTGCTCGGGTTAACGGAACTTGGCGCAGGCGTGACAGCCGTACCGTCGTCGTCGGAGCCAGCCGTGGATGGCGCAACGCTGCCGCTGCTTGGGGTCGCGCCGGGTTGGACAGCGCCGGAGGGAGTCCCTCCGCTTGGGGTTACGTTGCTCGCACTGTCGGTTGCGGAGGAGGGGGTCACGGGGCTGACCGGCGTCGGGTCGCTGCCCTTGTCGTCAGGGGCGCTGCATGCGCCCAAGGCGACGGCAAAAACAGTCGCCAGCAGAGGGCTGCTTGACAGGTGGTGCATTCTCATCGTTCTGTGCTCCTCGCGTTGCCTGCGTTCAGACCTCGGGCAGTCGCGAGACACGTTGTCGATCGGTCCAAGAAAGCGCCGAGTGTGGCGAGCACGGTGAGAAGTAACACTCGTGCCAGAATCGATAAGTGTCACTGTTCCGTCGTTCGCGCCGCCGCTGTTTCGACGTGGACCGCCGGTGTGGAATAAAAATGAACCGACCTCCGCAGATGAAGCGACTGCTGGCACAACCATCGAAGGTGTCAGACGCTTTGCTCAATTCACGTTCGCCCCGTTTGCTGTCGTTGGTCTCAGCCCAGAAGGCCAGTGACACCGAGGTCGCCCTGGCCCTGGTCGCAGGCAAGGCTTGGGCGACCGATGAAACGTGGAATCGTTTCGCCCCGATGGTGCTGAGGATGGGCCAGCGCTGTTTGGGGTCGAAGTCGGAAGCAGAAGATCTGACCCAGGACGTCTTCTGCCGGGTGTTCCGCAAAGCATCCACGTTGCGCGACCCCAACTGTTTGCGCAGCTTCGTATACTCATTCGCCATCCGCACTCTGAAATCCGAGCTCCGCAAACGAAAGCTGACGGCCTGGTTACCGCTCGACGCCGTGGCCGACACGCGAAGCCAAGTGCAGGACGTCGAATCACGCGACGTGCTGCGGCGCTTCTATCGCCTGCTCGACCGCCTCCCGACGCGGGACCGGCTCGTGTTCGTGCTGCGCAGAATGGAGGCGATGACGGTCGAGGAGGTTGCGGCCTATATGAACATCTCAGCGTCGACGGTCAAACGTTCGATGGAGCACGCTTCGACCCGGCTTTCACACTGGGTTGACCAAGATCCCGAGCTTGCCGAAGTTCTGAGGCCCAATCAGGGGGAGGAGCGATGACCGATGCTTTGACGGAGGCGCGAGACGAGCAGCTGGAACCTCTCGTCGAGCTGAGCCGCAACGCCGCGCGGCTGCCCACGCAATCGGAACTGGCTGCCGGGTTGACTGGCGTGCGAGTTCGTCTAGCCGCGGAGCGGGCGCGACGGCGTCTCATGCAACGAGCGGCGGTAGTCATCGCGCTCGTGGCCGCTCCCCTAGTTTGGTTGTATGGCGGCAGTTGGTTTGCGCGCGACTTGCCAGCGCTCACCTACGACATTGAAGGGGGCGGCGTACTGGACGGCGGATACCTTCGCGAGTCCGGCCACCGGGGAGTGAGCGTGCGCTTCAGCGAGGGGAGTCGCTTCGTGTTGACACCCGGTTCGCGGGGTCGGCTTCGAACGGTGGACCAAGAACGCGCCCGTGTCGCCATCGAGCACGGGACGGCTCGAATCAAGGTCACTCCGGCCACCGGCCGTTTATGGGAGGTCGAAGCAGGGCCCTTTTTGGTGACGGTCAAAGGCACAGCGTTCACTCTAGCGTGGGATCCAGCTGACGAGCAGTTCGAGCTGAGACTGGATCGTGGGCGAGTCGTCGTCAGCGGTCCTGTTTCTGGCGGCGAACTGGCGTTGCGAGCTGGTCAGCGCTTGCAGGTCGATTTACCCCAGGCACGCACTCTGATCACCGAAGAGCGCGAAACGGCGGCCGACGCACTCCCGGTTACCCGTGAACCCGCGGCCGCCGTTTCCTCGGAGGTATCCAGTGCTAGCGACGTTGACGACGTATCACCTGCGAGCGAGGCGCTCGAGACGTCACCGACCGATGCACCATCTGCAACGGAACCTGCCCCCGCGCAACCGTCGGTTCGGCGAGCTTCCGGCGCAGCGAAGGAGACACCGAAGGCCGAGGAGCGCGGTTGGGCGTTGGACCTCGCGAACGGGCGTTGGGATGCAATCCTAGCTGATGCCGAACAACGCGGTATCGCCGCCACCCTGAGCCGCGCCTCGAGCGAAGAACTGTTCGCATTGGCCAGCGCAGCTCGCTATCGCCGACGCAGTGGTCTGGCGCACGATGCCTTGCAGACGCTGCGACGTCGCTTTCCCCAGTCGCCGAGAGCGTTAGATGCGGTGTTCCTGCTGGGTCGCGTCGAAGAGACACGTGGTAACGGATTAACGCAGGCCCTCGCCCGGTACGAAGAGTACCTCGCGCTAGCGCCCAACGGTGCGTACGCCGCAGAGGCACTGGGCCGCAAGATGACGGTCATGAACAAGACAGCAGGTGCGAGTACGGCGAAGGCGGTTGCCCGCGACTACCTGCGTCGCTTTCCCCAAGGCAGCCACGCCGGCGCCGCGCGAGCCATACTCGGTGAGCGTTGATTGCATGAATACCGCCCGCTTCTGCCTATTGCTGGCAATCGGCGCTTTGGTGTCTTGGGGGCAGTTTGCGCATGCCCGCACCGTGGCCGTCGTGCACCCGCCGAGCGCAGACCCGATGCTCGTTGAAACAGTGGCAAGGGTTCACGGCGAGCTCTTGGCCGTCGGCTTAGCCGTACAAGACGTCGAACGCGAAACGAATTGGGACGAAGCCCAGGCGCGAGCCTGGGTGCTGCAACTGCGGCAACGAGAGCGCGTCGATGCCGTGATATCCGTCGCGGAGCAGGGGAGGCCGCCACTCGTCGACGTCTGGGTATTCGAGTCATCAGCTCGCGAGCCCCACGTGACGCGCGTTAGCTTAGAAGCGAACACCCCGAACGCGCCCGAGAAACTAGCGATCCGCGCCATCGACGTGCTGCGGTCGACGTTCCTCGAGCTTGACATGCAAACCCAGAGACATACCGCTTCGAGTGAGCCAGACGTCGAACCCGAACGCACGCAGCTACCGTCGAGCGCTGACCATAATACCGGGCTGGGGATTTCTGCGGGCATCGCGACGCTTACTGGTGTCAATGGGGTCGGGCCTGCCGTCATGCCGATGGTGCGCGTAGACGTAGCTGTAAACCCTGATTGGACATTCCAAGCCGCCGCAGCTGCGTTCGGTACCCAGCCCAACATCGATGCAGCGCCCT
>CAZNZA010000213.1:3356-6589 GCA_964577325.1 uncultured Polyangiaceae bacterium
TTCCAAGCCGCCGCAGCTGCGTTCGGTACCCAGCCCAACATCGATGCAGCGCCCTACGGCGCACAGATCGAACAGAGCTACGCGGTGCTCGGAGCTCGCTACCGATTCTATTTGGCTTCAGATTGGCGTCCCTTCGTCGCCCTGGGCGCTGGTATCCTTTCGACATCAGTGAAAGGCCGCGCCGAACTGCCTGGACAGCCGCAGAACGAAGAGCTCCACTCTCTGCTGATTGAGGCCAGTCTCGGTGCGGACTGGCACCCGTTCGACGACTACTACTTCACCCTTGCGTCGCACGTGCACGTGGCGGCGCCCAGCGCCAACGTCGTCATCATCGACTCGGTCGTCGCCACGACGGGCCGTCCCAATCTGGCGTTGACCCTCAGCTTCGGAGCGTGGCTATGACGAGGCGCGAAGCAGGCGCGGCACTCACCGCTGTCATGGTGTGGCCCTTCACGTTTGCGGCCGCCGTTGCACCCGTTGGATGCGACGCCGTGGACTTGCACGCCGTCACCGTGGTCTCAGGCACGACCGAGCAGACCGACGCGACCGAAGTCGATGAAGCCGACGACATTTCGGCGGCCCCCGCGCCCGTTGACGTTCCAGCCGACGACACCAACTCTGTCGGAGCAACCAGCCCTGCCGATACCCAAGCGGACAATTCAACCGAAGGCGCCACTCACACGTCTGACGACGCTGGTGCCGACACTTCCGCTTTGCCGTCGCCCGGTTGTCTCGCAGCTCCCCTGGCGGCCGGCGATACGCCCGTCTCCTTGCAGGTCGGCGACACGAGCCGCAACTATGTCTTACACGTCCCCGAGGTTTACGCTGGAAGTGAGCCGGTGCCGCTCATCGTCGACTTCCACGGCATTGGGGAATCGGGCCGCAGCCAGCGCACCCTTTCTACGTATCCCGACGTGACCGATCCCGAGGGAGTCATCATTGCCTTTCCGGACGGAATGAACGGTCCCCTCGGCCGCGCTTGGGACTTTGGGCCGTGCTGTCTTTCGGACGTAGACGACTTCGCGTTCGCCCGATCGCTGGTTGACGACGTGGCAGCGAAGGCATGCATCGACCTCGATCGCGTGTACGCCGTGGGGGTTCTGACGGGGGGCGGCATGGTCCAGCATCTGGCGTGCGAGGCCGCGGACGTATTCGCCGCCGTGGCGCCAGAAGCCTTCGACCTTTTGGAAGAGACGGCAAACGGTTGCAGTCCTTCTCGCCCGATCACGGTGATATCTAGGAGATCAACCTCGGACGCCCGAGTGCCCTACGCAGGCGGCCCCTCCGAGGTCGTCCCTGGCATGCCGATCACCTTTCTCGGCGCTGTTGGCAGTTTGGAACAGTGGTCACGCATCAACGGCTGCACAGGTTCGCGCACAGCAGAAGACGAGCATGGCTGCAGCTTCTACACGGACTGCGCCGAGGGAGTAGAGGTCGCCCTGTGCGCGGACTATGGCGACGCAGAAACACCGGCAGTCGCAAACGTCGCCTGGCCGATCCTCAAACGCCACTCTCGCTGACCCAAGTAAGGCTTGCCAGGCGGGGAAGCGTGTGACGACGATAGGCCCCCGAGCCGCAGGGGCCAAGAGCGGGCAACGTGCCACGGTGCTGGCTCGTCTCGCAACGCGCTCGCTCTTGCTTCGAGCTTCACGTAGGTTCCGGCCCAACCCGAGAGGAAGCCTGCCATGAGCCAACACGACGACGAGAAGCGACCCACGAACTTGACGACAGCCTTCGGTGCCCCAGTGCCGGACAACCAGAACAGTCTTACGGCTGGTCCACGAGGGCCCCTGCTGTCGCAAGACGTGTGGTTGAACGAGAAGCTTGCCAACTTTGTGCGCGAGGTAATCCCCGAACGCCGCATGCACGCCAAGGGCTCCGGCGCGTTCGGCACCTTCACCGTGACCCACGACATCACGCGTTACACGCGCGCCAAGATCTTCAGCCAGGTAGGCAAGAAGACTGAGATGTTCGCGCGCTTCACGACGGTGGCCGGTGAACGCGGGGCGGCCGACGCCGAGCGCGACATCCGCGGCTTCGCCCTGAAGTTCTACACGGAAGAGGGCAACTGGGACATGGTGGGGAATAACACCCCGGTATTCTTCATCCGCGACCCGCGCAAATTTCCGGACTTGAACAAGGCGGTAAAGCGCGACCCGCGCACCAACCTGCGCTCAGCCACGAACAACTGGGACTGGTGGACGCTCCTGCCCGAAGCGCTGCACCAAGTGACGATCGTGATGAGCGATCGCGGCATTCCGTTTAGCTATCGCCACATGCACGGATTTGGCTCGCACACGTACAGCTTTTGGAACGACCAGGGCGAACGCTTTTGGGTGAAGTTCCACTTCCGCACCCAGCAGGGCATCAAGAATCTCACCGATTCCGAGGCTGCCGCTTTGGTCGGTGACGACCGCGAAAGCAATCAACGCGACCTGTTCGACGCAATCGAGCGCGGCGATTTCCCAAAGTGGACGATGTACGTGCAGATTATGGCTGAGACCGACGCCGAAAAGGTGCCCTACCATCCCTTCGATCTGACCAAGGTATGGCCGAAGGCCGACTACCCGCTGATCGAGGTTGGTGAGTTCGAGCTCAATCGCAACTCCGACAACTTCTTCGCCGACGTCGAGCAGAGCGCGTTCGCGCCGAGTAACCTGGTACCGGGCATCAGCGTGTCGCCGGACAAGATGCTCCAGGCGCGCCTGTTCAACTATGCCGATGCGCAGCGCTACCGGCTAGGCGTTAACTACCACCAAATCCCCGTCAACGCCGCGCGCTGCCCCGTGCACAGCAACCACCGCGACGGTCAGGGGCGCGTGGACGGCAACTACGGCGGTCGACCGCACTACGAGCCCAACAGTTTTCAACAGTGGCAGGAGCAGCCTGAGTTCCGCGAGCCCCCGCTCAAGATCAGCGGTGACGCTGACTGGTGGAACTTCCGCGACGACGACAGCAACTACTATAAGCAGCCCGGCGATCTGTTCCGCCTGATGACACCAGTGCAGCAGCAAGCCCTATTCGACAACACCGCGCGCGCGATGGGCGACGCACCCGAGTTCATCAAGCGCCGTCACATCGACAACTGCACCAAGGCAGATCCCGCTTACGGCGCAGGCGTGAGCAAGGCACTCGGCTTCTAAAGTCCGCGCACCGAACAGGCGGGGCGACAGCAAACGGAACCGTGAGTTACGTTTGCTGTCGAGCGGGCCGCTCCTACCCACCAACGGCGA
>CAZNZA010000214.1:0-6493 GCA_964577325.1 uncultured Polyangiaceae bacterium
AGCTACTCTCCCGTGGTAACGGACGTTGTTTCGACGGTTTGGGTGCCGTCGGAGAACGACCAGTGCCAGACCGCTTCCTTGTCCTCGCCCTCCCGCGGCGGACGAATGGATAGAGTGATTTCCGCGTCGGGGGAGACTTCGATGGCCTCGAGGAAAGGAAAGAATACCTGATACCAGTGGGTTTCGGGGTCGTTCGGTCCGGTACCGATCGTGAAGTCGGGGGTCAGTTCCATGCTGAACCACGCGGCGATGCCGTACACGGTTGCCGTACGCTCCACGCGTGCCTTGCCCTGCAACACCTCAGGCGTGCCAGCAATGGTAGCCATGTCCAACGTGCCTAGGTGAAATACCGTCTCCAGGATCTGGTCGGGCTCTAGCGCAACCAGGTGGCACTGTTTGAGGGGCGTATCGGCGATGCACGAGAAGTCGATGCCGTACGGCTGCCACATCAGAAACGCGAGGTCTTCGTAGCACTGCTCGTCGGTCACGAGCGCCGCATGGGCGGTAACCTTGCCCGGGATCATGATCCCCCCCGGCTTGAGCCAACGGTCACGCACCAAAATGAGCGGCTCCAACATGGCTTCGTAGAAGAGGAAATGCCCCATCCACTCGGAAACCAACACATCCGCCTGCGCGTCGGTGGTAAACGACTCGTGGTTGGCGTGATGGAAGCGGATCTGGGGTTGTCCGCTCGCCGCCGCTATCTTGCGCGCGTGGCGTACGAAGGCGGTTCGTTCGATAGCATCGACCTGCCCTGCCCCATGACGCGCGGCGAAGATGGACAGGACACCCGTGCCCGTCCCAAAGTCGATGACTCGACAACCGGCTGTGACGCTACGCCGCAAGGCTTCGTCGTACGCCGTGGTGCGCACGACGTCCTGGAGCATGACCTTGTGGGCGGAGGGATCGAGGTACGAGCCGAAAAAGGGATCGGGAGGTAATTTTTCCAAGCGCGGGACGCTAATGGGCCCTAGTAGTTACGGCAAGCGCTTCCTAGCAGAGCCTCGTCTTCAAGGCGTGCCGTTGCCGTCCCCATCGCTAGGGGGGACCGCGGGTAACAGACGCCCGAAGAAGGTGCGGTAGCCTTGGAGACACAGCCGCAATTCCTCGGTCGATACCTCCTGGCCACTCGCCCATTGGCGCTCTAGCTCGTTGCGCTGCTTACTGAACGCATCGATGATGCGCTGCATGAGGTCCCCGACGAGCTGATGAGCGTCGGCCACTGACTGGCGCGGGTCATCCACGAACTCCGCCTGGATCTGACTCCAGCGCCCCTGCGCCCATGAGGACGATTGTTCCGGCAGGTACGGCGTCCCAAGCTCCCGATGGGGGACGTCTTCGCCCCGTTCAGGCGCTCGTCCTTGCACCTCCGCTTGCTCGTCGTACACCACCGGAACCTCGTCGTCGGCGGCTCGCGCGCCACGACCGTTCAAGCCGGGGGAGGTATCGACGCGCCGGATGTCTTGGCGCGAATTGATGAAATCATGAGCGGTCATACGCGGGCCTCCTTCAGATGAACGGAATTGACGTGATTGTCGTCGAGCAACTCGGCAAAAAGTGCGCGGTAGTGCACGAACGCCTGACGCAGCTCTTCGGTATTGGCGCGGCCCTCGCTGTTCGCAAGGGCCAGCACCCGAGCGGCACGATAGTGTTGCACCACGTCCGCGTGGTCGACGGAAAGATCGGCGACCCGTTGCTCGAAGTCTTCCACGGGGTAACCGCGCCCACGCATGACGTGTTTGATGAGTTCGTTGGCGTCGGCGACGGCGCCCGATGGATCGTCGACGAAGCGAACCTGAACCTGTTGCCAGTCGTGGGTGAAGCGTTGCTGGTCAGCGTCGTTGAGTCGGTGCAACTTGAATTTCTGCACGCGTTTGGCACGCGCCAAAAGTTCACGCTCGGCGTGCTCGACGTTGCCAAAGCGCTCAACAGCGCGATCGTACTCGGGGCCGAAGCGACGACGCAGCTCCTCACGCTTCGACCGTGACGATCGTGACGAGAACATGCCTGCCACTACCAGAGCGATCAGGCCGAGAATGAGAATGCCCACCACTAGTTCGATTGCTGACATCGCGCGCTTACCTCTCGTAGAAATGATCGTTGTCGGTCGTCTACGAGTCGCAAAGGTTGCAATCGATGTGCCATGGCACGGCCCCCCCCACCTGCCGCACCGGGGTCGAGTCTAGGCTCAATGAATCGCCTCAACTTCGGACAATCTGCCCCACCGTCTCCCGGATGCCCCAGCAAGACGGCGTCGAAAACGCCAACGGTGGCTCTAGGCGGAGGTCAGTACGCGCCGCGGATGAGCCCCGCGACGCGCGTCTCGTAGAACTCCCGCAGCCGTGCGTGGACCTCTTCCGAGAGCGGTTGCAAGTCGCTTGCCTGTACGTTGCTCAGCACCTGCTCCGGGCTGCGGCCTCCCGGGATGACCGTCGTCACCGCCTCGAAGTCCAAACAGTAGCGCAAGGCGAGCTGCGCGAGGGGCACTCCGCTCGGAAGCAGCTGCTGGAGCTCCTCGACCAGCTCCACTCCCTTTTCGAACGGCAAGCCCGCAAACGTCTCACCGGCGTTGAAGGCGCGTCCGTCCCGATTGTAGGAGCGGTGGTCGGTCGACGCAAAAGTCGTGCTCTTGGTCATCTTTCCTCCGAGCAGGCCACTTGCGAGGGGAAGGCGAACGATGAGCGCTACGCCCTGCGCCCTGGCGCGCTCGAACAACACGTGTATTGGCTTTTGCCGGAAGACGTTGAAAATGATCTGCAGGGAAGCCAACCCTGGTACCTCCAGGCACGTCAACGCTTCATCCATCGACTCCACGGATGCGCCAAACGCGGCTATCAGGCCCTCGGCTTGAAGTTGCCGTAGGTGCTCAAACACCTCGCCTTGCTTCAAGACCTCGTGAGGGATGCAGTGCAGCTGCGTCAGATCGATGCGTTCGACGCCCAGCCGGTCGCGCGAAGCTTGGGTGTGCTCACGCATCGCTTGCAGCGTGAAGTTGTGAGGCCAACCGGGTTTGGAGAAGCGCCCTAACTTGGTCGCGACCATCGGTCGTTGAGCAGCTGGAAGCTTGGAGATGAAGGCGCCGATACGGGATTCGGACACGCCGGCGCCATACACGTCAGCCGTGTCCAAAAACGTTACCCCGGCCTCGATCGCCGTCTCCAAGACCGATTCAGCCGCGGTCTCATCGACCGTTCCCCAATCCGAGGATCCCAATTGCCAGGTTCCCAAGCCCACTTCCGAGACCGCGCGCTCGCCAAATCGTCGTTGTTTCATGTACTCACATCTCCGCGAAAAGGTCCGCGCACAGCCTAGTGCGCGAGCAGTGCCGGGGGAAGCCTCGTGTGCACAGACTGCCGACCGCGGTGACGGCTCGGGATAGGGATGCTGTGTTCGAGGGACGCTTGTGCGGGTTAGCGTCCGGGATAGGGACGGGCTTGTTTGATGTGTAATACGGGCTCTTCGCCCTCTTCACCGTCGAACTTGAACTCGACGTCCATCGCGTACCAGCCCGATGCGTTGTCCTTGCCGTACGCGGGGTAGAAGAACTGGTGGATAGCCTTGAGCGCCACTCCCAGCTCGTGGGTCTGGGCGGGGGTGAGGACTGTTTCGCCCGATGGAACGAGACTGGAGTGCTCGATGAAGACGACGGGCTGCCCTTGCATGTCGAAGTAATAGATGAACTGATCGGTGGTGGTGCCAGGCTCGGGCTCGACGACGGAATGGTCGCCTTGCTGCACGTTCACGTAAAACCCCGGCTCGACGCCGGAACCGTCGAAGGGGTTTGCCGTGGCCGCCACGCCATTGGCCTCTTCCGTAGGAAACGAACGGTGCACGAGCAGCGCCATTCCTACTTTTTGATGGTCGATACCGCGGTAGGCGCGCTCCTCGAAGGCACGGAAGAACCAAATGCTCGCCCATACCTTGCGAATGGCGTCGGCGACGGGATACTCGGGGTCGTTCGGATCGCCGCTCTTTGACGTGTACAGCCCAGCGCCGGTGAAGTCGCCCAAGTCTTCTGCATTGGTGCTCGATCGAAAGCGAACTCGAGTACCTGGGTACTCCGTCTCGAGTTTGTCCAACAGCTCGCTCATGAACTCTTCGTTGATGGGCGCGTCTTTCATGTCGTCGCGCAACAGCTCGAGCATGGCGTCACGCGTCGCCGGGTCGGCGTTGAACTGTTCATCGCCGAGCATTTCGTCGATGCGGGCGTCAAACCCATTTTCGACCATGAACTGATGGTAGTAGTAGACGGGAATGGCGAACGCCTGGGGTGCGTTTGCCTCCGGCACGCGAGCGAGTGCCGAATAGTGGCTCGCCTTGCCGCCAAAAGCAGGAATGGCTTTCCGGATCTGCTCCTTCATCGTCGCATCCGCTGCCGGATCGTAGATGTCGGTGATATCCGTCAGCGCCGTGACGCTGAGGTCCATATCGTTGATTTCGATGGGCTCGGGGCGCACCATGCAGTCGTCAGCATCCGCGGGGTCGCTTTCGACGAAGCTTGGCTCGTGCGCCGAGACCTCGAGGGTAACCCACTTGCCTTCGAGGGCACGTAGCTCCTCGTTGTCGAAGGCGCCACGCAGCGCCATGTTGGGCGTGCCGCGGTTCTGCGATAGGACGTTGACGTGAGACAAGGGGGTTTGGAATTCGGCCGTGATGATGCCTTGGGTGACCGAGATGTCATTCGGGACGCGATCGAGCACGACGATGTCTTGAAAGCTGACGAAGCTGGTTTCGAGCTCGTCGGCCGTGAGAAACACCAAGCGGCCGCAGCTCTTGCCCAGCGTCAGCGGTTGATAATCGATGCCTTCGTACAGCTCTGGCGTAGTTATCACCTGCACGTCATCGGGAAGCTTGGCTGCGACCTGTTCCGCCGCAGATCCGCTTGGATGGTAGAGCAAGTCGGCCCCGAAATAAACGGAGGAAGCCACCGTTCGGTACGCCTCCGCGACCATCGCTTCGCTGGCGTTATCATAAGGCGCGAACTCGAACACCCATTTGTCGGGTCCGTCGTAGCGGGTCACCGTTCCTAGATAGAAGCGGCGCTGTTCGCTGAAGTAGTTTTCGTTGAACGACTGTGGATCTCCAACGACTGGCAAGTCTTCGACGGCAGACAACTTCGCGCTCGCGAAATCGTAGTGCAGCGGATACTTGGTGCTGCTTTGAAAATGGATGCGACCGTCGTCGACGCGATCGATGATGATCTTCGCGGAACGCGCGCCGGGTAAACTCGAGTCCGACGGACGGGCTGCGACGGCAAGAAAGTCGCGCTCGCACCCTAGCGCCGGTAACACTTCCGGCTCATCGCCCTCCTGGGTCAGGCACTCTTGCGGCAGGTCTCCTAACCAGTCCGGCGAAGCGTCCCCGACCACCCCGGCTTCCTCCGGCTCGGAGGTGAGCGACGAGGCGTCAGCTTCGGGGACGTTCTGGGGGACCTCTTCGGTGGCGCCTTCTGTGCAGCCGAAGGACAAGACCAGTAGAGCCGCACCACTCATCGCGCCGACTGCGTGCTTGGGGCTCACTGGGCGCCTCCTTCAGCGAGGGCAAAGCAGTAGATACCGCCGTAGCCCCCACCGCCGCCTACGGTTGCCGGGTCACCTGCGCCATTTTGGATGAAGTTGGTGCCAGCCGCACAAGCGTGCCCGGCGTGCGCCTGCGACCATCCTTGGCCACTGCGTGCGGGCCACGAGTGACCCATCTGGATCCCGCCGCCGAAGCCACCACCTCCGCCGAAGCCACCACCTCCGCCACCGCCTGCACCTCCACCACCGCCTGCACCTTCGTTTGAAGGCATGGCCGTGGTGCTCGTCCAGTCATCACAACTGAAGCCGGCGTACGTGCCGTCGGCCAAGGTTGCCGTCATGGTGTCGTGGTCGTCGTCGTCCATCCCGTCGTTGTTCACGTCGGTTTTCCCGTCGTGATAAACCCCAAGCTCATCGTACGTACCCGTGTCACAGCAGCCTCCGGCGGGACGATCTCCAGAAGTCAGTCCGCTTGGATCGTTGGCCACGAGTTGCCCAGCGTGATCGTACCAGGGTCCGTTGCCGATGCGGTCGATCGCATTGACCGTGCTCGTGCTCAGGTACGCGCGCCAGGTTCGGTGCCCAAAGCCGACGCGACGGCCAATTTCCTGACAAATCGCGTCCGCTCCATCCAGACCCGACGTGGCACCGTTGTAGCGTAGGTCGCCGCCAAAACCATCGGGCGACCCCGACAACTCCTGCATGTGGTGATAACTCGTTACAAAGAAGCTGAACTTGGCATCGGCTCCCGTGTCGACAACGTCGTCATCGGGAGCATCGGTGGTCGCTGTCGTGCTCGGATCCGTTTCCGCACCCGCGTCTTCATCCATGCCGACGTCCGATGTATCATTTTGATCGTCAGTAGAGTCGGATGAAGGCATGGACGTCGTGTCTGAGGTCGACCCCGATGTCGTATCGGACGTCATGTCTGTCGTTGAACCCGTTGGCTCGGTCTCATCCGTGGGCGAGCCGCC
>CAZNZA010000215.1:0-4303 GCA_964577325.1 uncultured Polyangiaceae bacterium
GTAAAGCGCCTCTCGAGGAAGCCGAGTGTCGGCTCCGTCTACGGTTGGACCGACATGTTGTCGAACAACGACAAGTCCACAGCGTAACCCAACGCCTCGTACCCGATCTCGTTCGGATGCAAGCCGTCGTTGCTGAGCGGCGGGTTCAACACCGACGAATCGGTCGGAGCCGCCAGTACGTTGGCGAAGTCGATGACGGCGTCGAAGGCGCCGCTCGACCTCACCCATTCGTTGACCTCGTCACGCACCTCCAAGGGTGCACCTTGGGTGTGGCTGGCGAACGGGGTAATGGTCGCGCCGTACACGGAAATGCCTTCGTCGTGGCTCTGGTCGATGATGTCTTGGTACGCCGCAATGATCGTGTCCGCATCGGCATTGCAGTAGATCATGTCGTTGACGCCAATGAACACGATGAGCCAACGGATCTTGTCCTTACGTCCGAGCACGTCGCGCTCGAAGCGGACCAGACCCGGGTCCATGTCGTCGTTCTCGCCTGGCTGGGTCAAGCAGTTGCCACCCATGCCGTAGTTGAGTACCGACACCTTGTTCGCCAACTGCGGGTCGCCATTGACGGCCATGTTGAGGAAGTCGGGCCAGCGAGCGAAGTTGTTGAGGACACCATAGCCGTCGGTGATCGAGTCACCGAGCACCGCCACCGCGTACGCGTCCGACGGAGCCATGACCTCGATGGCTTCGATGAAGTACCAGCGGTCCCGGGTCTCACCCGAAATCGTGGCCTCAGACACGACGTCGCCTTCGGCGATGTACGAAGTAGTGCGTGCCCCTGGATGTCCCGTGACGTCCGTGGGAGCGCTCTCGAAGTGCATCGTTACCGCCATCGGCTGCATCTCTTGGAGCTCGAAAGCAACCGGATCGGACCACACCGTCTCACCCTCGGGAATGGTCACGCTCGTGCTGCCATCCCAGGTGAACGCGGTGTCGGTGTCGGTATCGATTTCGCCTTCACCCAACGGCGCGGCGTGGGCGATGTGGACTTTGGTAATTTCCACCGGTCCATTGCCGCGGTCGTTGCTGAGCTGTAGGCGGATCTCGTTACCGGAGTAAGACGGCCATACGAACTGACGCAAGGTCATGTCGCCCAGAGGAGGCGGCTCGTTGCGGTCTTCGGTGCGTTGATTGGTGGTTGCCCAAGAAGGCAGCCACTCCATGCCGGGCTCGCCCGTACCGCCACCGCCGTCGGCGAGTGCTCCACCATCGCCAGGCGGAGCCCCGGCGTCCATCTCGCCCGTGTCCGTTCCGGCGTCAGTTTCTACGACGCCGCCGTCTGTCTCGGTGTCTGGCTCGTCGGTCACCTCGAACGTGATGTTGACGGCGTACTCGTTGGTGTTGAAGCTCACGGCGTCGCTGTCCAGCGAGGTGATGAACGTTCCTTCGACCTTGAAGTTCTCGAACAGAACCCCGTCGATCAGGTACGACTCCCCATAGTAGGGGTCGTCTTCGTTCCAGTCGTGGATGTTGCCCCGGATGAGCACTTCGTGGCTCTCGGCGGCTGAGACGTCGCGCACCGTAGTGTTGGTCACCGTGGAGATCCCGGGATTGGTCCTCCAGGTGATGGCTTCGGGGTCCATGTTGAAGTCGACGAGGCGACCGTTGATGGACTCCATGCGGATGTCTTCGAACAATGTCTTGTCGATGGTGGCCGTGTCGACGGCATCGATCACGAGCCCGCGCTCGGCTTGAACGATGTCGACATCGACGAACTCGATGCCGGTCATGCTCTCGCCGAACGTCTTGGTGCCCACCTTGCAGGCCGCGGAGGCGCTGTGGCAGACGATGCCGGTGTGCGTGACGTTGCTGACGTTGATGTAATCGCCCTCCGAAGGATCGAGGATACCGGCGATCTCGAAGTCATCGGGGATGTCGTCACTCTTGACGGCCATGCAATCATCGCCCGTGTACAGGAAGGCGTTGGTCAACGAAGAGTCGACGCTGTTGTCGAAGTCCACGCCGTCCGTCTCATTCCATTCCTCGGCGAGCTGATTGTTGATGACCTTGTAGTTCGTGATGTTGACGTCTTTGCTGCGGTACACGAGCGTGTTCCAGAACGCCGAGTCCCGCGAAATGACGCCGTCGATTTCGATGTCTTCGCTGTTCTCGATCTTGACGGCGAACATCTTGCGCTCCGCCTTCTGCAAGCTCACGCCGTTGCCGTCCAACGTGCCGCGGCCCTTGAGCTTGGCGCCGCTCACGCCATTGGCCATGATCAACGCTGCTGCCGCGCCTTCGATGACGGTGAGACCTGCGGGAGCCGAAATGAGGTCCGCCTGGGGCGTGACGTTACGTAAGACTGCGCCTTCGGCCAGGTAAAGCGTCATGTCGTCGCGCAGATATAAGCCCTGGGTGGCGTAAACGCCGGCGGGGACGTAGACGATGTTGCGCTCGTCGCCGGAGGCGGCGTCGATCGCCGCTTGCAAGATCTCCGTGTTGTCCTCTGCCCCAGTATTGTCGGCACCTTCGTCGGCGATGTTGCGAACATCGTCGCCGTCGGCTTGCGGCGCGTCCTCTTCTTGGGGATCGAACAGCAGGAACAAGCGCTCCGAGCCTGGCACGTCGAGGATGAGGTACGATGGCTCGTCGACCTTCATGGTCAAGGTGTTCACCCCGACGTCGACGGGAATGGACTTGCTAGCTGGGCTCAATGTGAAGTCCGCGAGCCCTCCGGACGAGGCGACTCTGACTTCCACCTCTTCGCCGGGATGGGTGTAGCGCACGTAGTTCACGGGCACTTCAAACTTGCCCACGCGCTCTACAGCAACGGCTTGACCATCTACCCATACAGCGTAGGGGGAGGGCGTAGACTCCTCTTCTTCTTCCTCTTTGTCCTCTAGCTCTTCCGGACTCAGCTTGCGAATCGTGAGGTTGTCGAGACAGAACGAAACTTCACTGCCGAGCGCCGCCGACGAACCATTGACGATGGCTTGAATGCGTACGGCGTCGAAGATCCAGTCGTCGGGATCGTTTTCGAAGCCGCTGTAGTCGATGAGGCCGCCCGTGGTGCTGATCGGGGCCGTGATGTTCACCCACTCATCCGCGGCGAGCGAGCCCGAGTACCAGACGCTGTAAATCGGCGTGAAGTCTTCGATGCGGTACAACCCGAACTGAACGTTCGCGCCCAGTTCGTACGTCTCGGACGGGATGTAGATGTCGTAGCTGATCTCGTAATCCTCGCCGCTCATGTCCGTCTGCGCGTCGAGGTCCATCTGCACCTCGACACTGAACCCGTAACCGTTGTTGTCGTCGGCGTCGGCGTGTACGAACAAGCAATCCTGGCCGTCGATGTTCTTCACCGTGTTGTTGTCGTCGTAGGGCTCGGCATCGCCCTTGCTCACGAAGAATCCGCGGTCCTCTTGCTCCCAGTCGTCGAAGGTTTCGCGAATGGCGAACTCGCCGCTTGGCGCCGCGCCGCCTTCAGCGCCGGCGTCCGACGGGGCAGAGGCGTCCTCCATCGTCGTCGGGGGTTTGGGCTGCGGCGAATCATCGTCGCTACAGCCGACGAGGGCTGCCGCCACCAACGACAAGCTGGCGGCAACGAGCGCGGGCGCGGCGCGACCGCGAGACCGTCTCTCAGTGTGGGGGGCTTGGCGGTCCGTGCCGTGCCCAGGTGGATTGATTAAAGTAAGCATGCGCTCCCCTTTCTTTTGACCCAGCGGGTCTAGGGATATTTATATCCCCTGCGAGGTAGGAGATCGCGTTATCGCAGGTTTCACCACAGGACAAGACCTATAGATGAGACACGCCATGACGCACGGCGCCGTAAAGGCCGCCGGAGCGTCAGTACCGGCGGCCCCCCATGACCGCTAACCATCCCGCCTCGTGGCAGTGCTGCCGTCGAGGTCGGTCCTGAGGCGAGGGAGACGGCAAACCCACGCTAGACGACGATACAGCGATAGAACGGATCCCTCGATCCGTCCCCGTTGGTACCAACCTTTTCGAGAAGTTCAAACACCGAACTGCCGAAGGTGTACGCGCCTTGCATGAGACGTTGGCTGTCGGTTTGGTCCAGAAAGCGTTCGACCAAAGCGCCCTCATCTGCGTTCGTCTGCAGCAAGAAATCAGCATACTGAGCCAAGACGTGTTCAACCTCGGGCGAGTGCTGCGGAAACACCGTGGTAAGCCACTCGAGCCGCTTCACGGGCGAGAGTTGCGTCATTTCGACAACATCCTTCGGAGTCACTGTGCGAGACGACTTGTAGGTTGCGAGAAGGAAGAGGAGCGCTGAATAGCAGGTGAGCAGCCGACTGTGCTTCAACTTGTAGTTCTTCAACTTTCGCTTGGCCTTCTT
>CAZNZA010000215.1:4403-6445 GCA_964577325.1 uncultured Polyangiaceae bacterium
TCGCGAGTGAGGCTAATCTCTCCGCACTTTTCCGGCGCCGCTCATTGAGAACAATCACGGACGTCCCTCCCATTCAAAGACATTGGCGAAGATCTCGCCTTGTTCAATCGCGTCGTCCAGAGCGCTGTGCGTATGCGGATGAGCGGAGCGCAGTCGAGTTGGTAACTGGGAACGGCCAGCTTCCGACATGCGCATTCTACCCTTTGCGGCAAAAGCGGTCTTTATGTCGAAGCAACGAGAGTGACCGAAAGGCGAGCCAATAGCTGAGAACCGGACGAAATACCAATACAACCACATCCAGTCAAAGCTCATTGGGTAGGCGACGAGCACAGGATTCCCTTCGCCCGTGACGTTGTTAATCCAGTGCGCAACATTTGTCATAGCCGCCCCAGGCTCTAGACCGGTGACCTTCAAGCGTTCGCGGTCGAGACCATTGACTCTTAGTGCTTCCACTTGAAACTGATCCGAGATGGGTCGAAGTTCAGCGTGGAATGCCGTCCCATAGTTGCGCGGTCGACAAAACGATGTGCCGTCGAAGTAGCCTGCGAGGACGATCGCAAACGATAGCATCGAGAACGGGCCGGGGATGGGGCCATCGGTTTCAACGTCAGCTGAGAAGTACACATCCGTCCCCCGCGCCGCGCCCGCAGGCTGGGTGTCCTGGCGAGCGAGGGCAGGGCGCGTGACTGAGGGAGGCGGGCTCATACAACGATGGTACCAGCGTCCGCCTCACCTGGAGAGCGGAAAAACGAAGCGCGCGGATCCGCGACAAACGCCCAGGATAAGCCTGCCGAGCCCTTGATGGCTAGCCGGACCCAGATGGGCGACACCCGATACTGTGGCCATCTGCACGGTGTCAGTGACGCCGACTGCAGGCTGCTACGCGATTTCCAGAAGCGCCGCGACGGCTTGTTGCACGTTGAGGCGCACGTCGCGAATCGACGCTTCCATCATGTAACATGGAGCGCTGACCACCTTGTGTTTTGAATCTAAGGCGATCTCCCGAACCGTGCGCTCCACGCTGCGTGCGCCCAACGAGCGCATCCCCTCGCTTATCGCAGCGATGTCGTACGGCGAGGCTTCCTTCGTGGAGCCGACCGTGAGTTCGACAGGGATTCCAGAAAGGGCTTGAGCCAAGACCGTGGGACCCATGCACAGGCCGCACAACGCCTTGCCGGCTTGGTAAAAGTCGCGGACGACGCGCTCGACGTCGGGGTCGAGCACTCCCTCTGGCCCCTTCAGTGCCCATTGATTCAGGTTCTTCGCGGCACCAAAGCCGCCCGGAATGAGCAGGGCATCGTAGCCCGTCGCCGATAGCTCTTGCAGAGGCTTGACGTTACCCCGGGCGATGCGCGCCGATTCCACGAGCACGTTCCGGCGCTCCTCGACGGGCTGCCCCGAAAGGTGATTGACGACGTGAAATTGGTCCTTGTCGGGAGCGAAGCACTGGTAACTCGCACCCGCCTCGTCGAGCGCCAGGAGCGCGAATACCGCCTCGTGAATCTCCGAGCCGTCGTAGACACCAGAACCTGCCAGAAGTACTGCAACCTTTTTCATGGCCGCAGTATAGCGAGCCCCACTCATCAAGTGAACCCGCCCGGCAACGCGTCCGCCTGGCCTTGATTCGCCCCCCGCGGTGCCCCCGTGAGTTGCCGTTCAAAGGTTGGGGTTGGGCCCAGCGAGGACAGACGTTGTTCGGCTCCCGCCCCTCGCGTCCTGACAGGTTCGTCCATCGCGTCGCGAAGCGACATGTGGTAGGTAGAGCGCCGATGGCACCAGACATGACGCCTCTCGCCACGCTGATTGGAGCATTGTCCCCCGGAGCTCGCATTACCAACACGCAAGCGCTTCGGGGAGGCGTCTCGGCGCAGGTTACTGCCGTGCGGTTTACCACGCCCGACGGTGCGCCAGACGCGGTCGTCGTCAGGCAGCGAGGCGCCGTTGCGTGGGGGGAGCGCCGCTCGATGGAAGTCGAGTACGCGCTTTTGTCTCACCTGCATCAGACTCAGCTGCCGATCCCCCGTCCGCGCTTGTGGTGGCCT
>CAZNZA010000216.1:0-6403 GCA_964577325.1 uncultured Polyangiaceae bacterium
CGTCGCATGTGCCGGAATACCAAGCGGAAGGCGCGGTCGTAGGTGAAGTAGTTGGCCACCCAGTTGATGAGGGTGAAGACGCGGTTGCGGAAGCCGACGAGTGCCATGAGGTGGACGAACATCCACACGAACCAAGCCAGTACGCCGCCGAAGCGGAAACGGGAAAGCTCGACCACGGCGCGGTTACGCCCGACGGTGGCCATGCTGCCCTTGTCTCGGTACTCGAAAGCCTGCGGCTGAAGATTATCCAGTTGTCGGGCCAGATTCTTCGCAAGCAGGCGGCCCTGTTGAATGGCTACTTGTGCCACTTGCGGGTGGCCTTTCGGGTTTTGCTCGTTGATCAAAGCAGCCACGTCGCCGATGGCATACACATCCGGTTGACCAAGCACTTCGAGGGCCGGCCCCACCTGCACCCGGCCCTGGCTGCCGTACAGGCTCGTCTTGGGCAGCCCCGGGGTCGCATTCGCTTTTACTCCTGCGGCCCAGATCAGAAGCCCCGCCGGGATCCGCTCTCCGTTGGCCAAAGTGACGCTTTGCTCGTCTGCCGTGCGCACCGCTGCGTCGACATGAACCTGTACCCCTAACTGCGCCAAGAAGCGGCGAGCTTCCGCTCGGGACTCCGCACTGAAGCTATTGAGGATGTCTGACATCGCTTCCACGAGGTGGATCTGCATCTGGTCCACCGGGAAGTCCGGGTAGTCCCGGCGCAGCACGTTGCGCTTTAGCTCGGCGAACGCGCCAGCAAGTTCGACTCCGGTGGGACCACCGCCGACGATCACTATGTCGACCGTTGGTTGGTCGTTGGCCGCACTCAACAACGCTTCCTCGAAGTTCTCGAGCACCATCGAACGGATGTTCAGCGCATCGGGAACCGTCTTCATCGGCAACGCGACTCTTTCGACAGCTTCATTGCCGAAGAAGTTGGTAGTGCACCCATGACACAGCACGAGAACGTCGAACTTCAGCACGCCGCCCGTCGTCAACAGTTCGTGCTTGTCTGCCCTCACCTCGAGCAACTCCACGAGTCTGAAGTGAAAGTTCTTCTTGCGTTTGAAAATGCGTCGGAAAGGAGCCGCAATGGAAGCAGGTTCGAGACCAGCCGTCGCGACTTGGTAGAGCAGGGGCTGAAAGGTGTGGAAGTTCTTGCGGTCGAGGAGTACCACCTGAAAACGTTGGTCGTCCAAGTGGCGTACCAGGTTGAGCCCAGCAAAGCCGCCACCGACGACGACGACCCGACGTAGCGTCGTTGGCGGCACCTGGAGTTCGCGCGACGCAGGGTCGGAGGCCGAGGCAAAGGAGGGGGCGGACATGTCAGAGCTCCCAGTCGAGGTGTTTAGCTATGACGGGAGTGAGATCAGCAGCCATGGCGGCGTGCTGCTCCGTCGTCGGATGAGGGTCGCAGGTGTCGCCTGCATAGTGAGTGGCGGGGACGTAGACAACTTGCGGTGAACCCAGTTCTTGTACGACGCGTTTCAAGTACTGCTGAAGCGTCGTCTTTTGGGGTGCCCCGGGCTCGTCATCATTGACGATGGCGCCCTCCGTCACGAACACGACGGCTGCGGGAAAATTCGACAACACTTCCTTGATGAAGCGTACGTACGTCGATACGAAGTGCTCGCGTCGGGGGAACTCACCCAACGCCAAATTGAAGTCGTTGGTGCCGAGCGAGATCACGACGGCGTCAGGAACGTAGCGCTGCATGTCCCAAGGCGCATCGACGCTTTCATCTGGAATCGTGAGCGCAAAGAACTGCGGCGCGTTCAGCACATCCGTCTTGCCCTGCCAGTCGCGTACGACCCCCTTGCCTCCGAAGCACACGAGCTGAAACTGCGCCTGAAGAGCACGCGCCGTCAGTGCGCCGTAGCTGCCGTCGGCGTCCCACCAGCTTTCGTTTTTCTGGCATCCCGGCTGGCGCAACAGGGCTTCGCCACAAGTGACGGAGTCGCCGACGAAGAGCAGCTTTCTTTCGGGAAGGGCCGGTGCAGCGGTGAAATCGCCGTCCACACGAAACCCCTTCACGCTTACCATGCCGAGCCAGGTTTCGGTCTGGTGCACGAACTCTGCACAGTGCTTCGAGGAGCCATCCGCGCTAGGTTCGGGACTCGACCACCCGTGAATTTCAGTTTCCCCCTGGGGCAGCACGACGTCCTTCACTGGTTCGCCATCCACCCGTAGTCTCACGCGGCTGCGGCCACTAGACGAGGAACCAATCACGCTCAAGTGATTGCCATGAAAGCAGAAGCGCAGCGTTACTCCAGGGTAACCAAAGCGCAACGCTCCGGAATCGTCGGTGAGGGTCCGCCCCATAGTGGCAACGCGTTCGTCGCTAGCCGAGATGGTCGGACCTTCGAATGTAGGGATGGACGCAGGTGACTGGTCGTTGAGCGGTGGAGGAGCTGCCGGGTTGTCGGCTGCAGATTGCGTGCGACAAGCGACGGCGAATGCTGCAAGCAGGGACAACGCCACTGCGGAGCGCCAAGCGCGGCAGGCGACGGACGAGGTCATGACCCGTCCTACCGTAGTCCGATCCCACCTGGCTAGGTACACGATGCGGCGGAAGCGGATTGACCCCGCCACGTGGCTGGCCGTGCCTGGTCAGGTATGATGTCGAGGAGAACGAAATCCTCGGCTCAAAAGGTGCATACGGTTCGAGCGTCGGCTACCGTTTCGGGGACCGTGCCGCAGTCGCGGTTGAGCAGGCAATCGATGGCTTGTCCGCATTCGTACGTGCACATGCTCACGCTCCCCAGTGCGACGCAGTAGCCGTCGTCCACACCCGGCAAGCCGCATTCGTCGTCGCTCGAGCAGGTATCGTCATCGACACCGGGGGCCCCACGCCCATAGTTGAGGTAGCCGGCGCAGGTCGTATGGCGAGGGCGACAGTATGGTCCAGCTTCACCATCGACCGACGCTTCTCGGGTGATGCCAATGAACGGCCGACGCAGCGTACAGTCTGGTTCTGACTCCGCCCGAGGCAGGCAGTTCCACCCCGTGTCCGAGCCAGCGAACGTCTCGTTGACGCACCCCAGTCCTGTTCCGCAAGCCGCGTCGCTGACGCAGGGTTCGCAAGTCTCGGCGTTGCCCGCCAACTGTTGGGAACAAGTGAACTGAAGGGCGTCCGGCAGCGTGTGACACGCGCGATCCCCGCACGAGTCGTGCTCTTCAGCCGTGCACTCGACGCACTGGCCTCGCGTCGTGTCGCAGGCGGGCGTGCCACCTAGGTGTTGGCATTGTCCGACTTCACTGCAGGGGGTGCACGTGTTGGTCGTCGTATCGCAGCGACTGGCTGCCGGATCCAGGCAGTTTTCGTCGCTCGCGCACTCCACGCAAAGTCCGTCGATACAGGCGGGTGTCGCCCCCCCGCACTCCTCGTCCGCCCTACATTCGACGCACAGCCGCACATTGCTGGAGAAGGTTGCATCTTGGCTGCCGGTACCTTCCGGCTGGCTGGCGATGATCGAGCCGCCGTCACCGCTCGCCTCGCTGAGTGTACCGCCTTCGACGCCGCGTGCCCCTTGTTTACGCAGCGTGCAAAACGGCGCAGGTTGTTCGCAGCCGGCGTGGGTGGCCAGATCACAGACGACACATTCTTCTCCCAGACATACCGGTGCCTCTTCCGGGCAGTGGTCGTCTTGGCCACACTGAATGCAGCGCGCGGTTTCGCCGTCTTCGACGCATATAGGGGTAGCTGGTGAGCAGCCGATCGAATCCTCGGGGGAGCAAACGACGCAGCGAGTATCGTTACCGTCCCGTTCGCAAACGGGGGTGGCTCCGGTACAGCCCTCATGCGTGTTCACGTCGCACACGGTGCATGCGTTGGCGATGCAAACCGGGGCGCTCGATGAGCAGTCGCCGTGCTCGACACACTGCACGCAACGCTTCGGCGAGGACTCCAACGTGGTGAGACAAACCGGCTCTTGCGCTGGGCACTGTGCGTCGACTTGACATTCGTCGTTGTTCGCACCGCTGCCATCCACGGACTCACCCGGTGTGCCGGCGTCCGTAGTGAGGCTGGCGTCTGATGCGGGAGGCACGGTCTGTGCGTCGCCCGGCGGGAAAACAACGCCGCTCGCGTCGCTCGGCACGGGCTCGGACAAGCCCGTGTCGCTGAGCTCGGCATCGTGCATTGGTAAGGTCGGCAAGCCCGCTTCGAATGCCGATTCGTCGGGGCAGGTGCCGCGCTCCTCACAAGGCACGCTTGCGCACCCACCGACGCCAGTACTGAGCACCAGCCATGAAAGCAGTCCGCCGCGTTTACGAGGTTCAAAAAGCATGTGTCCAATTCACCTTTACATGCTCGAAGCTGGGTCCGATACCCACGACAACGGGCTCATCCACTTCCCAAAACCACCAAAGAAGCACGGTTGCACTTGCAGCGGCAACGGCACCCAAGCCAAGAGCCCAGGCAGCGTTTCGCCCCCTCTCGACCTCGTCCGCGAGCACCGAAGCGCGCTGGCACCGTTCCGACGGGCTCCGGAAGCACTCGCTCGCGCTCAAGTGCAACGAGCGAAGCTCTTCCTGGCGCTCGCGAGCAGCCGCGTAGGGTAGTACCTGGCCGTCGCCATCGTGCACGTGGCCGTAGGAGACATCCGCAGCCAGCCCCACCAAAGCCGCGCCCATCACCCAACCATCTACGCGTCGAAGGAGCGGGGAGCCGAAGCGCATGGCGGCAATCACTCCAGTATCTCTACCCGCGATGAAGAGGCGGCTGTCTCACCGAGCGTGGTCGCAGCGGGCGCGGCACGCTCACGCGCGATCGAGCGGGGCGCGAAAGAGTCTGCGTGTGCGGATCGACTTGAGTCATGGGTGCTCGCTTCGTGATCCATGGATCTCGACGAAAGACACGCAAGGCGAGTGACGGCTAAATTCCGTCGATCCAGCATTGTGTCGACTCTGTCTACTCGGCCGGTAGCCTCCGCGCAGGGCCGGGAACGACGCTCCTACCCTTCTGTAGCTCCCGGGCGTGACCGTGAAGGGGTAGCGCGGTCGTCCGGAAGGACCGCGCCGAATCGTTTTACCAACCGATGCCGCTCGTGTACCAAAAGGTGTTGTCCCAGGAGCTACGCATACGCCGCGCCCTGACTATTTCGGTGGTCGAGGGATCGCTACACGCGCTGATGTTGGGAGCCGCCGAAAGCTATTTTGGCGCGCTCGCCGTCGAGCTCGGGCATGATCCGAGGGCGCTGGCACTGCTGGCTACGGTGCCGTTGCTCATGGCCGCCGTCTCGCAACTGGCGAGCAGCGGCTTGGCGCGTCGCTTTGGACGCAAGACGGTAGCCGTCGGTGGCGCCGTGGCTCAGGCGCTATCCCTTGCCGCCATAGCTTTAGTCGCCCACGACGAGATGCGGGCATTGACGCCCCTCTTGCTCGGCAAAACCGCCTTCTACGTCGCCGGCGGCATCATGACTCCGGCGTGGAACGCGTGGATCACGGCGCTGACTAGCGGCGTTTCCCGCTCCCGCTACTTCGGTCGCCGCTCGGCCATCAGCCAGGCGTGGGTGTTCGTTGCATTTCTCGCCGCGGGTTACGCGCTGAAGTGGACAGCAGCCGACTTGCACACGTTCGTGGTGCTCGTGCTCGTCGGACTCGTAGCGCGGCTGGCCAGTGCCTTGGCGCTCGCCCTGCAAGCCGACGTCGAGGAGCCCCCCGACGAGCTCGCCTCTTGGAGCGCTTGGCGGCGCTGCGCCGCCGCCGTACGCCAAGGTCCCTTGCGGGTGGCCACCTACCTAGCGTTGTTGATGTTCGGCTGCACCATCTCGACGCCGTTCTTCACACCCTACATGCTGCGTGAGCTGAAGATGGACTATGGCGCCTTTGCCCTACTGTCTGCGACATCGTTGCTATGTAAGGCCATCGTCTTTCCGATCTTCCATCGGCTGGCGATGCACCACGGCTTGCCTCGCATGCTGTTGGTGTCGGGCACGGGCATCGCTGTGGTGCCCGTGCTGTGGGCCATGAGCAGCCACTACGGCTGGTTGTTCTTCGTCCACGTCTTCAGTGGTGCCGTGTGGGCTGGGCTCGAGTACTCGAGCTTTCAGTTGTTGATGCAAGACATCCGAGCGGAGTTGCGCACGGAGTTTTTCTCCATCGCCAACTCGATGAGCGGCGTGTTGCAAGTGATCGGGGCGTTGATAGGCGGTGCCTTGCTGCGGAGTCATTGGCTGTCGTACGCCGAGATCTTCGTGCTATCCGGAGCGCTGCGGGCGATTCCCCTCAGCGTGCTCCTGTTTCAGCTTCCCAGGCTGCGGCTGCCCGGCCGTCTGCGCCGAGTTCCTACCCGCCTGATGACCGTGCGTCCGAGCGCTGGAGCGCTGCAGCGCCCGATCTTGCCGGCCATCGAAAACGAGCCGCCCGCCCCTGCGCGAGTGCCAAGTCAATTTCCGCGCGCCTGAGGCGGGATCCG
>CAZNZA010000217.1:0-6387 GCA_964577325.1 uncultured Polyangiaceae bacterium
TCAGCGGTGAGCGGCTGGCGGAAGGCTTTGGCGCCGAACTCTTCGACGAACTGACGGTAACAGCTCTCGTCGTTACTGGTGCAGGGGCTGATCTGGTACTTGAGATCGCCTTCCGTGGTCGCCCACTTGGCGACCTGTTCGGCGTAATTCATCAACAGTTCGCCGGTAAGGTCTCGCACCTGCAACGCGTCGGCATCGATGTGAAAGCCGTTCACGGCGGGGTCCGACAGCACTTCCTCTTGCGGGATGTCGTCGCGGCCGAACAGATCGACCAGGGTGTTGTGGTACTGCTTGGCCGTCAGACGACGGATCGTACGCGGACCGGGCGTGTCGCACGTTGCCAGAGGTTCGGCGGGCAGCGACGGGTCGGCGGCTGGGTCCGTATCCATGCCGATGGGCGGCGCACCCGGGGTATCCGGAGCCTGGGGAGAGACGGGATCGGTGGATCCGTCGGGGTTAGGGACTACGCCAGGAATGGGATTGCCGCTGGCGTCGACGGACGGCGTCGTGGTGCCGTTGGGCGAGACCGGTCCGCCCGGGGCGACGTTGCCGTCCGTGGACGGCACTGAAGTGCCTGGACTCGGATTGACCCCAGGAGAGCCGGGTTCGCCCGGCTGCACCCCGTTTGGACCGGGGGAGACCCCATCCTGAGGTTGCGAGGGACCGGTATTACCGCCCGGCATCCAGTTTTCGCCATTCGAGCTCCCGCTGCAGGCGGAGGCAAGACCTAAGAGAAGGGCCATGGCCCCGATTTGTCGTTGTCGGCTCATCTGTTCGCTCAAAATCCGGGTGTTCCGTGGGTTCGTACCGCGAGCACTGCCTAAGATACCTACATCCTCAGATTAAGCAGGGCGATCGATCGAATGCGTTCCACGTTGCTTTTAAATTTGGATAGTCGTGGAATATGGTGCTGCACGTGTTCGCACACGTCTGCCACGTGTGGGCTGTCGCACCAGTGTGAGACGCGATGAGTTCGCAGCAGCGCAGCGTGTCGCCGTCGCACGGCCGCGACACACGCTGAGCGCTCGTTTGAAGGTGGAAACGTACGCTGGCGCAGCAGACGGAGGTCACCCACGAACGAATATCGGAAAAGGCTTGAAATAGCGGGGTGTGGCTTCAAGCCCGGTCGACGTTTTCGCGGCCCGGCTTCCTTTTATACACGGCGATCAGCATCACTATGCCGGGGAGGATGAACAGGAGCCCAATCGCTACCGCCCACAGCAGCGTGCGCAGGGTCGCTTCCGGAGCTGCAGCTTCGTGCAAGGTGAGGCTTCCGCTGCTCGAGCGCGCAAGTGCCGGATACTGTCCCGCTGTATACCCACCGAGGATACACGCCGCTTGTACACCGAGCACGAGCCGCAAGAGCCAGGGTCGCTTGCGCTCGAAGGCTCTCGGTACGAAAGCGATGCACAGCGTCGCGACCGCCAGACTGGCCAAACCCCAGGGGCTGCTCAGCATCGCGGGCAACCACGGAGTGGCGTCGACGGCGGCCGCCGCGAGCACCAGAGCACCGGTGGCGATGGTCAGCAGGTGTGTCGTGCGCACCACCGAGCGGTAGGGAAAAGCCGTGGCGGTTGCTCCGTCGCTCGTGGAACGTGCGACTCGATGTTCGGCCGCGAGCAGTACTGCGCCCTCGAAAGTAAACAGCGCGCACGTGAAGACGCCCGTTGCCCAGCAGAAGGCCGTATTCCAGGGGGCGATGAAGCTTGCGTAAAAACCGGCACGGGGATCCACGTTCAGACGACCATTAGCGAGTGCCGCCATGCTCACGCCAAGAAAGAGCGGAGTCAGCAAGCTGCTCAGGCGGAAGGCCAGGGTGTACATGCTGCTGGAGCGTGCTGGGTCATAGTGCCGGAAGGTAAACGACGTTCCGCGCACGACGATACCGAGCAGGACCATCAGCAAGGGGAGATGCAGAGCGGTTGATATCAGGCTGTAGAGGGGCGGAAATCCGACGAATGCCAAGACCACGATCAGGATCAACCACACGTGGTTGGCCTCCCAGACCGGCGCGATAGCGACGTCGATCCGTTCTCGTTTGGGCACGAACCACTCGACGACGCCGGCGCCGAAGTCGGCGCCAGCGAACACGGTGTACAACACCGCGGCGATGTACATGACCAGCAGCAATACTTCAGCCATGGTCCGGCTCCTCAGGCAGTTTGGGCTCGACGAGGCCTGCCGTTGGCGTTAGGTGGGCGCGTTCCAAACTGAGGATCAAACGCGCCATCACTGCCGTGAGAACTACGGTCAAAACCCCGTAGACGATGATCACGGCCAGTAAAGACCACTGTAGCCCCGGCATCGGCGAAACCGCATCGGCGGTGCGCATGATCTTGTAGATGATCCAAGGCTGGCGCCCCACCTCAGTCACGGTCCAACCGGCCTCTACCGCGACGAAGCCAAGGGGCGTGCACGCCACGATGAGACGCAGAAACCAGCGTGCCGTGAGCAGCTCGGGTCGCTTCCAACGCAACCAACCATACAACAGCGCCAAGGCGGCCAGCAGCATGCCGCAGCCAACCATGATCTGGAACGCCACGTGCGTGATCAGTACTGGCGGCCACTCGTCGCGCGGAATTTGATCCAGGCCCGCGACTTCTGCGTGCGGGTCGCCATGCGCCAGGTAACTCAACGCGTACGGGATCTCGATGGCGTGATTGACGCGCTGGGTGACGTCATCGGGTATTCCCCCCAATAGCAAGGGCGCTGCGGACTCCGTTTCATAGAGCGCCTCCATGGCGGCGAACTTGGCCGGCTGGCGCTCGGCGACGTCTTTGGCACTCAAGTCACCGCTGAGCGGTTGGAGAAGCGCGGCAACTGCCCCCATCGCCAGGGCCATGCGTAAGCCGTGGCGATGAAACTCCGACTCTGGATGAATCAGCAGTCGGTAAGCGTGAACACCGGCGACGGCAAAAGCCGTGCTGACGAACGCAGCCAGTGTCATGTGGAGGGCTTGGGTGAACCAGGCGTCGTTGAACATGGCGGCGACGGGGTCGATGTCTACGGCTTGTCCGTTCACCCAACGAAAGCCACTCGGACTATTCATCCAGCCGTTGGCCGCCACCACCAACACTCCGGAAGCCACGCCGGCAATACCCACGACCACGCCCGAGGCGAAGTGCGCGCGAGGCGGGAGTTTGTCCCAGCCGTATAGAAACAGGCCAAGCGCGATGGCCTCGATGAAAAAGGCCGTGCCTTCCCAAGAGAAAGGCAGGCCGAAAATTGGCCCCGCGTGACGCATGAACGTGGGCCAAAGTAAGCCGAGCTCGAAGGAAAGCACCGTTCCCGAGACAGCCCCGACCGCGAAGAATACAGCCACGCCTTTCGCCCATGCCCGGGCCAAGTCGAGGTGAACCACACTTCCCGTGCGCAGCCAGCGCCACTGAGCCGCGGCCATCAGCCACGGCATGGTCATGCCGATGCAGGCGAAAACGATGTGAAAGCCAAGCGACACTGCCATCTGGAGTCGCGCCGCAAGCAGGGAGTCGATCATGTGGTGCAGGTATACCGAAGAACGGGCGATGGCCGAAACCATCGAACTGTGCGGCTTGCTGCCGCGTGGCTGGTTGTCGCGCGCATTTGCAGTCACGCGCGACGTGACTTTGGTCGGCCTCGAGAGGATAAGGTAACCAAGCCATGCGTGTGCTCCTGCTCGATACCTCCTCGTTGTTTTTCCGCGCCTACTACGCGCTTCCGCCGATGAGCACTCGCTCGGGGACGCCGACCAACGCCTTGTATGGGTTCAGTAGTTGGTTGCTCAAGGTGTTGCGGGAGGAGAAGCCGGATGGAATCGCCCTGGCGAGGGACTTGCCGGGACCGACGTTTCGGCACCACACCTTCCCGCAGTACAAGTCAGGCAGACCGCCATTGCCGGATGAGCTTCGAGTTCAGCTGTCGCTGTTGGACGAGTTGCTCGACGTGCTCGGGTTTCCGGTGCTGGCTGTAGCGGGCTTCGAAGCCGACGATGTGTTGGCCACCATGGCTAGCAAACACGGCGATGCCGGGCAGCGAGTCGTCGTCGTCAGTGGTGATCGTGACTTGCTTCAAGTGGTCGGCGACCGCGTGCAGGTGCTATTCGTCGGCCAACGAGGCAAGCCCGATGTTCGCTACGACGAGGCGGCTGTCGAAGCTCGCTTTGGGGTAACCCCGGAGCAGCTGCCCTTCTACGTCGCTTTCATCGGGGATAGTTCCGACAACATCCCCGGCGTGCCAGGCATTGGACCAGCGACGGCGAAGTCACTGGTGCGTGAGTACGGTCAGGTTCAGCGGCTGCTGGCGGAGCTAAAGCGCGTGAAGCCAGCTCGGGTGCAGGCCCTCGTTGAGCAGCATCAGACGCTCATCCAGCGCAATGAGCAGCTGATCCGTTTGCGCGCTGACGTCCCTCTCCCCGCTCATAGCCCTCAGCCTTTCGACGAAGCGGCCAAGCATCGTACCCGGCAGAAGTTTCTGGAATGGGAATTCAGAAGCCTCGTGAGCCGGCTCGACGCTCAATGAGCGAAGTCTGTGGCGAAAAGCGCCATTTGCCGCGATCGCGTCTGGCGCGTGTCACTGAAAAACTGCCGCAGGCTTTGAAGTGACGGAAATTTGTGCGTTCGAAGCAGGGTGAGAGCATGCCCTACAGCTCGCGGCGAGGCTAAGGTCGCGGCCGTGAAATCAACACAGCTATCCATTGCAGTCTTGGGCCTGGTTGCGGCTTCCTGCGCTGAAGGAACCTTCGACGAGAATGAGAACACCGACAGCGAGGGGACGGGGCCGGGGCCTACTTCCGCGCCGGTGTCTCCTACTGGTCCGAGCAACGTGGGACCAAGTGGCGGAACCAATCCGGAGCCGGCGGCGCCGACCACGGACAGTAGCGCTCCGCCCGCGTCCGGATCCGACGCAGGGGGTACAGCTACTCAGGAGGATGCTGGCGCTCCCCCGGTTGAAGGGAGCGACGCCTCGACGCCCCAGGCGCCGAGCGATCGCGCGGACGCGGCCACTGAAACGGATGATGGCGGAGACGATACTCCAGCACCGCAACCGCCGCCTTGCGGCGGCATGTGCGGTGAAGACGAGCACTGCCAACCGGCTGCCAACGAGTGCGTGGAATGTCTCCGAGACGCGCACTGCGGCGAAGACTTCATCTGCGACGACAATGCGTGCATCGCGATTACTCCCTGCGAAAACTCCGAGCAGTGTGACGGAGACGCACCGGTGTGTCACTCAGAGCTCGACCGCTGCGTGATCTGTGAAATCGACCTCGATTGCCCAGAGTCAGAGACGTGTGAGAACTATCGCTGCGTCGACCCCGAGCAGCAATGTGCTCGCGGCGACGACCCTTGCACAGCAAGCACCATCGTCCCGATGTCCGGCAGCCAAGAGGTGGATGGGTTGGGCGACGAGTTCTGCGACGTGCCCGGCTTCGAACTCAATTTCGCCAACCCCGCGCGGGGTGCCGCCGACCTGCCGCATTCGGCCCTCGTGCGCGTGGCATGGTCGGAAGATGCCTTCCATTTGTTCGCCGAAGTCGAGGATCCTGATATCGCCACCAACTCGAACATCGACTCGTTGTGGAGCGGCGACGTCATCGAGCTGTACTTGGCTACGAGTGCAGCGTCCGAGCTGCAAGGCTTCTTCACGGGGCGCGTAGACGGCGTGCAATTGGTGTTCGCGCCTCCGACCGAGGATCAGCCCGCGCGGGCGGCGCGGCTGTTTTGGATCGAGAACGGCAACAGTGGGGGATGGCGTCAGGTCCGCGAAGAGTTCACCCAGGACTTTGCTTCTCGTCTCACCGGCAGCGGATACACGATGGAGGCACGCATTCCTTGGTCGAGCTTCGGCCCGCGAGCGCCTGAGATGGATTCGGGCCTGCAGATCGCTTTCAACTTCGGCCTAGCTACGGCGAGCTCGGAAAGCATGCAGAACGATGCGCGCGAGGGCGCCGCATTGCTGTTCGTTGGGCCTCCCGCGGACGGCGTCGCGACGTGCGACGGCGAGCAGTTGCCTTGGTGCAACGCGACGACGTGGTGCTCGCCGACGCTGCAGTGAAAGGCAACGAGCCGCACCTGGAGGAGCGAGGCGGGGTGACCCTTCCGCCTAGCTTCCTGCCCCGCCGCACCCGCGGTGGGTGGCGGCAAATTTTGCTGCTGTTCACGGCTTTCGGAGCGGCAGCATGTTCCTCTCGCGCTCCGGCAGATCATAGAGGCATCGATCCTGGAAGCGGGGGGGAGGATAACTGCAGGCTGCCGGTGGAGCATTCGAGTCTGCGCCGGCCGCTGTGGACGTTGATCGTGACTGACAGCGAGTGGGAGAGGTTGCACGCCAAGCCGACGGAAGATATCGAAGTAGACGCGGAAGTGTGTGTTCGAGACGAACGCTTGCCGATTGGGCTCGAGATCCAGGGAG
>CAZNZA010000218.1:0-6369 GCA_964577325.1 uncultured Polyangiaceae bacterium
GGTTCGAGCCCATCGAAGCAGCCTTCGACGTTCAGGTTGGAAGGCGACTGCGCGACGATGACGTTTGGCGTGCCCTCGGGCGCTAGCTCATCGCCACAGCTTAAGGGCTAGGACCGGGATCAACGGGGTGGTTTTGCGCTAGCTTTGCCGGCGGTGCTGTCGTTAGCGGGTTGGCTCCCGCAACTCGCTGGCGGCCAGCACCACCCCGAACTTGGGGTTGACCAGGGCAACGGAGCGCAAGGTCGCTGCGGGGCGTCCTGGCAGCCGTATCCGCTGTGGGTTGTCTTGCGTTTCGAGCGGCCCGAAGTCGTACTTCTCTTCGACCTGATCCAAGTCTTTCGTGGAGTTCACGCGCTCTAGTCCCACGAGGTATACATGCACCGGCCCAGGATCAGCCACGGTCACCCCGTTCAGAGACAGTTCATATCCCGCTTGGGTCTTCGTGAGCTCGACGGTTCCCTGAGCGGGTTTAGCTATGGTGTCGAATGAACCGCGCAACATCACTCCGACCGTCGGCGTCGGCTTTGCATCAGTCGCCTCCTCGGGCGGGTCCACACAAGCCACGGGCAGCAGGACGCACAGCGTTGCTCTACGAAGCCAGGAATTCACTACACGGCATATAGGCGCCTGTTCGATGCTCTGCCAAGCGCCGGTGTTTTGACGCTGGACCACGGGCCAGGCTTGCGCGTCCGCTTCCGCGGCATGTCAGACGGCTGGCAGCAAAGTGGAGCCGTACGTTGGTCGTAACCACGTACAGGCCCCACGCGTGGAGCAACCACTCCGCACGACCCGCTCTTCTCGGCAAGGATCGAACCATGACTGAAAGCTTCGCGCCCAAACACTCCATCAGGGCACAACTGGAGACGGAATTCGACGCTTACTTGAGTGCTATCGCCAACTACCTGCGGCGCGAATACGCCGATCTCGAACTTCCGCAAGAGTTCATCGACGAGCTCGCAGCCACCGTCATCGTTCGTGTCAGCCACGCCAATCCGGAGCCGACGAGTTTGCAGGCGGCGTTGTTCGCAGCGGCCGACGAGGTGGTGACGGCGCGGCGACCGCAGCTGTCTGAAAGAATTGGTTCGGTCGAACACGAGGAGCCTCCGATCTCGGAGATCCCCGCTTCAGTGCCCAGCCTGCGTCTGATTGCACGCTCTCGCCGGGGTGCCGATCTCGAGTTAGCTGGGCGACAAGGCCCCGAAAGCTTCGATGCCGTGCTGGACAGCGCACGACTGATGTTGGCCAATCCGCCCCAAGATCTGCGTGAGGCGCTGAACTTCCGCTCCAAGAAGGCGCTTAGCGAGGACGAACCTGGGTTAACGAGTGCTTCAGAAAGCGCGGAACGAGAAGCCGAGCAGCCCGCGCCAACCGAGCGCCTTTCGAACGCGGCGCCTGCGGCTAATGATACCGCCACAGCAGCTTCGGAAGCGGCCCCTCCTTCCGCCACCATGGACGAGGCTACGGTGGTTGCTCGACACGCCAAGGCGAAGTCGAAACGAGCGGCGAGCCCAAGGAAAGCCCGCAGCACTCGCACGTCCAGCGATACCCGGGCCATGCAAAGAAGCGCCCCGCAAGCGTGCGCTTCTCCCCCCTTGTCTCCCCACTTTGGCGTTACAGGCACTCAGCTGTTGCCGGACGAGATTGCCATGGTCGCCATGAGCGGCTTTCCGAGCAATCCCTCGCGCGCAGCGCGACTGTGTGTGACTGCTCTCGCTGAAGAGCTGGGCATGCCGTTCAACGCCGATCTGTCTTTGCACGTCGATCACGTGGTTCAGGCATTGGAGCAGCTGGCGGCACGATGGACGGCGGGCGGCGATGCGAGCCAGGCAGCGAGCGACTGGCAACGCACCGCTCGCAAAGCCACCCTCGAGGCATTCTTGCGCGGGCGGGACTAGTTAAAGCAGCCGATGCGGCTTGCGCTCGAGGCGGGGATTAGCCGCATCCCCCGTTTGCTTGCCGGACCAATTGGAGTAGGTTGCTCCGATGCAACGGCCCATTGTAGCGCTCAAAGATCCCCGTCGATGCTCGCGTCCGCCGCGCTTGCTGGAATCGCCGCGCTTGCTGGAATCGCGGCGCTTGTCGAAACCGCTGCGTTGGTTACCACCGCTGCTTGGCATCGTGGCGTTGCTGGCTGTGCCAGTGGGAGCGCGCGCCGCTGATGATAACCCGGTGACCGACGACCGTTCCCGTGATGAGCGCGCTCTGCTCACGGGCAGCGTCGAGCACCTACCCGTGACCGCTCGTCAGGAGCTCGAGCGGCTATTTCACCAAGCCGGACTAAAGACGGTTTCCGTGCGCAGCGTCGAACGCACCCCAGAGCGGCAAGTCGAAGTGATGTTGGCGTTAGCCGAGGACGATCTGGAGCGAGCGAAGAGCATGTATTGCGCTGCGGGAGATAGCGTATTGGAGCAGTTCAGTGCAAAGCGTACCCGCGACGAGAACCGTGCGCTGATGCTGCGTACGCTGATGGCGGAGTTACCTCGGGCCAGGGAGATGGGGTGTCTCAATCACGTGGAGAACCCTCAGGTGGTATCTGTGGATGTGCGCCTTGCCGACGTTCCTGCCGCGGTTCACGACGTTGTCGTCAAGCTGGCGGAGGCAGCGGTCAAGCAGAAGCGAATAGCCCGCTTTCTCGCTCCTCCTCGCGAACCGGATGCGTTCCACTTCGAGTTCGCCAAAGCTACGGGCGACGTGAAGAACGCAGCATCCGATTCAAACGCAGCATCCGATTAGCGCGCTGCCGCATGGCCAGCGAAGCTCGCTCTCATTGAGCCGCTAGGGGAGAACACCATGGTCGACATCGTTCTTTTCGATCTGGATGACACGCTGCTTGCCAATGATATGGCCGACTTCTTACCGGCCTATTTCGAGCTCCTGGGCCGCTATGCTGAAGCGCGCTTCGAGCCGACGCGCGTCATCGAAGCCGTGCGAAACAGCACTCTGGCCATGATCGCGAACGAAGATCCACAGTCGAGCAATCGCGACGTGTTCTGGAGCCACTTCGAAAAGCACATGGGCCAGTCCCGAGCACTTCTCGAGCCGTTCTTCAACGACTTCTACGTGCGGCAGTTTCCCCAACTGCAGTCGATAACCGCTCACGTTCCCGCCGCTTCTCGGGTCGTGCAAGGCTTCCGGCAGCGGGGGAGCAGACTCGTACTGGCGACCAATCCCGTCTTTCCCCGTGTCGCCATCGAGCAACGCGTGCATTGGGCGGGACTGGATCCGAGCGCCTTCGACCTAGTCACGAGCTACGAAAACATGCACGCGACGAAACCGAGCCTGCACTATTACCGTGAGATACTGCGCCTTTTGAAGGCCGAGCCCGAGCACGCACTGATGGTGGGCAATGACTGGAAGAACGATATCGAGCCAGCCCTGAAGCTCGGTATGCGAACGTTCCATGTGACTGCCGACGAAGTCGTCGACAGTGATCGGCAGGGATCGTTGCTGCGCCTGCTCGAGTTGCTGCGCTCGGAGAATATCTTTGGCAACGCTGCTGAAGTGTCCAAGAATGAAAACGGCGACGGCTGACTCGCCAAAGCGAAGTCAGCCGTTGCCGAAGTGTGGCGTGAGGTTTCAGCCCATCATCGGGGGCTTCAGCCTACGCCACATACTGATCCTTTAGAAGTGGTTACTGGTTACCGACTTCGTCACCCGTGAACGTGTTGCTCACGGTGTAGTCGGTTTCGTCTTCTTCGAGCTTGAGGATGCCGACGCCGTCGTAGTCCGTGAAGGAGCAATTCTCGACGTCTACCGCCCGATCCAGTTTGAGGGTATAATCGTCTCCGCCGGCGTGAGCAAACTCGACCCAACGGAAGGCTGAACTGCTGAGCACATTGCGCCCCACGGTCAAACCCGTCCAAGAACCTGCATCGTCCACTACGCCCGAGAAGCGAATGGGATCCTCTTCGGTGCCTTCCATCGCGACAGTGGCCGTACCGCTGTTCCAGCCGAATACCATGCTCGAGTCAGGCGCCATCACGAAGTGCGTTCCCGCTTCGACCGTCAAGGACGAGCCATCGCGCGTTTGGAACTCGCCTTCGATACGATAGGGGACGCCCAGGTTCGGAACGGTACCCTCTATCGTATAGGTGCCGCCTGAGATCAACACCTGATCGGTGTCGTTGCCGGTCAGGTCACCCCCCTTGGGCAGGGTTACCACTGCTTCGGGTTCGACAGTAAGCGGATAGCCTTCGGTGCCCGTAATGGTGAGGGTGGTCGAGTCAGTATCCACGCCATCTCCGCGCACGAGCATGCCGGTTTCGTTATCAATCAGCGTTACATGGTTTAGGGTGATTTCCGCGCCTACGTCGACCACCGGCTGTTCACTACCTCCGCCATCATGGATGAAAAGGTGATTGAGTGAAGAGCTGCTCAGCACGTTTCTGCCAATGATGACGCCTTCCCAGTAGCCGGGATCCTGCGAGCGTCCCCGGAAGACCACGGGTGCTTCTTCCGTGCCCGCCACCTGAATTTCGGCAGCGCCCGAGTTCCAACCCACGTCCAAGGTGGCGTCCGTGCCGAAGCGGTACTCGACGCCCGCTTCGAACGTGACGGAGCCGCCGTCTCGGACCTGCAGATCAGCCTCTTGAAGATAAGGAATGCCAATGTCAGCGAATACTAGGTCACGTGTGGTCGTGGTGAAACGAAGGCGAGCGAGGGTCTCGTCGTTGCCGTCAAAGGAGCCGCCTTGGGGAAACCGGGTCGCTGCTCCGTCGGCGCGCAGGATGAGCGTCTCTTTGCTGTCCGAAACGCTCAACACTTCGCTGTCGTCGTCGAAGTCGACGGCGGCTACACCAGCGCTGTCAGAGTTGCTCACTACGACGTTGTCTACCAATATCGAAGCGGCGAGCTCCACGGCCGCATCTACATCGCCGCCTCCGTCGAAGAAGCGCACGTGCCGGAGCACGGAGTTGGACGTGACGTTGCGACCGACGATGAATGATTGCCAGTATCCGCGATCCTCATTTTCGCCGCAGAAGATGATCGGATTGTTGGCGGTGCCCTCAGCGGTCAACGTCGACGCCCCGCTGTTCCAGCCCAGTTCGATGCTCGAGTCGACGCTCATGATGATGTGAGTGCCCGGTTCGATGGTGAGGCTAGAGCCGTCTCTCAGTGAAACGTCGCCTTCTACCTTCACTGTACCTGACCACGTCACTGCGTCGGTGATCGAGCCGCTGACGACAGTCGCCTCGTCGCTATCCTCGCCGCAACCATTGCGGCCCTCTGCAGCGACGCCTCCGTCGCCGGGTGTCTCGCTGCCCGCATCGCCGCTCGTATCTGTGTCGAGGGTGATGTCGATGCCGTCCGTACTGTCGCCGTCGGAGGTGTCCGTATCACCCGACGTCTGGTCGCTCGCGTCCACTCCATCCGTAGGGGTAACGCCGCCGTCGACGCTACCGCTCGTGTCGTCGTCAGAGCTCTGGTCACTCGTATCGCCGGCATCTTCGGCAGAGTCGTCGGTGGTGTCACTATCGTCCGAAACCGAAACGGTACAGGCCGGAGCAAGCGTGACTAGGAGGGCACCAAGGCCGAGTTTGGTAAAGCTGAAGGTACTTTTCATTGATTGATTCTCCGTAAAAGCAAGTGGTGTGCGGTGACGACCGGGTGAGCATACGCGAGGCTGTGCAGTTGTATCCCCGCGTATTGCTGGTCGTGGTGCGCGTCGTGCCTCATACCAATGGCGGTTGCAAAGTGGGATGAAAGTGGAGCGCCTGCAAGGGAGAATGTGCAGGCAAACAACTTGACCACCAGGCTGAAGGTGGGGCAACGCCTCAACGAGGTGGGGACGCACGGTAGGCCAGCTTCCAAGGGGGGACGGCGTGGTTGCGGCTCCTACAATGGCCCAGCACAAACGTGCCCCGGCGACTACGCCCCGAATGCCACGTATCCTCATCGTATACGGATGGCCGAGTATCGCACCCGACGACTCGCGAATAGATGTATCAGGTTATATCCTTGTGCTCCGTCCGCGCCCCCGCCCGTCGCGATCGCCGTCACGCGGTGGTGCACGGATGTGTGGGCACAGCTCCCGTCCCCAGGAACGCTTGGTTCCAAACGCCTTTCAATGCGAGACATGGCAGCACTAGTACCTCGGCAACCAAGTTTCGACCGGTATCGATGCCCTCCCACAGCGCACTGAGGGTCGGTATCGAAAGCGTCGAAGAGCTTCCGGTTTGCCTCCGCTTTTCGTGTTTTTTCTAGTGCTGCGACAAGCATCGACGATTCAACACATGTCTCAACAGTGGCCCGCAGTGGGCTCAGAACCTAGTTGTCGCAGCACTAGGAGCGGGGTCTTCCGGCCGGTTGACGATGCCTCGAAACGATTCAGAACGACACCTCTCTGCGTTCCGTCTCGAGCGCATCGGA
>CAZNZA010000219.1:0-6357 GCA_964577325.1 uncultured Polyangiaceae bacterium
TTGCAGCACCTGCTGGGAGATAACATGTCCGACTCGACCACTTTCGCCGTATTCAACAACCGAACGGAGGCAGCCAAAGCCGTGGAGGCACTGGTCAAAGCGGGAGTAGACGCCGAGCAGATCAGCCTGTTGATGAACGAGCAGCCGCACGGGGAGAAGTTCGCGATCAAAGCATCGTCGAAAGCCGCAGAAGGAGGCGCAACGGGAGCTTTGGCGGGGGGTATGGTGGGAGCCGCAGCCGCCGGCGCACTAGCCATGGGGGCTGTGGCAATTCCGGTACTGGGTGTGTTTGCCGCGGGCCCGATCGTGGCAGCCTTGGCGGGCGCGGGCGCGGGGGCGGCCACCGGTGGTCTGGCGGGGGCTTTGATTGGCCTTGGCATCCCGCGGGACGAAGCGGTCATCGTTCGCGACCAACTGCACGGCGGTCGGGTGCTCGTCAGTGTCGCTGCGAAAGACAAAGAGCAACAGCAGCTCGCCAAAAGCGTCTTGTCACACACCGAAAGCGCCGAGCGACCGCAGGCCCATCCGAGCTGAGCGAGCCGACCGGAGGATGCGCCCGAGGCCGGTCGCTACTTTACCTCCTCGGCATGCCGCGCTAGGGTCGCGGCCTCATCACCGGCTGTGGCCGCATCGTCGAGGTCTTTTTGGCTAGCATCCAGGCGCGTCCGCGTCTTTTGATTTTTGTCATCGCTTACTACGCGGAGTCGACCCTGAAGTGGGTGCTCGATCGGATCCCGGATTCGGTGCTCGCGGACTTCGACTGCGAGATCCTGGTCGTCGACGATGCCTCCAACGACGCCACCTACGCCATCGGCAAAGAGTACAAACAAGCCAATAGTCGCGCTCCGATGACGGTGCTCCGGAACGACTACAACCAGGGCTACGGCGGCAATCAAAAAGTTGGTTACTCGTATGCCATCGCCAACGGCTTCGATTTCGTGGCGCTCGTGCACGGCGATGGGCAGTATGCGCCGGAGGAGTTACCGCGGCTGATGGCACCGCTGGTGCGTGACGAGGCTGACGCCGTTTTCGGTAGCCGCATGCTCGAACCCATTGCCGCGCTGCGCGGCGGCATGCCGCTGTACAAGTACGTGGGCAACCGCATCCTGACACGGGTACAGAACGCGATGTTGCGCAGCAGGCTGTCGGAGTTTCACAGTGGCTATCGGGTGTACTCGGTGGCCATGTTGAGCCGCATCCCGTTTCGCCTCAACTCCAACGACTTCCACTTCGATACGGAAATCATCATCCAGCTCATGAACGCCAAGGCGCGGATCGTGGAGCTGCCGATCCCAACTTACTACGGCGACGAAATCTCGCGCGTCAACGGGATGAAGTACGCCAAGGACGTGGTGTGGGCAACCCTGCAGAACGTCGCGCACCGCTCTGGTTTACGCTATCAGCGCCGTTTCGACCCCCACGCCGACGAGAACGCCCATTACGACCTGAAGCTCGGTTATCCTAGCAGCCACACCTATGCGCTCGATGCGGTAGCACCGGGTTCCAAAGTGATAGACCTGGGCGCAGGCCCCGGGGGTTTGGCTGAGGAGTTGCTGGCCAAGGGCTGTGACGTGACGGTGGTGGACCAGTACGCCGCACGAAGCGCTAGTAACGGTGTGCGGGTCATTGCTCAAGACTTGGACGACCCACCACGGTTCGATGTCTCGGAGCATGAGGTCGTCCTGATGCTGGACATCATCGAGCACCTGCGCAACCCGGAGCTCTTTCTGGAGCGCTTGCGCAAACAGTTCGATTACAGCCCCAAGAAGGTCATCATCACGACACCGAATATCGCGTTCATCGTTCAACGCGTGATGCTCGCGCTTGGGCAATTCAACTATGGGCAAGCGGGTATCTTGGACCGCACCCACACCCGATTATTTACCTTTCGCACGCTACGCCGCTTGCTCACCGACGAGGGGTTCCGCATCAAACGCATGCAAGGGATCCCGGCGCCGTTGCCGAAAGTGCTGGGCAACGGTTTGCTCGGCAGAGCGGCGATCTCGACGAACTTGATGCTCATCGCCATCAGTCGTACGCTGTTTTCGTATCAAATCTATGTCGAAGCAGAAACGACACCCGACGTCTCCTTTGTGTTAGCGCGAGCAAAGAGTGCTAGCCAACTGAGTGATCGTCCCGCGAATCCTCTATTAGAGACCCAGCAGACGCCAACGCCGCACGAAGAACAGGATGAGTCAGCGTGAGAGTCGCGCGACGATAGCGCCGCACGCGCGGCGCGTCGTCCTGGCCCCGCCGCTCTCGAGCGCTTAGCCTCTGACCCCACCGCCTCATCGCCCCCCTATCGCCCTGCCGCTCCCTCCATCCCCCCCTCAACTCCCACCTGAAAGCCGCCCTATGCCTACCGTTATCGAACGCCCGTTCGGCGAAATTGGCGAATTCCCCGCTCGCCAGTTCGAACTCTCGAACGCCCAGGGTATGGTCGCTCGCGTCACCGAATACGGCGCGACGCTCACGCATCTGTGGGTTCCGGATTCGCAAGGGCGTTCGGGAGATGTCGTATTGGGCTTCGACAGCCTCGACGAGTACAGCAGTCACCGCTGGTACTTTGGCGCCACCATCGGGCGCGTTGCCAACCGCATCAAGAACGGCCGTTTCAAGCTCGGCAACCAGACCCACCACCTCAACGTCAACGACGGCAGCAATCATCTGCACGGGGGCAAGACGGGCTGGGACAAACGATTGTGGCGCACGCGGGAAGCGGAAATCGTTTCCACCGAAAACACCGACGTCGCACGGGTGATCTTCAGTTATCTCTCCTCCGACGGAGAAGAGGGTTATCCGGGAGAGGTGTCGGCGCGAGTGATCTATGCCCTGGGCGACGACAACACGTTGAGCGTCACCATGGAAGCCACGACGGAGGCACCCACGATCGTCAACATGGCGCACCACTCTTACTGGGACTTGAGCGCGGGAACTGAATTGAGTGTGCTCAACCACGAGCTCGAGTTGTTTGCCGACGAGTACACGCCGGGCGTGGACTCGATTCCGGAAGGTCGAGTGGTCCCCGTGGCAGGCACCCCCTTCGACTTCACGCGCCCCAAACGCATCGCCAAAGATCTCGTCAAGCTCGGTACCTCGCCGCTCGGCTACGATCACAACTTCATCGTGCGCGGTGAACCCAACAGCTTGCGCAAGGTAGCGGCCGTCCATTGTCCCGCCACGGGGCGCAGAATGAGCTTGGCGGCGAACCAACCGGGGGTGCAGTTCTACAGCGGCAACTACCTCGACGGCACGCGCCGCGGTAAGGGTCGCGCGTTAACCCAGCACGCCGGCCTGTGCTTGGAAACCCAAGCCTTTCCGAACGCAATTCGGGTGCCGGAATGGCGTTCGCAAGTGGTGCTGGAGCCCCAGCACCACTACCATCACGAGATGGTGCACACCTTCGACTGGTGATACGGCCTCAGGGCTGAGCGCCGCCGATGATCCAAGCTTCGACGAGTCCGAGCTCGTCGTTGGTGAGGGCGCCAAACATGGGCATTCGTTCACCAGTTCCGCCGACACTGTTTTGGGTGCCGTTCAGCTTGTGCCACAAGTAGCTTTCTTCCGGAGTATCGCCGACCAAAGCCATGTCCGTGTTTTGCTGCGACTGTTGCGTCGTCAGCGCCATGTAGCCGTCACCCATGCTCAGGTTGTGATTGGCTAGGGGCTCAACGCCGTTCGCACCTCCGTAGCCGCCCTCCTGGTGGCAATCAGAGCATATGCGCACGAAGATCGGCTCTATGTCCGCGGCGTAGGAAACGAGCTCCGTGGGCGCCGGTTCGACGGGCGCCACCGTGGCCTGCGGTGTGGTGGGCTCCACACCGACCGGAGAAACCGTGCCCGGCGTAACCGTGCCCGGCGTAACCGTGCCCGGCGTAACCGTGCCCGGCGACGGCGTCACCGTGCCCGGCGTGACCGTGCCCGGCATAACCGGCCCCGGCGAAACCGCGTCAGTTCCCGATGGCGAGACGCCAATCGGCGCCACCGCGGGACCGGGTTGGGTCGGCGAGGGGTCGGCATTGGGGTCGCCGTCGTCCGCCTCGCCACAGGCAACGAAGCTCAGCAGGGCAAGGACGGGAAGCGGTGCAAAGCGCCCGAGGGGCGACTGTGAAGAACGTGAAGGACGCATGTCGAATAATCGTCATGGCTGGGCCAGCTTCTGTCAAGCAAGGGCGGTGCACCCATTTCCGATCGTGCGCGGGCGGCGCGCTGCAGGGCCACGCCGTTCGTCGTACTCCCGTTCGCAACGGAAATGAGCGACGGGAGCGTCATCGACAGCCGTGACGACGGATCGCGGCAACCACGCCGCGTGCTGTGACCACACGCGCTCGGCGTGACCGCGCCGCGCCTGAGCGAACCCCGGCAGGTGAGACATTGTCGCAGGCCGGGTTCAAGCGCTGACCATCGGTTTGCCCCGCCGCCAAAGCTTCGTGTTAGGTTGCGTCGGCAAACCGGAGGAGAGCGGATGGATCGACGACACAAGAAGACCGGCAAAGAGTTCAAGCCGGAGACGTTGGCTTTGGGCTACGGCTATGACCCATTCCTATCGGAAGGGTCCGTCAAGCCGCCGGTGTTTCTGACGTCCACCTTTCAGTTTCGCAATGCCGAAGAAGGCCAACGTCACTTCGAGCTGGCGTACAAGCTGCGTCCGGCGCGCGTCTCCGAGGTACCAGGCCTCATCTATAGTCGCCTGAACAATCCTAATTTGGAGATCTTCGAGCGCCGCGTGGCCGCGTGGGATGGAACCGAGGAAGGAGCGGTGTTTGCCTCGGGCATGGCAGCTATCACGAGTTTGGCCTGGGCCGTGCTACGACCCGGTGACGTAGTAGTGAGCACCCAGCCCATCTACGGGGGAACGCACTTTTTCCTCGAGCACATTCTGCCCGAGTTCCAGATCCAGAATCGGTTCGTTCCGGCCAACGGCGATGTGCCGGCAGCGCTACGGCAGGCGGCGGCTGAACTCGGCCCCGAAAGAGTACGCATGGTCTTGGTCGAAACGCCTGCCAACCCATCCAACGTCCTCGTCGATCTGGAAGCCGTGGGTGCCGTGACGCGAGAGATAAGCGCAGCCTCGGGGAAGCCTTGCCACTTCGCCGTCGACAACACCTTCCTCGGCCCGATTTTTCAGAAACCGTCGCTGTTCGGCGCCGACTACGTCATCTACTCAGCGACCAAGTTCTTGGGAGGGCACAGCGATCTCATCGCAGGCGTCGTCACGGGCAGCGCCCAAGCCATGGAGGCGGTGAAACTGTATCGCACGATTTTGGGCACCATGGCCAATCCCTTCACGGGTTGGCTGCTGTTGCGTTCACTCGAGACGGTTTCGGTGCGCATGCGGCGCCAGGCAAGAAGCGCCACCAAGCTGGCGCAGCTGCTCGCCGATCATCCCAAGGTCAAGCACGTGTATTATCCGGGGCTGCTTCCAGTGGGGTCCGCGGAGCACGCCATCTACGCCAAACAATGCACGGGCCCAGGTTCACTCATCGCGTTCGACGTGGAAGGCGGCATAGCGGGCGCACAGCGGGTGCTCAATGCGTTCGAGGTCGCACGTCTCGCGGTTTCGCTGGGCGGCACCGAAAGCTTGGTCGAGCACCCAATGACCATGACGCACTCCGATGTCCCGCCCGAGGAGTTGGCCCGCATCGGCGTTTCACCTGGACTCATCCGCATGAGTGTCGGGCTGGAGCACTACAAAGATCTCAAGCGCGACGTGCTCGGCGCCCTCGAGGCGCTGTGACGTATGACAGCATCGCCCGCCTCTGACGATGTGTGGCGTCGGGGCCCAGGGTCGCCCTTGGCCTGGTCCTTGTGGCTTTACGTGCGCTACCCGTTGTTGCCTGGCTTGGCTCTTTTGGCAGCGACGGGCCGCGCGCTGCAACTCGGCTGGACCGATCAGCCCGCGACTACGTATCTTTTGCTCGAGCTCGTCGTTGAGCCCGCTCGCGTGCTCATCGGTGTCGGCGTAGTCGGTGCTGGAAGTATACGCCGGGGATTCGCCACCCTTCGCCGACTGTGGGCACGGCGCCGGGCGGCGGGCGCTTCGGTGCCCCCCATGTCCGTAGAAGGGAGCCATGACGTTTCGAAGGGCGAACGCACCTCCCCCGCAAGCGAGCTTCCGCTATGGGAACGGGCGCGGGCGCTATCGGGGCGGCTGCTGGGCGCGCTGATTGCCATCGCGGCCTTCATTTTGCTCGGCAATTGGTGCATCGACGCGGTCGCGCAAACGGCGTTCGTTCATCAAGCGCTCGATGCGGCATTAGGAGTGCAGGGCCCGCCGGCAACCGCCGCGGCCGTTTACTTCCTGAAGAACCTGCTTGTCATTCCCATCGTCATCATCTGGAACGGTGGCATGTACCG